>JAWXBH010000132.1:0-82053 GCA_034439935.1 bacterium
CACATCCGTCCAAAACAATGTGATTTAGAAAATGAAAATTTTAGTTTCGATTAAGCACGCTTTCTTTTGAAAAACCAAAAGAAAGCTTTGCAAAGAAAAGTTTCCCGCTGGTGATAAATTGCCGGAAATTTCTCACAGGCGGGTTCTTTTTAAAAATAATAATGATTATCCCGTTTGCTGATTAATTTAAAACCTTTAAGTGTTGATGAAAATTATTTTGGACGGCACTGAAATTCATCAATCCCCTCTAAAAATTTTAAATTGGTAACAAGCGCTCTCAATGGAAGATGTGCCAAAGTAATAGCAGATGATTTTAAAATTCAATCAGCACATTCTGTCAAAAAAATAATTACTGAAATCTACTTTAATCACCCAAAATTGAAATTTTCCATTATTACCTGCCGGAAACCTTGTCAAAAATTCAGGAAAGTTTTATTTGTTAAGATCGTTCAGGGTTAATATTTTTGTCTTAATTAAATCCTGTGACCGGAATTTATAAAAGAGTTTTCTGATCACTCAGGAAAAAGCCGCCCGCGCAGGCGGTTTATACTCTCTGCAGAATCCTAGGTGCAGAGGGTTACAATTTAAAGCAACCTTTCAAAAAAACATTAACTAATTAAATTAATTAAAATTAAATGAGTGATATCAGAATGAAGACAGGATCATTACTAAAATTCAGCTTTAAAATTTTTCAAATTGCGGCGCTTATTTATTTACTGAAGCCGGTAAATTCTTTTTCACAGGATAATCTTAACTCGGGTATCAGTCCGAACATGCCTTCAAAGTATGAATCTCTTCAGGGAGGTAAAAAGGATGTTGATAATTCCGCTTACAACAAACTGGAACGGAAGCATAAGCAAACCGAAGAAAGAGGTGATACAGAGCTTGCAAAGAAAATTGAATCACAGATGATGGCTTTGACACCGGATGAAAATAAGTTCGTTACTATTCCCGATGATGCTGAAGCCCGGAAACTGCTAAGTGAAATAAAATTTGATCCGCAGCAAAATGACTGGCAATCTGCAAATTCAGTCATCACTCCAGGCAGCACTAAGTTTACCACACTGCATAAGCAGATCGATGTAAAGTCCGGTGAAGATAATAATCTTTACGCGGTCGTAAATGGTACGGCTTCCGCAGGACTGCACGGATATTTTTTCATTTATAAATCCACTGACTACGGGCTGACATGGACTTCTGTATATAGCGTCGGAAGCGGTACATATATAAGTAACGTGTCATTGCTTGTGGAATCAAGAAACAACTCTATCGCTGACTCTACAAGACTTACTGTATTTTATACTTCGGGTTTTGCTTCCGACTATACCGACGCTAAAATTTGTTATTACAGTCTGAGACGCAATGCCACCGGAATCTATTCAGGTGAGATAGCGTCGCCATCTCCGGGAAAATGCTTCACACACATTTCAACAGTCAGCGACGGAGCGTACTGGCAAAATCTTACTTACTTCGGTGTGATCTGCACGGAGTCGGACAATGTAACGGGAAATACTTCAGCCCTGAAGTTTTTCAGAACTGTTAACTGGGGAGCGTCCTGGACAGGCGCAGTCATCAATACGACATTCAATGATTTTTTTCCGAGCGCCGATTATAAGGAAGGTTCTTCTGATTCTGTTTACATTGCAGTTGAGAGGAGATTTTCTCCCACCAACAGCGAGATAAGAGTTATAGCAACACCGTGGATACCATCAGCTGCATTTAACACATATTATCTTACAAATACATCTTCACGTTATGAGAAACCTTGTCTTACAGTAAAGCAGGACACTGAAGCTGACTCGATCATGATCACATGCACAAAGGACGGACAGCCGATGTATCATTTCACACCTAACGGAGGCGCATCATGGTCGATCAATTTTCTTATTTCCAATACAAACGGAAGTAATAAAAATTATACTTACTGCTCTTCATCAAAAACCGGTGCGACACCATTTTCAGTCTGCTGGTCTTCAAATGACGGTGATTCGATAAATGTGAGAAGGGGAGTGTTTGGAAATCTTGGTAACACAGTTTATAAAGTTAATACGAATACCGCGCTGAACTCCATTACTCCGGTTTGTCTTTCGCTGCCGTTCACAAATTCCAACGTTTCACTTGTAGCTTATGCCTCGAACCCGAATGGAGTGTATTCAACGCAGGAAGGATCAAAGAGTGTAAACATAAAATTAATGCCGCAGGGATTTTATGATCCGGCGACAAACAGTCTGAATATGAGTGACACACTGAGATTGTATGTAAGGAATTCCGGTTCGCCTTACACCATAATCGACTCGGGTAAATCGGTCATTGATTCGATACTGCTGAATGCGAATTACCAGTTCACTACACTCGGTGACGGGCTTTATTATTTTTCTCTGAAGCACAGGAATTCAATTGAAACCTGGTCATACATACCTGCAAGTCTTATAACAACTTCAAATAATGATTATAATTTTACGGTAGCGGCAACGACAGCTTACGGAAATAATCTTGTTCAGGTCGACGCTTCACCGGTAAAGTTCGCTGCATATAGTGGAGATGAGAATCAGGATGGTAACGTTGACGCGACTGACATAGTAGCTGTTTATAATGACGGTCTCAGTTTCGCTTCGGGATATTTAAAAACCGATATGACAGGTGACAGCTTTGTTGATGTCAGTGATCTAGTGATAACATATAATAACTCGAAGAACTTTGTGAGCATCGCAAGACCCTGAAGTGATTAGATTTTCAGATGGTAAAATTCATAGATCCGTAAGATTATCATAATTGGATAATCTTACGGATCTTACCAATCTTACGAAGCTATTAGTTTTTCCACATGCTTCAATAGCCAGGATTTGTTTGAAACATTATCATCCTGAATATTCTTTTTAAGGAACATCAGCTCCGCGGAGTCATAATCATTACATTTGATATCGACAAGCTTTTTCAAATGCCGGACAAAATTTCGGTGACGCAGTATGAAGTTAACATCCTTTGAACCGGCGTTATTGAGAAGCTGATAATAAGTATTGAGTAATGAATAAAGAGGTTCGGTGGAATCTGTTTCAAAATAAATTTTTGAAAGAAGATTTTTTATATCAAGCTTGAAAGTTATCTGATTGAATCTGACTTTGCCGGAATATTCAAGAGCTTCATCGTAGCTGCCCTTTTCATAAGCTATCCTTGCCTTGCAGAAATTGGAAACATCATTTCTGAATTTAGGATGAATCAGGTAGAGATAATTCACTGAAAAATTTTCAGCCCATTCAAATTCACCCACATTCAACGCGCTGATAAAGGATGAACGGAATTCGCTGATGCGCATATATTTGCTGATGGTTGGGAAGAGATTCTCTTCAATTATTTTCTTTCTTATCTCAAATGATTCCCGGTTAAAATTTTCCTTACCCATCAAATTTCTTGAAATACAGTTATTCCACAGATCGTAAATGATAAGTCTTTTGAAATCGGGTTCAAACTTGTGCATATTCTTAAAGAACAGGTCCTTCAGTTCATAGTAGCTGTCATCGTTTTCCGGGAATCGTGAAGCTTTGTAAGCGAGATAATAAATATTAATCGGAAGAAAATTTTTAGGATCATTCTTCTTTACGAGCTTCATTATTTCTTCAAAATTAATATTGCTCAGAATTTGCGCAACATACCCTTTGTCATAATCAGAATCCCAGTAGATCTTATTAGATCGTGCGCCGCTGTCCATAAAAAGAATGTCAGTAATAAAATGATAAATAAAATAGATCATTACTTCCCCGGAGGCGCTGTCATATTTTTCTCTTTCATTATTTATCTGATGAAGGAAGTAAACCTGCTCTTTCAGACTTTTCAGATTTTCAAAATCAAAGGAGCTGAATTTTTTATTTTCAAAATGCACGAGACTGTTCTCGACAAGACTGTTAACCTTCAGGGTAACTCCCCGTGAACGAAGCTCTGTCATTATCAGCGTATCCTTCACATTTGTTTTACTTTTCTCAAGAGCGATCTGGATAAGATATTCCTCTCCTATTATATAAAGTCTTGAGAACATACTGTTGAGAACGCTTTCCTTGTATTTCTTTTCAGGATAAAGCTTTGAATAAATATTTTCGGTTGTGAATTCAGGAGATTCAAATGAGGGATGAAATTTTTTTAATATTTTGAGAAGTGGAATATAATTCCTTCCTTTATTGAAAAAAGGTGATGCCGTAAATTTTTCAAATTCTTTCCACTCAGAATTACTGAGTGTCCTTAGCAACTGAATAAGATTATGCTTTTCAAGATTCATTCGGCGAAGGTTTCCGGATCAATATTTTTCAAAGACAGGAAGATAAGTTGTATCAATTTTTTTGTGAAAATTTAACTAATGAAAATCTTTATTTAACAGGGGGAAATGAATTTATTATTAACATAAGTAAAAATCATTGCCTTCCAAAATGTTTTTGAAAAATTTAAACAATTTTAAATTCAATCTTTTTCGGGTAATATTCGCACCAATATCTAATCTCTAAAACCAACCTTTAAATAACCTTGAAGATATAATTATGCTGTCCAAAAAAATTTATGTTAATTCTGTTTTTAAATTTAGTAATAATATTTTAATTCGTGATCATTCGTGAAATTCGTGGCAAGCTTTTCCTTATTTTGGACGGATGTGAAGTAAAATAATCCTGTCATAATTAAGAAAAAAGTTTATTTGCTAAACCGGCCGTGTTATTAAATGAGTCATTTTCTTTAAAATTGAATTAGAGTCATATTAATGGTAATTTGACATTAAATCAGTTAAATGTCAAAAATAATTTACCACGGGCATTCCTTTGTTGAGATACGAACTAAAGATGTGGTCATTTATATTGACCCGTTTATTGAAAGCAATGATACTGAAATTGCAATAAAGCATTGTGACATTGAATTGAAGGATGCAAAGTGCGACTATATTATACTTACACACGGACACGCGGACCACTTCGGAAATACAATAGAAATAGCAAAAGGAAATGATACAACTGTGATCGCTATGGCAGAGATCGCGGATTATCTCTATAGCAAAGGTGTAAAAAGTCATGCTATGAATATTGGCGGAGCGTACAATTTTCCATTTGGTAAGGTCAAGCTGACTCTTGCTCATCATTCGTCATCACTGCCGGACGGGACTTATGCCGGAAATCCTGCGGGTGTACTTATCTACACTGATAATAAGACGATTTTTCACGCGGGAGATACTTCTCTTTTTTATGACATGAAGCTGATCGGAGAGACAAATAAAATTGATATCGCATTTCTTCCTATCGGAGATAATTTCACAATGGGAATTGATGACGCTGTAAAGGCGGCTGAGTTTCTGAGAGCTAAAACTGTCGTGCCTGTTCATTACGACACTTATGAAGTCATAAAAGCTGATCCGAATGAGTTTAAAAGAAAGATAGAGTCGATCGGAAAAAAGTGTATAGTCATGAAGTCCGGAGATTCAACAGAGTTGTAAATTTTTCAAATCAGAAAAGAATATTTGACAAAGATCGTTTCCATATCAAATCAAAAAGGCGGTGTCGGTAAAACAACCACTGCCATTAATCTTTCAGCATCAATTGCGGTCAACGGAAAGAAAGTTTTGCTTATAGACGCGGACCCGCAGGCAAACGCGACTTCAGGTCTCGGACTTGAGGCAAGGATCGACGGTTATTCAACTTATGAAATATTCATTTCAAACAAGACACTTACAGAATGTGTAAAGAGTACTCAGGTCAGTAATCTTGATGTCATCTGCTCAAACATAAATCTTGTTGCAGCGGAGCTCGAGCTTGTGGATATGCCCTCGCGTGAAAGTGTTTTAAAAAATAAGATATTAAGTTTCATAAACGAAAATAATTCGATCTACGATTACATATTCATTGACTGTCCTCCTTCACTCGGACTCATAACAGTCAACGCGCTGACAGCAGCGAACTCGCTGCTGATACCTGTTCAGTGCGAATATTACGCGCTTGAAGGTCTGTCACAGCTTTTGAATACGATCAAGAATGTAAAAAATGTTTTCAATCCGTCGCTGAACATTGAAGGATATTTGCTGACGATGTTTGATTCAAGATTAAAGCTTTCCAATCAGATAGAGAGTGAACTGCGTAAATTCTTCGGAGAGAAAGTTTTCAAAACGAAGATCTTCCGGAATGTAAAAATCGGTGAAGCGCCGAGCTACGGTAAGCCGATCATAGTTTATGATCCTTCCTCTACAGGCGCATTGAATTACAATGAACTTGGAAAAGAATTTCTCATCAGGAACGGTCAGTTGCCTCAGACTGAAAACACAGACGGGACGGACAGCGGCATTCAGATTAATCAATCATAAATTTAAAATGGAAAACAAACCGTCGGTATTAGGTAAAGGACTTTCCGCGATATTTACCGAAAAGAACATTGATATGAATGCAGTTCAGAATACGGAAAAAGCTGCAGTAACAGAAATTCCTCTTAACAGGATAAAAGAGAATCCTCTTCAGCCAAGGGAAGATTTTGATGAGGAAAAGCTCAATGAGCTTGCCGAGTCGATAAGGCAGAGCGGATTGATACAGCCGATAACAGTCAGGCAGTTCGATGATAATTATGTTCTGATCTCAGGTGAAAGAAGACTGCGGGCAATGCGGATGATCGGAAAGGAAACAACGCCGGCGTACATTTTTACAGGAGCGGCGGATACAAATGAGAGCATGCTTGAGCTGGCGCTTATTGAGAACATACAGCGCGAAGATCTTAATCCAATGGAGCTTTCGGATTCTTACAGCAGATTATCGGCGGAATACAATTTAACTCAGGAGCAGATCGCTGAAAAAGTTTCCAAGCAAAGAAGCACGGTCGCGAATTATCTGAGACTTCAAAGACTCCCGGTAGAGATAAAAGTCTCTCTTCGGAAAAATGAGATCACAGAAGCTCACGCAAGAATGCTTTTACGGGTAGACAGCATTGATGATCAGCTCATACTCTGGAGAAGAATTGTAAATGAAAACATCACAGTAAAAAATCTTGAAGAGATAACAAAGCCGGATATAAAGAAGCCGCGCCGGAAGAAGATAAAGCTCGGTGAGATATATGATCCATACCTTCAGAATATAGAGGACAAGATGAGAAAATTTTTTGGTACAAAGGTGACAATAAAAAGAAAATCAAAATTAACAGGTGAAATAATCATTGAGTATTTTTCCAATGAAGATCTTGAAAGAATTGTTGATAAAATCGATAAATAAAATTTTCATAAAATGAAAAAATTCATAAGATCCGCTAATGCTCCTGCGCCAATCGGACCTTATTCGCAGGCGGTTGAATTCGGGAATTTGATCTTTACTTCAGGACAGATCGCCCTTGATGTAAAGGGGAATATTGTATCAACCGAAATTGAAGAGCAGACAAAGAAAGTTATTGAAAATTTAAAGAGCATACTTGAGGATAACGGTTCATCTCTCGAGAATGTAATAAAGTCGACCGTATATCTTAAGGAAATGATCGACTTTAATTCAATGAACGAAATCTATAACAAATATTTTTCAACCTCCCTGCCGGCGAGAACGACCGTAGAAGTTTCCCGTCTTCCGAAGGATGTAAGAGTTGAAATTGATGTGATAGCTTTTAAAAACTAATCAAATGAAAAATTATATCTTCAGTCCGCTGTTCCAGGAATGCTGTCCCGGTGATGTTCACTTTACTGTTGGAACTGTGATTAGAGCTGATCTTGAAACCGTATGGAACAATGTCTGCAAAGCAGATATCGTCATGAAATATTTTACAACTGATGCAAGGAAAGATCTGGATAAGGGCGGCGAAGTACTATGGGTATGGGGAGAAGAAGCTGCGTTGATCAGTGTTCTGGAGGTTCATCCTAATGAAAAAATAGTATTTGAATGGAACGGGTTTAATGTTAATTACCGCATAAGAACAGAATTTATTTTTGAAAGCAACAATGGAAAAAGCAGATTGAAGATCAGGGAATCCGGCTGGGAGAAAAGTGACGAAGGAATTAAAAGCGGATTTGCTAACTGCAGCGGATGGACAGAGTTTCTGAATGCACTAAAAGTTTATACCGAATACAAAATAATCTATCTCAATAAATAAAAAAGTCTGCTGTTGCAGACTTTTTTAAAAAACTTTATAAGTGCTAAAAATTACTTACCGAGCTTATTGATGTGTTTTGCCAGTTTTGATTTCTGATTTGCCGCTTTATTTTTGTGAATGATGCCCTTGACTGCCGCTCTGTCTATCACTGCCATGGTTTTCTTCATTTCAGTTTCAGCATCTGATTTATCCTTATGAACCAGGACTCTCTTCACTGAACCTTTTATCAAAGCTTTGAATTTTTTATTCCTTTCGGTTCTTTTGACTGTCTGTCTTGCTCTTTTCTGAGCGGATTTGTGTCTTAATGGCATTTATCTGTATTAAATTTATTTACAAAAATAAAAAAATCTGCCTGCAAAAGCAATTGATTACTTTGGATTAATCAAGGTCATAGATCAGTGCTGCCCAAAACATTTTTATCAACACTTAAAAAATCAACAATTAGTGTAATCATTATCATTCTGAAAAAGAACCCGTGGCAGGCGTAATTGCGGTCTGATGTTTCTCTCGCTCCGTACTAAAAGAGCCAGAAAAACCACGAGGCTCAAAGACTTAAAGAAAAGCAAAAACTTTAACTGAGAAATATAAAGATTTCAGTTATAATTATAAAAATCTTTTCTTAGAGTCTTCGTGTCTTTGTGGTAAAAGTTTTTTTTAAAGAAAGAAAAGCGAAGACAATTGAAACTAAAAATTTTTACTTTCTAAATCCCATTGTTTTGGACGGATGTTGTCATAGATTCTCAAAGGATCGTAAAAGCAAAAGCTGAAGTAATATGCCGGAAATGTATAAAGACAGAAAATTTACTTTTATGCAATCTTTATTTCCGTTAAGTTTGACTGAAATTTTTTAATCAAAACTAATCTCATCCAAAAAAGCAGATCTTTTTTAACAGGTGTATTGATTGTCGAAGTGGTTTCCTTTTTCCTCCTTTATTTTCTTCGATATAAAAATCAGGATCTTGCATTTACCGGTTTTGAAGATAAGACCGGCAATGTGATCTCGTTGATCTTTTTTGGAATTCTTATTTTAGTAATATTGATCTGCTTTATGGCTGCAAAGGATATCAGTCAGGGACGCGTAATTTTTCTTTTTATTACTTCACTTTTTTCTCTCGTTACACTGATCGCATCATACTTCATTTCTGAAAAGATTACAAAAATTATTTATATCGGAGTTTCCTTGCTGATCAATTTATTTGTTCTTACTTCCTTTCTGGGAATTTCCTTTTCGCGTTCAAAAAGCTTCGGTATTATAAAAAGCATATTACTCTTTCTTTTCATTTTTATTTTTTCAATGGGAGTTGTGTTCTTTCTGATACTAAATTATACGGATGATTACCTGTTGTATTCCGATACAAACAAGAAAGCCGATGCGGGTGTAATACTCGGAGCTGCTGTATGGGGAGGTAACAGACCATCGCCTGTATTGAAGGAGAGGATAAATAAGGGTTATGAAATTTACAGAAAAAAAATAGTACCAAAGCTTGTGATAACAGGAGGCGGTTCGCCGAATGAACTTACCGAAGGCGAGGTTTCAAAAAATGTTCTGCTGAAATACGGGGTTGCGCAGGAAAATCTGATCCTCGAAAATTCATCCAGCTCTACTATAGAGCAGATCCATTTCATCCGCGACAGCTTATATAATGTTAAGAACTGGAATAAGGTAATATTGGTATCTGATAATTATCACTTGTTGAGAGCATCGGAGATAAGCAAGTTCAATAATGTCAACGCCGACTGTGTTGCTTCTGATACCGACCTGTCGACCGCGGGTTCAATATCATTCTGCTTAAAGGAAAGCTTCGCGCTTATAATATTCTGGATGAGCGGGGTATAGGGTGATCAGAGCTTATTTGAAATATGAAAGTGCACGATCTTCCAGTCCGTCTTTTCTTTATTAAGCACCAATGTTTCAATTGCTTCAACAGTGACATCGTTCCTGTCATAGACTCCTTCGAAATAAATCTTATAGCTAAGTACGGCAAAGTCTTCTCCTTTTGAGATCATCACATTAAGCTCCGAGACCCTGAACAGCTTTCCCTCCCATTCCACACTCTTACTGAATTCCATAAAGCCCGGCTTGTCCATCACTGTGAAGTTATCTGTAAAGTATTTGAAGTCATCAGAAAGTAGTTTCTCGACCTTACTCCAGTTCTTCTTGTGATAAGCTTTGTAAAAGTTATCGGGAAATTTTGCAAGTTGTATTTTAATGTCCATTAAAAAAAATAATTTATTGAAGAGTTGACAATATTAGTAAATTCTGTAATTAATAAAAAATAATTACGAGATGCATAAGTTAATTTAGTCACATTGAATTACGGAATTAATTTTGTGTGACTTCGTGAAGATCAGAAGATTACCACTTAGGTCGAAGGTTCAAAGAAAAGCAAAAACTTTAACTGAGGCGTATAAAGATTTCAGTTATAATTATAAAAATCTCTTCTTAGTGGCTTTGAGACTTATAGGTAAAAGTTTGTTTTTTACGGATGTGATAAAATACCCGCAGGTAGAGTTTCTGAAGTATCGAATTAAAAATCTATTTTATTTATATTGCTAAAGAGTTTAATTATGAAAAATCCCGATTGTATATTTTGTAATATTGTAGAAGATAAAATTCTGTTGAAGAATAAACGGGCTTTTGTCATAAATGATAAATTCCCCGATTCAAAAGGTCATCTGCTTGTCATTCCTTTCAATCACGAAGAGGATTACTTTAACCTCGCTAAGGAAGATCAACTTGCTATTCTCGAGATGCTTGATGAAGCAAAAAAACTTACCGACAAGGAACACAAACCTTCCGGCTACAATGTTAAAATTAACATAGGCACATCGGCAGGTCAGATAATTATGCATAGCCACGTTCATCTCATTCCCCGCTATTGATATCAAACATTGTGTAAATCAAAAATAAATCAAGCATGCTTAATGAATCAGGTAAACAGCCGGTCGAAGCTACAAGCGATGAAAAACTCCTTGCAATGCTTTCACACCTTTCGATCATACTCGGAGGAGTGATCCTTCCGATAATCATCTGGGCAACTCAAAAAGACAAATCAAAATTCGTCAGGTTCCATGCGCTGCAGGCAATATTCTATCATATTGCTTACGTAGTCATAATCGTAGCTTTTGTAATGCTGGTAGTTTTGTTCTTTGTAATTTCAGGAGTAGGTTTCGGATTGTTCGATTCAATGAATAAACAGTCGACCATGCCTGTAGCAATGATCGTAGGAATGATAGTTTTTTACGCGGGGTTGTTCGGAGTTATATTCGCGGGAATTGGATACGGACTTTACTTCGCATTGAAAGCATATCAGGGTTACCTTAAGAGAATTCCGATAATTGGAAAAATAATTTACAGGAAAGTCTATGGAGAGCAGGGCTAAGATATCCGGAAGCGCTCCGGTACTTCTTGTATCGGATGTAAGTGAATCTGCTGAATGGTACAGGGATAAACTCGGATTCCATTACGATAAATTATGGGGCGATCCGCCTGCCTTCTGCATCCTTGAACGGGACAATTTTAACCTGATGCTTTCACAGGTAAAGGTTAAGTCGGATATCAAACCTCACTGGAAAATAGTTGAGAAGGTGTGGAATGTTTATTTCTGGGTGAATGATGTCGAGTTGATATATAATGAATTCATAAAGTCAGGAGCGACAATAGACTATACTCTCTATGTCACTCCCTATAATGTAAAAGAGTTTGGTATCAATGATCCCGATGGCTATGATATCGCATTCGGTCAGGTGCTGTGAAGACAACTTCTATTTTAGCAATATCATACTTTTTGTATCAATATTTTTTCCGTTCACATTCAAAGTATAAAAATATATTCCGCTTGAATATTCCGAAGCATTGAACTCAATTGAATGTACTCCGGCTTCTTTTTTCTGATTAACTAAAGTAGAAATTTCTTTTCCGTTAACTTCATAAACTTTTAGTATTGTGTATTGGGTATTGGGTAATGAGTAAGAAATTGTTGTAACCGGATTAAAAGGATTTGGAAAATTTTGTGACAATGAAAATTTTTCCGGAACACTAATTACAACTACATTTGATAAGTTATGATATTCATAGTTCCCGTTGAAATCAATCTGTTTCAATCTGTAGCTGTATTTTTCCGGAAGAAGATTTTTATCAGTGAATTCAAAATTGATTTGAGAATTTGTTGTTCCGTTTCCCTTAACAAATCCAATACTGTTCCAAATACCCGCAGCTATCTCATCGGAGCTTGAACGCTGAATTTCAAATCCTGAATTATTTATTTCTGAAGAAGTTGTCCATTTCAAACTAATATTATTGTTTGAAACAGAAGAAGAGAATGAAACAAGTTCAACCGGCAAAGGAATATCTATAACTTCATCCGCTCCTTTATAAGGACGGCTTGGATTTCTCGGTTGGCCATCTATATCATCAGTGACCAGTGGAGTGGGAATACCGGCAAGATGTAAGTCGCCCTGAGATGACCCTGTAAGATGTAGGTTAGTTGGTGAAACGAAAGTTACCGGATGTGAATTTGAGTGCTGGTCCAATCCGGTTGAATTAAAAAAATCCAGAACACTATAATACCTTACTGTATTATAATCAATTATTCCTGTATCAGCACTATTATAGTAATTATTATAATCCGAATTCAGCCCCGTGAGTTCGTAAGTACATGCCACTTCACCTGTATTAATAAATAAATTATTCAATACAAAATTATTTTGCCCGATAATAATTTTTCCAAAGCGGCTTACAGAATTAAATGTATTATAAATTACAAAACAATTATAAATTCTAAACTCTTCTTCATAAAACATTGAACTGCCGTAAACAAAGTTATTAGTAATCAGCAAATTAGATCCAGCGATATTGAGTTTGGCTGTTTTATTTTTTGAAATACTTCCGTTAAAGCAATTCAAATATATACCCGGTGCAGTATTATTTTCAACAATAAGCGAATCATAGTTATATAATTCTAAAATCCCGGTAAAAGTATTGTTAATTATTTGACCTCCTCTTTCCGTTGGGGGAAAGTCTCTTCCATCTAAAAGAATTCTCGGAATATTAATGCAGCCAGAAGCGTGAAAATATTCAGGAGGAAACTGTGAGGCCTGAGTTACTAACTTTGAATTATTTCCGAAAATTATATTTTTTAAAGTTGTATGATCTCCATCGGCAGTAATTTTGAAGCTGTGGTTGCCGGAACTGTCAATTGTAAGATTTTGAAAAGTCAGATAAGGAGAGTTAATAAAAAAAATAATTGAATTCCCTTTGATAACAACATCACCGGGAACACCGGTTTGAGACTGAAAGGTGATATCATTAGCAGCGCTTATACCCGGAACAGCATTTATGGTGATATCCACAAAATAATTTCCTGACAAAATATTGAACACAACCGGGCCGTTAACACCCTGGGAAACTGCTGTGGTGACTGCAGAATTTATTGTAGGAAAAAATCCGCCGCTGCCAACAGTGTAAGTACCATTTAACTGCGAAAAAGTATTTGATGTAAACGTTGCAATTAAAAAAATTGCTAAGCCAGTTTTTAGAAATAAATTCATAATTCAACCTTTCGGATTAATTTCATTAATTAATATTTTAATTGTGAAAAAAATTTATTCATTAAAGGGACATTTGTCACCTGACTATTTTATTGATTTTTGAAAATTAAAATTATTACACAACTTAATATATTATCTGACAAAATTCAAACTTCTTCCGGGAATTCCTCAATATCTCTAAATCCCTGATCAAACAACGCTTAGCTGTCTCAAGGATTGATTCACTCCTGGGGTGAAAGTTCATATCCATGATGTAACTCATATATAAACTCTACCTCAGAAGATTAATGCAATTGACGCTCTTGGCTCTTTTCCACTTTCCCCTCATTACTTTTTGTTAATTGTTATATACTACAATTTTGAAGGGACAAATGTCACTATTTAAGGAGTATCATACTTTTTGTTTCACTGAAATCATCCGCGGTAAATTTATAAAAGTATACTCCTCTTAAAAAATTTGTTCTGTCAAACTCCGCAATGTAGCTTCCTGCTTCAAGTTCCCTGTCAATGATCCTTTTTACTTCCTCACCTGCTGAATTATAAACTATCAGTTTCACGTTTGATCTTCCGCCATTGACGACCGGCATTATATCAAATTTGATCTGTGAAACAGGGTTAAAGGGATTTGGATAATTCTGGTAAAGTTTATAACCTTCGGGAATAGTTTGTGAAGTTTGAATGATGTCTGTTTCAGAATGGTGTTAAACAGAGGGAGCTGCTCTCTTTTCAGAAAGCAGCTCCGGCATCAGTTGTATGAGGCTTTTAATTTTTATGGTCTTACTCTGTATGGAAGTCCCATGTAAGTGGATGAGAATAGTGACGGCGAGTTATCATAGAGCGAGCTTCTGGTATTCGCGCTGATGTACGCGTTGTTCATTCCTCCGTGATGATTTCCGTATATGTTAAATTCTTTTTCATAAGTTCTGTCAAAGCTACCGCCATTCGGAACCTGCGAGGTCATTACAAAACTTTCGCGATGGAATCCGAACGAATTTCTTGCCCAGTGGTAAGATACAATGTCAGTATCACTTTGATTGCTTGTAGCGTAGACTTTAATTCTGACCTGATCACCTCTGTTGACTTCCATTGAACCGTTACCGCCAAATCTTCTCGCGTTGAAAATGTTTGTTGTGAAGTCGGGACCATTCAATGTAAGGACAAGACTGTTGTTTTTGTAAAATTCAATTTTACTCATGACTATATTGCTTTTTCCGGTTTGAGGTGTCTTTGTTTCACCATCAATGGCGGAGTACTGAAATACTCTCCAGTTTTCTCTCGGTCGGGAATTTCTTCCTATCCTTTTAAATGAGATCAGTCTTTTTTGTTCCTGAGTATAAGGTTTAACAGTTGAGTCAAGATTACCGCCGACATACCCAATGATTATGAAATTACCTGTAATGGTTCTTGTGACAATGACATTCTTCATTGTATCGCCTGAATTGGAGATGCTGGTATTAATATTAACATTTGTTACTCTGCGTCCCCATCTGAGGAGAGAGTCTATCGGAGAATTAAATACTGCTCCATTTGCATCAAAATCCGAAATCTCAGTTGCGAACAGATTATCGTCATCATCCGGATCAGTACTAAAAGCGGAGTTGAGCGCAGTTGATTGCAAATACTCGTCATCTGACTGAGCTGATGGATCAGTTATGTTATCAGTCTTACAGCCGGAAATGTAAATTGAAATTAGTAGAAATGCCAGAACGGCTAAAATAGAAAGTTTCTTTGCTTGTTTCATAATGTTTCCTTTCAAAAGATATTTTTTGGTTAATGTTCTAATTGCTCATAAGACATTATGCGTGTTGATTAAGTTTAATGTCACTTTAATACTTTCAACTTTCAACTTTCAACTTTTAACTTTTAACTTTTTATTCGCAATCGTAGAAATTATTTTTGCACTATGAAGCTGGCTTTGAAGAGTAAAAATGTTTTAACTCCGGGTGGGTTAAAAGATATGATCGTATTCATAAGTAACGGAAAGATAGTAGATGTCAGTGTAGATCTTATTGACGAAGGATTTGAGTTAATTGATTACGGTGAACTTGTCATAATGCCGGGACTTGTTGATACTCATGTTCATATAAATGAACCGGGTAGAGAAAATTGGGAAGGATTTGAAACGGCAACAAAAGCCGCTGCCGCAGGAGGAATTACAATGCTGGTTGATATGCCGCTAAACAGTTCGCCTGTGACTATTGATGTTGATTCATTTAATACAAAGATCAAGGCTGCAAAAGGAAAGTTGTATGTTGATTGCGGATTTTACGGAGGGATCGTTCCCGGCAATGAAAATGAAATTGAAGGGCTGATCAAAAATGGTGTTGTTGGATTTAAAGCATTTATGATCCATTCAGGCATAGATGATTTTCCTGATGTGAGTGAAGCAGATCTGCGGAAAGCTCTGGATGTATTGAAGAGATCCGGGTCAAAGCTTCCTTTACTAGTGCATGCTGAAATGAATATTAGTAAAATTAATTCGGTAACGCCTGATACAAAGTCGTACTCCGGGTTTTTAGAAAGTCGTCCCCGCGAAATGGAGAACAAAGCGATCGGGCTTTTAATAGATCTCAGTCGTGAATATGATTATCACATTCATATTGTTCATCTTTCTTCCTCTGACGCGATCAGCATTATAAGAAAAGCAAAATCCGAAGGTGTAAAAGTTACCGTTGAAACCTGTCCCCACTACTTATTTTTTTCTTCTGAGAATGTTGATGATAGTGACACCCGTTTTAAATGCACGCCGCCTATAAGAGAAAATGAAAACAGAGAAAAACTCTGGAAAGCAGTTGAAGATGGTTTGATCGATCTTATCGTAAGTGATCATTCACCCTGTGATCCCCGTCTGAAGTTCATTGAGGAAGGAAATTATGAGAAAGCCTGGGGTGGTATATCAAGCCTCCAGCTTGGGCTTTCAGTTGTCTGGACTGAAGCTGTGAAAAGAAATATAACTCTTGAAAAGATATCGAAACTTATGAGCACTAATACCGCTGCATTTATTGGCATGAATCGTTACAAAGGAAAAATAGAAAAGGGCTTTGATGCAGATCTCGTTATTTTTGATCCAATGGAGAAATTTACTGTTGAAGAAAATTTATTGTACCACAAGCATAAGGTAACACCTTACATTGGTTGTGAACTTTCCGGAAAGGTTGAAGCAACTTATCTTAATGGAGAAAAAATTTTTGAGAATGGAAAAATAATAAAAATACCAACCGGCAAAATAATTTTAAGAAAATAGTTATAAATATGGAACAAAATTTAGCGGCAGCGGCATTTGCGGGATTAATTGATCTCGCTTCGGAAAAGAACGGAGGCAAAGCAATTTCAGTGAGCGATGAATTTTTTGCGGAGAAGGAAAATCTTTTGAAGGAAGGAAGAGGAATATTTATCCCGGGTAAATTCACGGACAATGGTAAATGGATGGACGGGTGGGAATCAAGAAGGAAGCGGGAGCCGGGATTTGACTGGTGTGTAATAAAGCTCGGCGTGGATGGAGTAATAAAAGGAGTTGATATAGATACTAATCATTTTCTTGGGAATCATCCACCTTATGCATCGGTGGAAGCAACGAATATTGATGTTAGTAGTAAGGACTTTAAAACTGAGGATATGAAGTGGACGGTGATACTTCCGAAGTCTCCGCTTAATCCGGGTTCGCAGAATCTGTTTTCGATAAGTAATGATAAGAGCTGGAATTGTGTGAAGCTGAATATTTATCCTGATGGGGGAGTGGCGAGGTTCAGGGTGTATGGCAACATTTATGTTGCTGAAAATATAAAGAAGAACACGCTTGTAGATCTCGCCGCGTTGCTTAACGGAGGGAAAGTGCTCGTCTGCAATGATATGTTCTTTGGTTCAAAGGACAATCTTATATCCCCCGGAAGAAGCAGCAATATGGGTGATGGCTGGGAGACAAAGAGAAAAAGGATTCAGGGATATGACTGGGTAATTTTAAAACTTGCTCACCGGGGAGAAATAAAAAAAATTAATGTCGATACAAATTACTTTAAAGGAAATTTTCCTGATGCCTGTTCGATTGAAGGTTTAAATAACAATGAAATTTCTGACGATGCTGTAACAGATCCAAAACTAAACTGGAAAGTGCTTCTGCCCAAGTCAAAATTAAAAGGGCACTTTGAAAATATGTTTGAAAAGGAAATAAAAGACATAGGTGTTGTTTCGCATGTTCGATTGAATATTTATCCCGATGGAGGAGTTAGCCGCCTGAGGCTTTTTGGAAGTATTGCCTGAGTAATTATGAATGATCTTAAAAAATTAAGTTCGCTGAATCCGAAAGAGAAAGAGTTACTCTTCTCAAAATGCTGCGGTGCAAAAGAATGGGTTGCCGGAATGATGGAATTAAAAACAATTAAAACCAAAAAGGAAATTCTTGATGAGGCAGAGAAGATATTGTATTCACTCGATCCCAAAGACTGGCTTGAAGCTTTTTCACACCACCCTAAGATCGGTGACATAAATTCAATCAGAGAAAAATTTGCCTCCACAAAGAAGATGGCTGAATCCGAACAATCGGAAGTGAATGCAGCGGACAATGAAACCCTTATTGAACTTGCAAAGCTTAATCAGGTTTATGAAAAAAAATTCGGATACATATTCATAGTTTGCGCAACAGGAAAGTCAGCAAAGGAGATGCTCGCAATTATCAAAAAGCGTGTTTCAAATGACAGTGAAACAGAAATTAAAATCGCAATGAAGGAACAAAATAAAATTACAAAACTAAGATTGGAGAAATTGTTATGAGCGGTATCACCTCACATGTACTCGATATTTCAACAGGGAAACCTGCTGAAGGTGTTAACATTACTTTGTATAACTCAATTGAAAAGATCGCTACTAGCGTGACTGACAGTGACGGCAGATTGACTGATTTTTTTGAAAAGAATGTAGTGATTGAAAAAGGAATGTACACTATTAGCTTTGATACAGGTAATTATTTTGAAGTTAAAGGAGTAAAGTCTATTTACCCTTTTGTAGAGATCAGTTTCATTATTGATACCGATGAGAATTATCACATCCCTCTGCTGATCAGCCCCTTTGGATTTACTACATACCGTGGAAGCTGATTCTCGGTACTTCAAAACATTCCAACTCTGAAATTTTTCTGAAAACTAATGACAGGCGTTGGGCTGAATGAAAAATTTAAGATCTACGGAGCTGCTTCAGCGATCAGATCGAATGAATTATTATAACAGATTAAAAGATCGCTCACATCAACAGTTAAATCTCCTGTAATATCAGTTACAGCATAACCATTAACAAAAGAATTAGCATCGTTATAGATAAGAATTACATCGCCGACATCAATAATATCATCACTGTTACAGTCCCCGCTATAGATGCAAAATTTTCCATTCTTAGACTTTAAATTATTTCCAAATGCCTGGGACTGTGAAGAAGTGAAATCAAAAGTCATGGTTGAACCGGTCACAAATGCTTGTCCGCCGGCTTTGCTCCAGGTATCTATACAATTCCGGTGATCTAATTGAATGTAATATGTACCGTTTACAGCACGCGGATAAACAAAATTTCCGGTGAAAGTTACCGAATCAATTACAGCATCAGCCGAATCGACAATGGAATATGGTGTACTTATATTTCGCAGAAAGGAAGTTACTGTATCTTCAATATTCAGAAAATCATAAGGGGGTGAATAAAATCCTTCCGGTATTAATTTAATATTGTAAAATCCATACGAAGCCGGAAGCTGGGAGCAGGAAGTCCAAAAGGGTTTTTTTCCGTAATCATTATTCCATATCGAATAAATATCATCCAGATTCTTCCAGATTACTTTACCTTGTGCTACAAACACATTCATTGAGTCAATGAATTGTACAACTTTATTTATTTGTGAAGTATTAAGCTGACCCATCTGAGTATGAACCGTTGCAGTGTAAAATCCGGTGTCAGGAAATGCATTGTAGGAAATCGCATTTACAAGATTTCTTATTCTCTGAACCACCGTAGTCACTAATGTGGTATCAAAAAATTTATTATTACAGCCATTACCAATAAGAGTAAGATCTTTTGTAGAATCATGGACATAATAATTTGCCATGCTCTGCGGTTTCCAGGCTCCAAAATTTTGCGGATCATTAATATGATTTTGTGTTCCTCCGCCCCAAAGAATTTCCGGCTTCCAAAAATAAGTAGGATACATTCTGCCGTAAATGCCGTTCTGAAGATTTTCCCAGTTGTTATTATTCACAATGACATTATACAAAAATCCTCCGACAACTTTGCTTGGAACAATCCCCAGCTGTGAATGGAGATAGGCAACATCAGCATAGTTATAGCCGTTTGCCTCATGTGAGTGCGGATCACAGTCAATGCCTCTGTCTTCAATTAACCATCTTATTATATTCTTTCCGTTGGTATTAAATACAACACTTCCGGTATCAAATTTTTTTACTGCGAGTAAGAACCTCCAGTCAGACTGAAAATTCCATTTAGCTCCTCTTGATGAAACCAGATCAGCGAGCTGAATGATCAGATTCCTTCTTAAGTTGTAATAATTAAAATTAGTATTGTATGGCTCTGCATCTTCGTTGTGTGTTGTAAAAGTAAGGTAAACAGGTGGCTGAGAGTGAAGATTATTCAAAGACCCGGAAAAAGCAAAAGGAAGTATTAGTAAAAATCTGGCTTTTGATAAGAACAATTGAAAAAACTTTAGAAAAAACTCATGAGGGAATGTTATAAAGTTTTTCATGGGAAAATTTAAAATTAATAAATCATTTACTTCCTTAGACTAACAGATATCGGAATGGTTTAACTGAAATTATTTTACAAGCACCATTCGTTTGGTATCCGAAAATCCCTGAGTCTTCAATTGATAAAAATAAATTCCGCTGGGTAGATTGCCTGCGTTGAATTTTTGAGAATAGGTGCCGGCTGTCTGTTTCTGATTCACAAGGGTGATGATCTCCTTACCAAGAATGTCAAAAATTTTCAGTGTTACAAAATCTGTAACAGGTATTTCGTAATTGATGACAGTTTCGGGATTGAATGGATTAGGATAATTTTGCTGAAGATTAAATTTATCAGGTGAATATTCCGAATAATTATTGACTGAAACAACATTGCTCAGAGTTGTCCTGAAAGTTCTCCATTGAGTGTTATTCTGAGGAATAAAGTATGATGTCGTCTGCGGAGCCGTTGCAAGCTGTAGTCCGCCTCTGCGAAACAGCTCCACCGGAAATGTAAGACCGCCGTCAGTTGAAACATTCACTATGAGACTGTCAACATAAGATGTTCCGTACTGAGCATAAGAATAATCAAATCTTAAAGTGTCAGTTGTAAGAAGATTTGTATATGCTTTTGAATACATCGAATCCCTTTGTCCCGGAATATTGTAATCAAAAAAATTCATCTGTACTGATTTGGTACCGCCTATGGTGGGTCCGTTGGCGCCTGTGAACTGACTGAATGTAATGAATCCATCCTGATTAAAAATTCTCCAGTTGATCGGTGGAAAAAATGCTTCAAATAATTCTACGTTAAGAGCTGTCTGCACGGAATCACCTGTACGGTAAACCGGAGGATTTTTCTTAAATGTATAATTAACATTCAGCAGCTGGGATTTTTCATAAATTAATTTCTTCGGAGATGTTACATTATCCAAAACAATGTTTCTGCCCTTTGCGCAGTTAAGGACTTCTCTGTTATTATCGTTCTGAATGAATGCCGCAGTGTATATCATTGAATCAACCCATCCCGGCTGCCGGTAATAGGTATACTGGTATTGAGATGTGCCGGGTGTAATTGTAATGCTGATGCCGTTGGTATCCGGATATGCAGCTCTGAAAATATCGTAAAAATTAACAAACAGACCCTGAGTATCGTTGACATATCTTTCGACTGCGTTAATTCTCAATTTATAATTTCCCTGAGGCGGAGAAGAAATGACATTCAGATCAATCGTAGTCCTGATAGAGTCTCCGGAAATTCTTTCATCTGTGACTGTCATAGTCAGAGGACTTCCCTTTGACAATCGTGTAAAATATGGTCGGTATAAATTCAGACTGTCACCATATGGTATTGATACAGGGTATATGCCATCTGCGAAAGTTGTGGGAACAGAGCTTACATAATAATATCTTCTTCGTGCATCCGCCTGTTCGGGATTTGCGAGATAGAAAGTATCTCTCCCTAAAATTCCGAGATGGTATCTTATTGCTGTAACTGTCTGAATATTTTGATTTACAAATGCATCAAGTGCGGGATCATTATTAAATGCAGCAAAGCTTGAGTCGGAAGTGAACTCTTCATAAAGTACATTTCTTGTGTATCCGGGAAGATATACTGAATACTGATTGAGAGTATCGTTCACATAATTACTGTCCGGTGTATATGAAGTATATGCCTTAAGATAATAGCCGGTTCCAATTGAATAGATGAATGATTTAAAATTGCAGATGAAAGTTCCACCGGAATTGAGAAAAACTATTTCAGTACTGTCACGGTAACCGCCCGGTTCAATATTTAAAAAAACCGTAATTGTATCGATAAGGCTTCCTCTGCCAATATTTGAAACTGTGACCTGAGGCGCGATCGTATCCAAGCCCGAGGGCTGAACCGAATAAATTGTGTCATAAGGAATATTCAAAAAGGAAGTAACATTAATGTCATAGAGATTTTGTGTCCCGGTAAGAATATTATCTATGTAAAGATTATTTCCATAGCCGTTATAAGTAATGAATTGTAAAACAATGTCACGTGTACCGGACAATTCATTAAGATCCTTTTTGCTCAAATTATAAAATGAGAATAACAGTAAGGACATAGTGCAGAGTATAAGAACGAACAGGCTTTTTTTCATATTTAAAAAATTATTTTTGAATGAGTATCAGTTTGATCATGCAGGATTTTTAATTGTTTTAAATTGCATTGACTACTTTGACCTTTTTAAAATAGAATCTGTAGAAAACCAGTTCCAAAAGTGTAACGCATATCAGAACAATACTGTCTTTTGGTGTAAGAGTAACAGTGTCTGCCTGCTGAGCATAAAATCCTGATATCTTCAGCATAAAGAGCAGCACCGGATTTCCCGGCATTGAAATTCTGTATCCGGTATCAGGAATAAACACACCAACGATCAGTTCACATACGGTAAGCGTCACAGCAAATAAAGTAATTATAAAGCCGATGTTGAGAAATGCCTGAAGCCACCCGTCGGACTGGAAAGATCTGCAAAAAACATAAACAGCAAACATTACATGCACAAAATAAATAATTGCAATGATCATTTTCTAAAAATTTTAAAATGCTTCTTTGGAAAAAAAGACTTCCTTAACAGTTTTAAAAATAATTTTTATGTCAAGAGCGATAGACCAGTTCTCAATATAGTAGATATCATAATCAATTCTGGTCTGCATTGATGAATCTGTTCCGCGTGCGCCGTTGACCTGAGCCCAGCCGGTAATGCCGCATTTTACCCTGTGCCTTTCAAGATATCTGGTTATGGTCTCCTTCATTGTGTTGATAAAAAATTCACGTTCCGGTCTTGGTCCGACAATGCTCATGTTTCCAATAAATACATTTAAGAACTGAGGCAGCTCATCGAGACTGAACTTGCGAAGTGTCTTGCCAATTGCTGTATAACGGTTATCGTTTCTTGATGCCATTTGAGGACCGCTTTGTTCTGCATCGACTCTCATTGAGCGGAATTTCAGCATCATGAATTTTCTACTGTCAAGTCCCACTCTTTCCTGCTTATAAAACAACGGACCTTTTGATGTAAGCTTCACCAGCAGTCCCACTATAGCCATTACCGGTGAAAGTAAAACTAATATAATAAGTGAAACAACTATATCAAATGTCCTTTTTAAAAACCTGTTCCATACATTCATCGGAACAGATTTTAATTTCATGAAGGGAATGCCATCAACTTCTTCCACTCTCAGCCGGCTTGTCATCAGGTCAACAAAATCCGGTGCATACATGAATTCAATATTTATCCCTTCGCTTATTTTAAAAAGTTCATAAAGTATTTCATGTTTATCGGATGGAATTGAGATCAGTATCTTTTCAATTCCAAGCTCTTTTATTTTCTCAGGGATGTCGGTATAATTTCCAAGACAGGTCTTGTTTGCAAGAGAATTTTCTTCACTTTTGTCATAGGTAAAATAACCGATAACATTGAATCCTGCAAATTTATCTGTGGCAAATTTATCGTAGATCCTTTTTGCCATATCATTCACACCCAAGACTGCAACCGTATTTACCCCTACACTATTGTTGTAAAGTGTTTTTTCGAATTTCAGTGTAAAGTATCTGCCGATCGTGATCAGAATTATTGTGTTGACCCAGATGAGAAAGAATACAAGACGCGAATAAGGAAAGTCTTCATTCAGGATGAACACCGTTGCCATTGCAAATAATATTCCGATCGAGATGCATTTGATGATTATAAAAACTTCATCCATAATAAAAACCGATCTTTTCAAACGATACATCTTTCTCGTTTGAAAAATAAGGATCCAGATAGGGATCATTATAAAACAAAATCTGATGTATCCTTCAAATCCGGGAATACCCTTAGTGATTGGAAAAATTTTTATGAATGCTTCGTTGGAAAACCTGAGCCAGTATGAAATGAGAAATGCGAGAAAGATCGCCAGTGCATCCGAAAGTATCGTGATCACCGGAATCAATATCTCTATTTTTGACGACTTACTTTTCAACTAAAATTTTTTTGTTAAAAATAATTTATTTATGTAAAAGAGAACAGCTAATTCAATTATCAATTATAAATTATCAATGTTCAATTATTTTCTGATTGCTTACTTCTGCTTTTCTACGGAATTCTCAATTTTCATAGAGCATTAATAAATGATAATTGATAATTGATAATTGACTAAGCTACTTCCATAAGCAAAAGGGAATTCTTGTGATCTCTGTCAAAAGCTTTTTTTATTTCAATATGTTCCGCCTTTCTAAGCTGAGGATCATTTTTGATAATATCAAAGGCAATGCTTCTTGCCGATTCAAGGATATCCTTATCACGTGTAAGATCAGTGCATGAAAAATTTAAAACTCCTGACTGCCGTATTCCGAAAAATTCACCGGGACCACGGATATCCATATCAGCCTCCGCGATCCTGAAGCCATCGTTGGATTCACATAGGATATTCAGACGTTTCATAGAATTTTCATCAAGATTTTTTGCGATCAGAATACAGAAAGATTGTTCGGAACCCCTGCCAACTCTTCCACGAAGCTGATGAAGCTGAGACAAACCAAATCTTTGCGCTTCCTCTATGATCATTATTGTAGCATTTGGAATATCGATCCCGACTTCGATCACAGTGGTAGAAACGAGTATGTTTATCTTTCCATTTCGAAAATCCTCCGTAACTTCATCCTTTTCATACCAAAGCATTCTTCCGTGAACCATGCCCACTTTGAGTTCGGGAAAAATATTTTCTTTAATAATTTTATAATTTTCCTCTGCTGATTTCAGATCAAGCTTTTCGGATTCATCAATAAGAGGGAACACAATATAAACCTGTCTGCCTTTGGATACTTCATCACGAATGAACCTGTGAATTTTCGGCTTATCAATTTCCATTCTTAAAGCTGTCTTGATCGACTTCCGGTTCTTTGGTATTTCATCTATCACTGACACATCAAGGTCACCGTAGTAAGTCATCGCAAGTGTTCTGGGGATCGGAGTCGCTGTCATGACAAGCACGTCAGGATTAAAACCCTTTTCCTTCATCTTCGCTCTTTGCATTACCCCAAACTTATGCTGTTCATCGATGACAACAAATCCCAGACTTTTGAATTCTACCTTATCCTGTATTAGGGCATGAGTCCCTATAATTATATCCGACTTTCCTTCTTTAATGCTTAAAAGAATTTCTTCGCGTAATTTTTTTTTCTGTCCGCCGATAAGCTGATCAACTTTCAGATTAAAGGGCTTTACAAAATCTGTGATCGTTTTGAAATGCTGCTCCGCCAGTAATTCTGTAGGACACATGAATGCAGCTTGATAGCCGTTCTCAATTGCAGTCAGAATTGCAAAGATGGCAACGATAGTTTTCCCGCTTCCAACGTCACCTTGCAGCAGACGGTTCATGCATTTGTCAGACTTCATGTCAGTATAAATTTCATTCATTACTCTGCGCTGAGCGGAAGTAAGTTCATACGGAATCAGGCTCTTGAATTTTTTAGTTAATTCGGAAATATCCTTATTGAATTTGATCCCTTTCTTTTCATTTCTGATCTTATCTTTTTTCAATGCAAGGATCAATTCGAGATAAAATAATTCTTCAAACGAAAGACGTTTCCTGGCAATCTCAATTTCAGAAAATTCAGTAGGAAAGTTTATTCTGAGAATTGCCTCCTTACGGCTGATGAGATTATGCTCTCTTAAAATGTTTTCAGGCAAAGTCTCTTCTATATAATCCGGGCTTGATTTCAGAAGCGAGGTGAATGCATTGAAAACAATTTTGGAAAGAAGCAGAGGTTTGATCCAGGTTTTTTTTAAAATATCGGATAGCTCATATAAAGGGATGAATTTGAATTTAAGGAATTCAGACTCAGAAGGATCGTGTTCATTGATCTTCAGATGGTCCCTGTAACTTATCTTAAGATTGGAGACAAAATTGCTCTTGTCGATCTTGACCCAGAATAAAAACATCTCTCCCAGCATGAATTGTTTCGAACGAAATTCGCTGGTCCCGAAGACCGGAATGTCGATGACTCCGGTATTATCCTTTACGATCACCTGCAGGGGATGATTGCTCTTTCGCGGATACTGCACATCAATGACTTTGCCGGAAACTATGACGTTTTCATCAGTGAAATTGTTGATTTCTCTGATTGAGATTTTTTTCAGGTAAGCTCGGGGAATGAATTTAAGAAAATCATCGGTGCTTGTAATACCTAACTTTGCAAAAGCTTCCGCTCTTTTTTCACCTACTCCTTTTAAAAATTTAATATCCATGTCCTCATATTTTTAATTTACATTCTTAAATTAAAAATAATTTTTTATTTGTGTAAGGGAAATCTGAGATTTGGGTGTAATTAAAGCTTGTAATCCGGTGCAGGTACAATTTTATTCATTACCGTCCAAAATGTTTTTGAAAAATTTAAATAATTTTAAATTCAATCTGTTATGGTAATATTTTTGCACCAATATCGAATTTTTAAAATCAACCATTAAATAACCCTGAAGATATAATTATGCTGTCCGGGGTAAATTTATGTTAATTCTATTTTTAAAATTAGTGATAATATTTTTAAATCGTGATCATTCGTGAAATTCGTGGCAAGTTTTTTCCTTAATTAGGACGGATGTGGATTTTTTTAATGAAAAAGTTTGGGTAATGGTTTGAAATTCCGGACGATAATATGTATTTTAAAAGCTTAAAACTAATCAGGGGCTATAGCTCAGTTGGTAGAGTGTCTGAATGGCATTCAGAAGGTCAGCGGTTCGACCCCGCTTAGCTCCACCCGAAATCCGTTAAAATAATTTAAAATTTAATAGAATATGTACGCAATAGTAAATATCAAAGGTAATCAATACAAAGTTACCGAAAATCAGAAAGTGTTTATACCAAAGCTGAAAGATGAAATCGGAGCTAAAGTTACTTTTGATCAGGTGCTTATGTTCACGTCAGATGATAAATCATTTGAGATCGGTGCTCCTTTATTAACAAAAAAAGTGCAGGCAACAGTACTCGAGCATGTTAAAGATGATAAGGTGATCATATTCAAGAAAAAAAGAAGAAAAGGTTATCAGGTAAGAAACGGTCACAGACAGAATTATACTGCAATACAGATCAATTCTATAGCATAGTTAAATTTATCATTAATAATTTATAATTTAATAAGAAATGGCACACAAAAAAGGACTCGGAAGTTCGAAGAATGGAAGAGACTCACAATCAAAGAGACTCGGTGTTAAGAAATTCGGCGGGGAAGCAGTAAAAGCCGGAAACATTCTGATAAGACAAAGAGGCACAAAATTTTTACCGGGACTGAATGTCGGTCTTGGAAGAGATCATACAATTTTCTCACTGATCGAAGGTAAAGTAAGCTTCGGTAATAAAAAGGGCAGAAAAGTTATGAATGTTCTTCCTTTAGAAAATGCATAGTTTCATTCTCCGGATTAAAAATTTTTAAAATAATTTTGAAATCACTGGTTATTTCGATAATTCGGAATAACCATTTTATTTAAACAAAAATAATTTTGAAATGAAAGTAACAGTTGTTGGCGCTGGAAATGTAGGAGCGACCTGTGCAAATGTAATTGCACAAAAAGAGCTTGTAAGAGAAGTTGTGCTTGTAGATATCAAAGAAGGTATTGCTGAAGGAAAAGCTCTCGATATATGGCAGACTTCCGGTGTGAATAATTATGATACAAGAGTGATTGGAGTTACCAATGATTATTCAAGAACCGCCAATTCTGAAGTAGTGGTAATAACTTCCGGTCTGCCGAGAAAACCCGGCATGAGCAGAGATGATCTGATCTCGACAAATGCTGAGATCGTAAAGTCAGTTACTGAAAATGTAGTTAAGCATTCACCAGATACAATTATCATTGTTGTATCAAATCCACTTGATGTGATGAGCTATTGCGCATATATAAATTCCAATCTTCCTTCAACAAAAGTAATGGGAATGGCAGGTATTCTGGATACCGCAAGATACAGGGCATTTCTGGCTGAAGCTTTGGATTGTTCACCAAAAGATATTTCAGCCATGCTGCTTGGCGGTCACGGGGACACTATGGTTCCATTGCCGAGATATACTACAGTCAGCGGAATACCTGTTACTGAACTGATAGATGGAACAAAGCTTGACGCCATTGTTGAAAGAACAAAAAAGGGCGGCGGCGAACTGGTAGCTCTGATGGGAACTTCAGCCTGGTATGCTCCGGGTGCAGCAGCAGCACAGATGGTAGAATCAATCATAAGGGATCAAAAAAGAATTTTTCCTGTCTGTACTTGGCTTACCGGTGAGTATGGATTAAAGGATATTTTTCTTGGAGTGCCTGTAGTTCTCGGAAAAGAAGGTATCGAAAAGGTAATTGAGCTTAAGCTTAATGATGAAGAGAAGAAGCTTCTTACAGATTCAGCAAAAGCTGTTAAAGAAGTTATGGAAGTGCTCGATAACATGAATAAGAAGTAGTTTTGATTTACAGGTTTTACTGACGAGTTAACAAATTAATTTTCCTCCCTGAAGCTGTCATTATGGTTTCAGGGATTTTTATTTTAAATTATAATTGAGATCGAAGCCTAACTGTTTTGAGGAAGGAGTTGATATTTATTCTTTATTCTATACAAACAAGATTCAGGTTTTATTTACAACCAGTACAAACTCAGTCCCTGAGTCTGTTGAATTGCAGTGAAAATCATCAACGAGTGAACGAATGATAAATATTCCCCTGCCGCTTTCTTTCAAAATGTTCTCATTAGAGGTCGGGTCCGGTAAGGTTTGGAGATCAAAGCCCTTACCCTCGTCCCTGATCTTGATGAGCATTGATTTGTCATCAAACTGAATCTCCACATAAACTTTTTTAGATGCATCTTCATTGTTTCCGTGAACAATGGCATTGACCACTGCTTCCGAACTTGCGATCTGCAGATTTATGAACCTTTCTGCAGATAGATTGAACTTAGAGTTTACAGATTCAAGAAATTCTTCAAACTTCTGGATTTCGCTTCGATTGCTGTTGAGGGTCAGATTTAATTTTTCCAAGTAGATGTATTAAATTTAAGATGCTTAATTATTGATGAGAATCTGAGATAATGCTGCTAAGTTTTGCAGAGTGGATTTAGTCTTCTCTGCATCGCTGCCCGGATCACAAATTCCAGTTTACATTCAATTGCAAACTCACCGATGAATTCTCTTGCGAAGGATTTTCATACTTTATATAATCGATCCCTCCCGTAAAGTTAATAATTGAATTCTTATTTAAATATAAATTAATTTTACCGACAGGACCAAAAGAATTATATGTATTCACCAGTTTCTTCTCCGAATTTTCATACTGATAACGTCGTTGTTCAAAAAATTTATAGCCCGCTCCGATCTGTATGAAATCATTTATGAAATAAAAAATATCAGGATTAAACATCTGCTCTGCAAAAAACGCGATCGGATTAACTGAAAAATTTTCATTGTTAAACTGTCCCTGCTCATAATATTTCAGCTCACCCTGAAAATTAACCGAAAGCCTATTTGATAAATTATATACGGTAGAATCTTTTACATATAATTGACGGTACGAAAAACTTTGAACCTGTGAAACAATATCTTCAAAATCATATACAGTATAGTTTGCTAAAACCTGAACTAAGTTCTTTGTGGAAATTTGTCTTAAAGGTTTAAAATTGCTTTCAGTAGTCAACTTGTAAATTGTATTCTTATAATTGTTCGCGCTTTTTTGTGAGAAGATATAATTTAGTTTAGAAATGATTACGTCAAACCTTGTCTGTACATCGAAGTTGAGAAGATTGTTATACCTGTGAACTGTCGAGATCACTGACTCTCTTTCATCCCTGTCATCGTAATTCTGATCAAAGTCCGTATCATATCTTAAAAGAGAAGTGGAGCCCGTAACTCCGAATGTGTTGGCATTTGAATGAAGATATATCAGATCAAGCAACACGGATGTTCTTCTGCTGTTATTATTTTTACTCCTTTCAGCTTTTTCAAGCTCAAGTATCTGCGCGGGTGTAAGACCTGCCTTATTTATCAAAGTATGATTTTCGGAGCGTTCATTAAACATCAGCTTCATCTGTGAATTAAATTTATGCCTGCTATAATTTAATGTTCCGGAAAACTCAAGATTATTTTCTATGGTCTTTGTATCGTAAACATTTTCCAAAAGAATATTCGTACTCGACGCTCTGTATTTGAATTCTTTCGTAATGTTCCTGTTAACAAAAAATCCTCCGAGTGAAAAGATAAGATCACGGTTTAAAAGATAGTTCAGATAGTCTCCTGCCTGAAAATAGCTCTCAATTCTTTTTTCAATATTGTTCTTTACGTTAAATTGATTTCTTACACTTTGCGTTGCAGGAAAGTAAACTTCGTTTCGCTGATTATAAAACCGGATCAGACCGGTATTATCGGTTTGTTCAGAAAATCTTTTGTAAATATTAGTGTTGATTTCGTAATTATGATTTTGTTTCTGAACTAAATTTTCATAAAATAAGATTACCTTTCCGTTGGTAAGGTAGTCCCGGTACAGAAAGTTGTTTGCCTCCGTCGTGAAAATTCCGCTGAAACCGTTATTGACCTCTCCGATCTGATCAACATTCTTCAGTCCCAGCTTTGTATTAATCAGTAAATTATTATTAACTCTGAAATCAACATTGGCGAAAAAATAATTATTGTTGTTCTTATTTGTTTCAATGTTTTTGTCATCGGTCAGAAACCTGTTCTGAAATCCGACTCCCATTCTTAAATTTTGTCTAAGCTCATAATCGAGTATGATCTTAAAATTATTGTAATCGCGAAAGAAGTTTTGACCGAGCTTTGAAACATTTGACAGGTAATAGTTCGCAACGGAGATACTATATCTGCCCGCACTTTTTTTATAATTAAGAACAGAGTTTAAGTTAGCTGTATTGATATCGTTGTATAAGTAGTTGTTAAAAAAATTGGTATTAAAAATTGTGTCGGATGATACGACGGTTATCTGCGCAAGGGAAAATCGGTTTGTGAAAAGCAAGATCAGAATTGCACTAACCAAACAAATTCTCATAAGAATAATTCTTTTGTTGGGCATCAGGATTGAAATTTCTAAAAAGGTTTTCAAGATTTGTATAGTTATCCGACTTTTTTAATTCTTCAGTATTCATATCAAGAATTATTTTACCTTTATCCAGAAGTATTATTTTGGATGAGACCTTTTCAATTGTATTCAGCAAATGAGAGCAGTATAAAACGGTTTTACCCTCCGAAACCAGATGTCTCATCAGATCATGAAAAACAAATATCGAGTTGGCATCAAGTCCGTTTAAAGGTTCATCAAAAAAGATAACATCAGGATTGTGAAGCAGCGCGGAGGTAATAAGTACTTTCTGCTTATTGCCTTTGGAAAGATTTCCGATCGCTTCTTTTAAAAGTTCGGAGAAGTCGAGGAGCCCGGCAAAATTCAGGATCCTCTTTTTCAAAATTTCAGGTTCAATATTCCGGACTGTGCCTATGAATTCAAGATATTCCTTTGGCGAAAGTGCGTTAAATATATTCGGTGTTTCAGGTACATAGCCAACTATTTTCTTCACTTCCAAAGGGTCGCTCTTTACATCAATACCATTGACCTTTACCATCCCGTTATCAAAATCCAGAACACCCAATAGGATTTTCACAGTAGTGGATTTTCCTGCGCCGTTTGTTCCTATATAGCCGCAGATCTCTCCTTTCTCTATTTCAAATGAAATATCGTCGAGAGCAGTAACACCGTTACTGTATTTTTTGGTAAGATTCTTTACGGAAATCATTTTGTGTTTTGTAAATTAAACAATTCCTTTTTGACATAACAAGTATAAAATGTATCTTTTACAACAATCCCCTTGCTGTGAAGATTAAACCTCAGTTCTATATTGGTAATGTTGTAGTCATCTCTGCTTCATTACCGTCCAAAATGTTTTTTAAAAATTTAAATAATTTTAAATTCAATCTGTATTGGTGATATTTTTGAACCAATATCGAATCTTTAAAATCAATCTTTAAATAACCCTTTGAAGATTTACTTATGCTGTCCAAACAAATTTATGTTAATTCTGTTTTAAAAATTAGGATAATATTTCTAATTCGTGATCATTAGTGAAATTCGTGGCAAGCTTTTTCTTAATTTTGGACGGACGTGTCCCTGCTCATTACAATCACAATTATTTATATTTTTATTTCATAATTTTTGAACTAAATTATTTTAAATCCAACCCTCTTAAATCCCACGACAATATTTTCGGGATTGGAGGGTTTTAATATTTATGAAGGTAAAAAAAGATAAAGTTAAGCTTATAACGCTTGGTTGTTCTAAGAATCTTGTAGATTCTGAGTTCATTATGTCACAACTAAGGTCGAATGATGTCCAATTAGTAGAGGATGAGAACGAAGCTGAGAATGTAATAATAAATACTTGCGGCTTTATTGAATCGGCAAAGCAGGAATCGATAGATACTATTATGAGAGCTGTGAATTTGAAATCAATGGGAAAGCTCAAGGGGGTTTATGTTGCAGGATGTTTGTCCGACAGATATAAGGATGAACTTGAAAAAAGTATTCCGGAAGTAGATGCTTATTTCGGTTCTACGGATAAACCTCAAACAATTTTTGGTATCCTTAATGAACTCGGCGTTGATTATAAAAAAAATCTGATCGGTGAAAGAGTAATAACAACGCCTAATCATTTTGCGTATCTCAAGATCAGTGAAGGTTGTGATAATCCGTGTTCGTTCTGTGCAATTCCTATAATGAGAGGCGGACATAGATCGAAACCTTTGCAGGATATAGTAATGGAAGGACAGAAGCTCGCATCAAAAGGAGTAAAGGAACTGGTGATCATAGGACAGGATACGACTTACTGGGGCTTCGACAATGACAGAAAAAGAAATCTGTCGTTAGTGCTGAATGAATTGTCTCAGATCAAAGGAATAGAGTGGATCCGGCTTATGTATGCTTACCCTTCAAGATTTCCACTGGAGATCATTGAAACGATAAGAGACACAGAAAATATCTGCAAATATATTGATATACCTGTTCAGCATATTTCCGATGATGTTTTAAAATCAATGAGAAGAGGCATCACAAAAAAGAATTTAGTCAATCTGCTTTATAAGATCAGAAATGAGATTCCGGGTATGGCGATAAGAACAACCTTAATAACCGGATACCCTGATGAAACTGAAAAGGATTTTATTGAATTGTTAGATTTTGTAAAGGAGTTTGAATTTGACCGGCTCGGGGTTTTTACTTATTCACATGAGGATGGAACGGTTGCTGCGGGTATTGAAGACAGGATCCCGTTTAAAGAAAAAATTCACAGGCAAAAATTACTCCTTGATGCTCAGAAAGAAATTTCGATGAAGAAGAATATAGCGGATATTGATAAAACTTTTAAAGTGATTATTGACCGTGAAGAAAATGGTTACTTTATCGGAAGAAGTTATAGGGATGCGCCGGAGATCGATCAGGAAATTTATATAAACACAACCGGACTTATAAAAGGAAATTTTTACGATGTAAGGATATTCGACGCCGAAGAGTTTGATCTTTTCGGGGAGGTTGCAAAGAATTAATTAGAACATTACCATTAAACCAATAGGAGGTTTATTATGAAACATCTTCTACAAAATTGTCCGAATGTTTATCAGACGGGCAGAAGAGGTATCTTCATTCTCGTGACACTGCTTCAGATATTACTACTCACAGCACCGGCAAATTCCCAGCTTAAAGATAAATCAATTAAATCAGGTGAAAAGGATTTCTTCTTTGTTGATCCGATCGTTTTTTATAACAGGGAGGAACTGAAACCAAGACTTGATGTGTATATTGAAATTCCGCTGGATAATCTGCAGTTCAAAAAAAACTATGATACAAAAAATTATGACGCGAGCATAAATTTTAATATAAAGATCACAAATTCATTTAATGAAATTGTAAGCAATGAGAACGTCAGCGATTATATTACTACAACAAAAGCTCAACAGAAGAGGCTTGATGAAACTGCAAAGTTTATCGTCAAGGAATTTTATCTGAATCCCGGAAGCTACAAACTTGAAATAACTTTAAATGACATCAATACTAAAATCGAAAAACTTAAAACCGCGAACGTAACCATCGATGACTACAGTCAGAAGGATATCTCATTCAGCGATATAATGCTTGTAAGTAAGCTTAAAGAGGAAAGCGGGAAAAAAGTAATCACCCCGCTCGTAGATAAGAACATTGATAATCTAAAGGAGCTTTTTCTCTTTTTTGAAGTTTATAATTCCGGAAATCAGGATGTTGTTAATAATTTTACCTACAGGGTCACAGGGGCTAATGAAAAGATCTATGAAAAAGGAAATTATACTTTTACACTTCTGCCGGGAACTAATAAATTCTTTGAAAAAATTCCTCTCAAGAATTTGGTCTTTGGAAATTATAAGATCGAAATAAATGATAATACCAGCGGACTGCTTCTTGCTGAAAAGGAATTTTCAAACAAGCTTACAGGATTTCCCGGAAATACAAAAGACCTTGGTTCATTGGTAGATCAGCTCCTTTATATAGCAACAGGTGAGGAATTAAGTAAAATAAAAGATGCATCTACACCCGAACTCAAGGAAAAATACTTTATTGAATTCTGGAGAAGCAAGGATCCTTCACCCAACACTTCCAAGAATGAGCTGATGAGGGAATACTCTCAGAGAATAAAGATCGCGAATGAAAGATACTCTCATTATGTGGACGGCTGGAAGACTGATATGGGAATGGTTTTTATTATTTTCGGAGAGCCGGGAAATATTCAAAGGTATCCTTTCTCTGAAAATACAAAGCCTTATGAGATCTGGGATTACTATAATGATAACCGCCAGTTTGTATTTGTTGATGATACGGGATTCGGGGATTATAAGCTTACAACACCCATCTGGGATGAGTCTCAGACAAGAATAAAATATTAAAGGAATTTTTTTCTCTTGTTCAGATAATTAAGCAGGGAAACATTATAAGGGGTGGAAGTTGAAATTAAATTGTAATCGATATTATTTTTTCTGCATTCATTTTTATACTTGTCAATAAATTCTTTGATAGTTTCACGGTAAGCCTTTTGCATGGCGAAGGGCTGTGAATAAATTTCTTCATGGGTTTCCATATCCTTAAGCGTTACAGGATTTCCTTCAAGAAATGTAAGCTCTACCGGATCAACGATCTGAAATATCACTACTTCATTTTTATTGTACCTGAAATGCTTTAATGCACTTATCACCTTGTCCTGTTCATCAAACAAATCACTCAGGATAATTACCAGTCCTCTCCTTTTTACCTTATCCGCAATTTCATTCAGACATTTTGCTGTCCCTGTTTCATTCTCAGGATTTATGTTTGAAAGTTCTTTGAGTATCAACTGAAGATTGGCTTTTGTTGAATGCGGAGGAATGTATGAACGGATCTTTGTATCGTAAGTCGTCAGTGAGATCGCATCGCGCTGAAGAAGCATAAGATAAGAAAGCGCTGCTGCAAAGTGTGACGCATACTCAAGCTTTGTAATTGTACCGAAAGTATTCTTTGCAATATCCTGCTGCTTACCAAAAACCTTCTTGAAAAAATTTTTGCTTTGTGAAGCGGAAGTATTAAATTTACCTGAATCAAAATTCATGGAACGGCTGATGTCAAGAAGTATATATGATTTCAGATTCGTTTCTTCTTCAAAACGTTTTATAAAATATCTGTCCGTCTTTGCAAGTATTTTCCAGTCAAGATGTCTGAGATCATCTCCCGGCATATATTGCCTGTGCTCAGCAAACTCCACGCTAAAGCCGTGATACGGGGATTTATGCATACCTGCAATAAACCCTTCGACCACCATGCGCGCCTTCAGTTCCATGTTTGAAAGCCTCGCAACGATCGAAGGGTCTAAATATTTTTTATAATCTGATGTTTGCTGCAATATAATTTATTTCTTATCGGTTTCTTTTGTTTTCTCATCACCCTTATTCATATCCGGGGAATTTGGTCTATTTGTTTCAATCTTTTTTGAATTAACATCCGGTGCAGTTTCCTTTACATCAAGCTTTACGGTATCTTTGCTTCCTGAGTTTCCCATTTTATTAATATTCTCCTGTATCATTTCCTCTATGGATTTTCCGGATTGGAGTACTTCCAGCATCGTCCTTGCAGATTCGCTCATCTTATCATTGGCATCGGTATCAGTTGGATATTTCTCAAGGAAAAGCTTGTAAGACTTTATAGCGTTTTCTTTGTCCTTTAATGTTTCGTCATACATAAATGCAACCATGAACAACGCCTGCTTGGAGTCTTTGGTACCCGGAAATTTTTCCGCCATTTCCTGATAGGTCTTTATACCTTCCTGCGGATTCTTTAACTGGTCGATCTGGATTCCTGCTATCTGATTGTATGCGAATACTGCTTTATCGGATTTTGGATATGCCTTAAGGTATTCCCTGTATTGGACAATCGCTTCGTCAAATTTCTTTTCGTCCAGCTTTGCCTTGGCTTCGCTGATATACTGGTCTTCAGTCTTCTTTGTAGCATTGTTGGAACAACCCCCCAGTATTAAAGCTATCATCAGTACACTTAGGAGTTTCAAATTAAAATTTCTCATATTATATTTAATAGGTTTGATTTTTAAATGTTTGGTTAAGTATGACAATGTAATTAAAACGATTGGAAATTTTAATGATAAAACTGAATCTGAATGAAAATTTCATCTGCAGGATATGGGAAGACAACAGCTTTTATGACGGCTTAAAAACCACAGATGATGAAATTGTAACTGTAATTGAATACGGTGAAAAAAATTATGACGCAGGACCTGATTATAAAAATGCAAGAGTTAAGATCGGTGAAAAGATCTATTACGGAAGCATTGAGATACACAGATCAGCGTCAGACTGGTTTCATCACAATCATAAAGGAGACAACAAATATAATGACGTAATTCTTCATGTGGCTTTTTACGATGAAGAAAACTCTCCTTCTCCACTTGTAAAAAAATCACGTTCCATTCCTACAATTGTACTGTCAAAATTTCTGACCTCTTCGATACACAGGATCTGGAAAGAAATCATCAATACACCTACGGAAAACTTCAGGCTTCCGTGTCACGAAAAAATCAACTTGGTTCCTGATCTTGTAAAAGCAGACTGGCTTGGCGAGCTAAGCAAAGCCCGGCTCATTTATAAGACAGAAAGGATCCGGTCACGCTTAGCAGAAATTTCAACTCAAGCTAATAGAAAAATATTCTGGGAGCAGGTCCTGTATGAATTTATCTGCGAAGCGCTTGGCTATTCAAAAAATAAAGAACAGTTTCTTAAGCTTGCAAAGAAAGTTGATGTTGAGAAAATTTCCGGAAAGAACCTAACACGATCGCAGCTCGACGCACTGCTGTTTGGCACCGCAGGTTTTCTTAAGGATCTGAGGTTCAGGGATCCGTATATTGATGAATTGAAAAGCTCATGGCAGGATCTGCGAAAGATATTCAGTAATGAAACAATTGACAGATCGGAATGGAATTTTTTCCGGCTTCGCCCGGCAAACTTCCCGTCAATAAGGATTGCATTTGCTTCCGGTCTTCTTAATGAAATTGCAAATAAAGAATTTCTAAAGACCGTCATTAATATTTTTGAAAGCTCGTCAAATTTATTCAGGGATATGCAAAAGCTTTTTTGTGATATCAATGTTTCCGGCTACTGGCAGGATCATTATAATTTCGGAAAGGAAAGCAATTCCCCGGTTTCTGCCATAGGAAGTGAAAGAGTCAAAGATATTACAGTGAATGTCCTGCTGCCTGTTGTGTATCTTTATTCAATTGAATTCAAGAACAGCTCCCTGAAGAGCAGGGTAGAATTTTTTTATAAAAAGGAAAAGCAAAGAAGCAAAAGTAATGAAGTGACACGTGTAATGGAAAAACAAATTGATGTAAAAGTATTTTCTGTTTCCGACGAACAGGCGCTTATTCATCTTCATAATTTTTTCTGCATGAAAGGCAGATGCAGCGAATGTGATATCGGAAAAGTCGTATTTGGCAATGAGATGGTTCACGAACCTTTAAAAATAATTTTATACTGATACTCCATCGAAAGTTTCAAAAGTTTCGATATTAAAAAATAAGTATTGAATATGCGAAGCTTAAAGTTTAGTTTTACAGAAAATTTTTTATTTTAATTTTAGAGCAATGGAAGATAAAAAGAAAACCTTCATATACGTCTCACTCATTTTAGCATTAGGTCTGGTGATCACCGCAACCATTATTTCAATGACATGGAGATATGTGTCACGAAGCAATGTAACGATCACAGTCACAGGTTCAGCGTCAAAAGACATAAAATCCGATTATGCTATATGGCGCGGGAATTTTACAAATGAATCTTCCTCACTTCAGGAAGCATATTCAAAGCTTCAGCAAAGCAATGATAAAGTTAAAAGTTATTTGCTTTCAAAAGGTTTTACTGCCGATCAGATCACAATGTCAGCCATCAACACGGCAACGAATTATGTTAATAATGAACAGGGCTATCCGACAAGTCAGATCACCGGTTACCGGCTTACGCAGGATGTTTCGATTGAAATGAAGGACGTGGATAAGATAGAAAAAATTTCACGGGAAGCGACTGAACTTATTAATGAAGGCATCGAATTTAATTCTTCAGCTCCGGAATTTCTTTATACAAAAATTGGTGATCTTAAAGTGGAGATGATAGGATACGCGGCACAGGATGCAAAGGAAAGAGGAGAGCAGATAGCTAACAGCACAGGTAACTCAATAGGTGAGGTCAGGTCTTCAAGGATGGGAGTTATCCAGATCAATGCTAAGAATTCAACGGAGATATCTGATTACGGTATGAACAATACAAGCTCGATCGATAAGACTATTACTGTGGTCGTGAACATGAGCTTTTCAATAAACTAAATTAAAAATCATTTATAAGTCCGAAGCTGATCTTTCCGTCAAGGAAACCGTCATCCTTTCCGAGCCCGTAGCTGACACCGATAAGTCCAAGTCCTGTTTCCAGTCGTAATCCGAATCCATATCCATAAAGAAATCCGCTCTGCTCGGGAAAATTGTTTGTAATGTCTGCTGGCTTAAAATAATATCCCGCGTCAAAAAAGCCGAACAAAAATCCCTTTCTCGAAATAGAATATCTTGGCTCAAGATTTCCTGAGACAAGCCGCGAAGCAAGAAACTGCTCATTGCGGTATCCGCGAATGTATTTGTTACCGCCGATCCGAAAAAAGTCTGCATCTTCTAGCTTATCAGATTTTACTTCACCGCCGAAAAGCCTAACAAGATTTGTCTGTCTCGGCACAAATGAAAAATAAAAATCAAGATCGAGATAATATTTCTGAAGGGAGAAATTTGGCTTATAACCAAAGCTCTGAAGCTGCTCCCAGTTGAATATGGTCTTGTTGCCGTACGAGTAAGATGATCTGTATAAGAAACCTCTTGATGGTATGAAAACATTATCCCGGCTGTCAAACCTCAGCTCAATTCCTGAAGCAAATATCCGGGAGTCTGCAATTACATAAGTTGAATTTGTGATCTCGGAAGGAATGACGCGGTCATAAGTGCCTAATGCTGAGATCGTGAACTTATTGGTAAACAGAAAATCTAACTTTGTATCGAGATTTCTCCTTGTGTAAGTAGTGTCTTGAATTCTTTGAAGAAATGCGAGATTAATATTAAGCGGAAGATTAAAAAAATACGGCTCAAGATATCTGAACTCAAGCTCCTGTGTCTCTTTTACTTCCTGCTGATACTTTGCGTCAACCTTCCTTCCTGTTCCAAAAAGATTTCTGAATGCAACATTCACAAGTCCTGTGAAATAACCCTTGTCATCGCCTGATGGAGGAATGTAACCGAGAATACCGTCGAAGGTATTTGTATTACCTTCAACAACTTCGATCAGAAGTCCTGACTCATTTTTATTTTTCAGCGAGTAGATCTTCGGATCGGAAACGGATTGGAAAATATTGAGCCGGTCGAGACGCTCTTTCATCTGCTGTAAGGATTCCGAGTTAATGATCTTTGTTTTGTCCAGCTTGAGCTCGCGCAGTATTACATAATCTTCTGTAGTTTCATTTCCTTTGATTTTAATCTGATCGATTTTCACACGAGAGTTCTCGGTTATGCTGAGATCGATCTTTATTTTATCAACTCCGTTATCTTTGTAAACAGAAACATCCCTGATATTGATCTTCGCAAAAGGCAGACCTTTCTTCTCATAAGCCTGTAAAAGCTCTTTTATGTCTTCATTGAGAATAATGTCATTAAGGTTTTCACCTGTTTTGGTTTCAAATTTTTTGAGAATATTTTCTTTTGTAAAAGCAGAATTACCTTCGATATCTATTTCACCGATATTAACCTTGCTGCCTTCACTGATTTTCAGATCAATCTCTACAAAGTCCGAGTCATCAGTGAATTTAGTCTGATCCTCGGAAAATTTAACAAAAAGAAAGCCGGCTGTTTTATACTTATCGCGGATAGTTTTAAGATCGGACTTGAATTGCTCGACGCTGAACGTGCCGTCTTTTTTTGAGACCATTAAATTAAGAATGTCGGAAGTAGTGTAGTAACTGTTGCCTGTGATGTCAAGGGATTGGATCTTAGTCTGTGAATACGAATTGCAGAAGAGAGTAAAAAAGACTACCGTTATATAAAGAGATCTTGCCATCATAATTTTAGTTAAACTAATTTAATCACATTAAAATTAAAATATATTAAATTTTTAACAGGGAATTAACTTTAAATTTAAAGCATTGGAAGAGTTTTGTATATGTATTGAGTTTATTATGTTAATTAAGTTTTATAATAATTATTTTCTGTATAAATGCAGATCGAAAAGTTTTTAATAAGAAACGAATTCGTTTCCTCCGATGAAATCACCGAAATAAAAAATCCCTATACAAACGAAATTGTAAAAAAGGTTTATAGATCAAATGAGCATCATATAAATGACTCGCTGGATTATTTGTTAAATGCTTTCAATCAATTTAAAAGCACACCGGTATATTTAAGAGCTGAGCTGCTTGATAAAATTTCATCAAAGATTAAGAATAAAAATGAAGATCTAGCTCAGTTGATAACGCTCGAAACAGGAAAGCCGTTAAAGTTTTCAAGGATCGAAGTTGAAAGAGCGGTGCTGACATTCAGGCTCGGCAGTGAAGAATCAAAGAGGATAGAAGGTGAAGTTCTTAGTTTAGACATTCTTAAAGGTTCGGAAAATGTAACAGGAATTGTGAAAAGATTTCCGCTCGGGATCATTCTCGCGATCACTCCATGGAATTTTCCAATAAATCTTGTCGCTCACAAGCTCGCTCCTGCGCTGGCTTCGGGCAATGTCGTACTTTTAAAGCCGGCATCCGCTTCATTAACCTGCGGAATTGAGCTGGTAAAGATAATTAAAGAAAGCTGTGAAGAGCTTAAGCTTGATTATTGTCCTGTCAATGTTGTAACGGCATCAGGAAGCGACATTGAAAAATTCATTTCCGATGAAAGGATTAAGCTTGTCAGCTTTACGGGAAGCTCGGAAGTGGGATGGAAATTAAAAAAGAAAGTGAACCGGCAGAAGGTCTCGCTTGAACTTGGGGGCAATGCAGGAGTGATTGTTGATGAAAGCGCTGACATTAATGATTCGGTTAAGAAAATAATTACTGGGGGATTCGGACAGGCGGGACAGAGTTGTATTTCGGTTCAGAGGGTCTTTGTTCACGAAAATGTCTACGATGAATTTGAAAAGCTGGTGAAGCAGGAAACCGGAAAAGTAAAGACGGGGAATCCGTTTAAGTATGATACTGATGTTGCTTCGATGATAACCGAAAAAGATGCTGAAAAAATAGAAGACTGGATAAATGAAGCGATTAATGAAGGTGCTGTATTATTGACCGGAGGTAAAAGGGAAAATGCTATTTTGCAGCCGACAATTTTAGTTGATACAAAAAAAGAAATGAAGGTTAACGCGAAGGAAGTTTTCGCGCCGCTAATAACCCTGACAAGGTTTTCAACTTTTAAGGAGGCAGTTGAAGAGGTTAATGATTCCGACTTCGGGCTTCAGGCGGGAGTGTTTACAAAGAATATCGATAATGCGTTTTATGCATTCAATAATATCGAAACAGGCGGAGTCATTATCAATAATGTTTCGACATACAGGATGGATTCGATGCCATACGGAGGATTGAAGGATTCCGGCAACGCGAGAGAAGGCATTAAATATGCGACCGAGGAGATGACGGAGAGAAAGGTGATGGTCATCAGTTAAAAAAGATGTACCGGCAAATTTATTTAAAATACAACTTGTATAATAATCGTGAGAAAAGTTAAATGTTATTCCTGCAATTCAGATAATTATAGTGAATGGGGAGTTGAGAATGGATTTACCATGGTTAAATGCAAAGTCTGCGGACTGCTTTATGTGAATCCTATTCCGGAAAAAGATGATATCGATATTGCAAATCAAACAGGGATGCATAAAGGAGATGAAGAGCTTGATGTTACGGGAAGTTTTGCCGATTACAAAATAAAAGAGTATCTTGAGAAGTTACCTGAAATTTACTATGGGGTTAATTTTGAGAATTCATTTAAATGGCTTGATATCGGATGCGGTTACGGAGAATTTATAATGACATTACAAAACTTCGTAAAAGTGCCGGGTCATTATAAAGGAATAGAACCCAACAGTGCTAAAATGTCTGCTGCAAAAAAGTTTGGACTGGATGTAGATTTTATTGATACAGCGGTGCTGCCATCTGAAGAATTCAACTATGTTTCCTTATTAAATGTTTATTCACATCTTCCTGACCCACCGGAGGCTTTGCTTGAATTTAATAGGTTATTAAAAAAAGGCGGAGAGATTTTAATACAAACGGGAGATGCAGAAAAAATAAACAGGCAGGATTTTCAAAATACACTTTATCTGCCGGATCATTTGAGTTTTGCAACCGAAAAAATTGTAAGAAAACTTCTGATAAATGCGGGGTTCAAAATAATTTCTGTTAACAGGTTTCATAACCCCGGATATAAAAAGATGAAGTTAAGTCTGAAAGCAAAAAAGCAGGCTATAGAATTTGCAAGAAAGCTGAAAAGAAAAGACTACAAGGTTAGAAATTATTTTATTAATACTGACAGGGATATGTGGATAAGAGCAAGAAAAGCTTGAGTCATCTTCATAAAAAAAAAGTTTACTAAATAAACTAATGAACAAAGAAAAAAAAATAGCCGTCTTTGGCGGAACAGGTATGCTCGGTAGCTCCATTGTAAGAAGGCTTCAAAGCAAAGGTTATGAAAACATTTTAACTCCGTCGCGCAAAGAAGGATCTGATCTTCTCAAAAAGGACGACATAGAGAAATTTTTTCAGGAAGAATCTCCGGATAATGTTTATATGGTCGCGGGGCTTGTCGGCGGAATTTTAGCCAATAATACCCGACAGGCGGATTTTCTTTATCAGAATGCCTTGATGATACTGAATGTGATCGAAGCGCTGAAAAACTTTTCTCCGAAGACAAAAATATTATACACCGGATCAACCTGCATATATCCGAAGGAAAATCCCCAGCCGATAAATGAGAACAGGTTTATGACCGGTCCGCTTGAAGAGACAAATAAAGGTTACGCGGTCGCAAAAGGAATGGGAATAATAGCATGTCAGCTTTACAGGCAGCAGTACGGCATCAATGCCATCTCAGCGATGCCTACAAATCTGTACGGACCAAATGATAATTATGATCTTAACAACAGCCACTTCATCGCTGCGATGATACAGAAGTTTGTCAACGCTCAGCGTGACGGCTCCGAGCTGGTCTTCTGGGGAAGCGGCAAACCAAGACGAGAAGCTCTATATGTTGACGATTGTGCGGATGCATGTATTTATTTAATGGAAAATTATGACAAGCCTGAGTTTGTAAATATCGGCACCGGCTTTGATCATTCAATAAAAGAGTATATTGAAATTGCGGAAAGCGTTTTTGAATTTGATAAGCCAATAAAGTGGGATGCGTCAAAGCCCGACGGCATGTATGAAAAACGCACTGACATTTCTTATTTAAAAAGTATAATGCCTCAATATAATCCCAGACCGTTTGAAGAAGGTCTTAAGGAAGTTCTTAAAACTGATTTTGGTGTGGAAGTGTGATCAGTTATAAAATTTAAATTATAAATTGTAAAAGGTACACGAAGTTTACCACGACTTTAGATAAAAATTATGGCAGATAAAGGAAAGTCTAAATCAGATGTAACGGAAAAGATAGTATCGCTTTCAAAGCGCAGGGGATTCGTGTTCCAGTCCTCAGAAATTTACGGCGGTCTTAACGGATGCTATGATTACGGTCCGCTTGGTGTCGAACTTTTGAGAAATATTAAAGAAGCCTGGTGGAAAGAGATGACATACCGTGAGAACATTGAAGGTCTTGATGCGTCAATATTAATGCATCCGCGCGTATGGGAAGCTTCGGGACATGTGGAAAATTTTTCCGACCCGATGGTTGACTGTAAGAGCTGCAAGTCGCGATACAGAGTTGATGTTCTTTTTGAAATGATCTCTGCAAAAGTTAAGGAGGCAATTTATAAAAAAGCTGTTGAAACGTCTACACCCGAAGCTCCCGTAAATAATATGGAAGATGCGGAGAAAGCTTTTTTAAATGATCCGAACATATTCTTAAGTGAAATCCCATGTCCTAATTGCGGAAACAAAAATACATTCACCGATGCCCGAAGCTTTAATCTTATGTTTAAAACCTATGTAGGTCCGCTTGAAGATTCTTCAAATGTTGTTTATCTGAGACCGGAGACCGCGCAGGGAATTTATGTTAACTTCAATAATGTAAAGGAATCTTCACGGCAAAAGCTACCCTTTGGCATTGCGCAGATCGGCAAGGCATTCAGAAATGAGATCAATACCAAGAATTTTTTATTTCGGACAAGAGAATTTGAACAGATGGAAATGCAGTTCTTTATTAATCCGGCAGAAGACGGAAAGTGGTATGATTACTGGAGAGAAGAGAGGTTCAACTGGTTCACTAAGTATGGAATGAAGAAGGAAAAGCTAAAGCTTCACATTCATGAGAAGCTCGCACATTATGCAAAAGCGGCAGTCGATATAGAGTTTGAATTCCCGTTCGGATGGGGAGAGATAGAAGGCATTCATAACAGGACAGACTTTGATCTGAAACGGCACACAGAATTTTCCGGAAAGAAGATCGAATATTTCGATGATCAGACAAAGGAAAGATTCACGCCATACATAATTGAAACTTCCGCCGGAGCATCAAGAAGCTTTTTTGCTTTTTTATGTAATGCTTATGATGATGAAGAAGTTGCAAAGGAAAATTCAGACGGAACGACATCATCAGAAGTAAGGACCGTTCTACACTTTCATCCGGCGCTTGCTCCGATAAAGGCAGCTGTATTTCCGTTAGTCAATCGTGACGGTATGCAGGACATCGCAAGTAACATTACTGAAGATCTCAGAAAGAATTTTAAAGTATTTTATGATGATTCAGGGGCAGTAGGCAGAAGGTACAGAAGACAGGATGAATGTGGTACACCATTCTGCATTACTGTCGATTCGGATACTCTGACAGATAACACTGTAACGGTAAGAGAAAGGGATTCAATGAAGCAGGAAAGAATACAGAAGGATAACCTGAAAAATTATATAGAGATACGTGTGGCACATAATAGTAGTATCTAAAAATTTTAAATGAATTAAAATGTGCCACACGTAAATTGAATACAACACTATTAATCGGACTTGTTGCTGCCTCACTTACGACGTTTGCATTTCTTCCCCAATCAATACGCGCGATCAAATCACGTCATACAAAAGACCTCTCATTGCCAATGCTTGTGATGCTCGAGACAGGTGTTCTTATCTGGATCGTTTACGGATTTGCAATCAACGACCTGCCTCTGATATTAGCCAATATCATTTCTTTTATCTTCGTATCTATTACTTTAATTGTAAAGCTTAAGTATGGTTGATCCTGATAAATGATATCAAATCAACTTAATATCAAAACTATTTTATTAAGCCGAATGGAAAAGTTCTTGAACTGTTTCCTTTGTTATTCATTCCTGTAGCGTCAAGTATGTTTTGAATTTAATACCATTTAAGACCTGCAGGATCCCCGCCGTATATACTCAGCTCAAGATAGTTCGGACGCGTCGCCTTCACTTCAGTAAGGACATTATTATATCCTGTCCCCATACCAAGTGCGATATTATATCTCGTTGTATCACCACCTTGAACTTTCAGGCAACTTCCTGTAATGTTTACATTTATGTCAGAATAATATTACAGCATATAAACCTGTCCTGCTTGAGTAACATATATTGTCGGAGTATTTGATCTCGTCAGCACACACTGAATGCATTTACTAAAATGAGTATTAAAGCTAACTTATTGTAAATGACTTTATGTCGGTTGAATTCAACAAGGAATTGATCAGAAAATTATTTAACGATGTCCTGAATCGTGCAAATCCGGATTCGATAAATGAAATAATCAGTGCTGATATTATGAGCAGGATCTGATGACAAGACCAGTCTCAGGGCAGAGATGGTGTGCGTCAACGACTTGAAATTATCTTTAAAGCTTTCCCTGATGCCAAATATACAATAAAGGATATTATTGCTGATGATGAGAAAGTAGCTGTGAGATGGATTTTGACAGGGACTCAACTTGGAAATTTTATGGACACTGCTGCGACCGGGCGTTTGGTCTCAATGAAAGGGATAGATATTTATGAGATCAGGGAAAAATTGGTTGTCACACACTGCGACGAAGTCGATGTCTTCGGACTTTTGAATCAATTGAAGGCATAAATTTAGTTTACATGTAAAAAAATTTAATCAAAAAATATTTTTAAAAAAATAATAATCATGAAACTTTACTACAAAATTTTCATACCCGTATTTACGATCATAATATTTACACTTCTCGGAAGCAACAACTTCAGAAATGAATTCAAGCTAAGTAAGAGCATACAGTCTGAGCTTAACACAAAAACAAGCGGTGAGAAGATCCTTGCCTGGATCGAATTCAAAGACAAAGGTGTGCTCGCAGACAATATGATCTACCGCCCTGAAAAATTTCTCACACAGGAATCCATTACAAGGAGAAAGAAGGTTAAACCATTGAACACGCTTGCAGATTATACCGATGTGCCAGTCTATGCTGATTATATTAACGAATTAGTACGCTCCGGCATTAATATAAAAAATAAATCAAAGTGGTTTAACAGAGTTTCATGCTATCTTACAAAGGAGCAGGTGAATAACATAGTTGATATTGATTTTGTAAGCAGAGTTGATGTTGTCCGTACATTTAAAAAAAATCCGGAAGATATTGAACTTCAGAATTCGAATGAAGAGTTTGAACAAAATTCAGACGGCATCCCTAACAATGTAAGTTACCAGCTTAATTACGGAAGCTCGCTTACTCAGATGGAAATGATAAACGCTCCGATCGCGCATGACAGCGGCTATAAAGGTCAGGGTGTATTGATCGCTTCATTTGATGCAGGATTTGATAATCTTGCTCATCCGGTTTTTGATTCAATAAGAGCACGGGGGCTCAGAACATTTGATTTTGTGAACGGTGATACAAACGTTGGTGATCAGTCAGGTCAGATGGGCGAAGGTTCACACGGAACACAAACTCTTTCCTTAGTGGGAGGATACAGACCTGCAAATCTAATCTCTCCGGCGTTTCGTTCCAAATACATTTTAGCGAAAACAGAGAACACCGATAGTGAAACTCCGCTTGAAGAAGATAATTGGATTGCTGCTGCGGAATGGGCAGACAGTCTGGGAGCTGATATCATTACAAGTTCGCTCGGATATATCGGAATGGACATAGGATCATCACATTCGTATGACTGGACCTGGATGAACGGAGATAGTTGTCTTATTACGATCGGGGCTGACCTCGCGGTTAACAAAGGTATTATAGTATGTAACTCCGCGGGCAATGAAGGATTTGATCCGGTACATAATACTTTGGGCGCGCCTTCAGACGGGGATAGTGTAATATGTGTTGGCTCTGTAAATTCACCAAGCAAGAACAGGTCTTCATTTTCTTCAGTAGGACTATCGGTTGACGGAAGGATCAAGCCCGATGTCTGCGCTTTGGGAAGTAATAACTATGTCGCAGCTCCGAACGGAAGCACCGGATATACTTCCGGAAGCGGAACATCTTTTTCGTGCCCTATGACTGCCGGAGCGTGCGCGGTCATACTTTCAGCAAATCCCAATCTCACTCCGAGACAGATGTGGTCTCTGCTTACGCAGACTGCGGACAGCAGCTTTGCACCTAACAGACGCCGGGGATGGGGACTTATAAATACATGGGAAGCGGTGAAACTTGCAAAGCCAAAGACACTGAACCTTACTTGTCTTATTGAAGGGTTTTATAATTCAGGTACGAACACAATGGTGAATGATACCGTCACTGTTAATCTCAGAAATAATATTTCGCCTTACAATCTGATCGATGCTGCTAAGACAATATTAAATTCATCAGGAAGCGGTTCATTTACATTTAATAATGCAGCAAACGGCGTCAGCTATTTTTTACAGCTTGTGCACCGCAATGCTCTTGAAACATGGAGCAAATCAGCGCAAACATTTACTTCATATAATCTGAATTACAATTTTACAACAGACTCCGCAAAAGCTTACGGTAATAATCTGAAGAAAGCGGGAGTGAAGTGGGTAATGTTCGAAGGTGATACCGATCAGAACGGAACGGTAGACGCCGGTGATCTTACATTGATTCACAATGACCAGATTAATTTCGCTTCGGGTTATATTGTTACTGATGTGAATGGTGACAGCTTTGCAGACGTAGGTGATCTCTTGCTTGCATATAATAGCGCACTGAATTTTGTTAGCGCGGCGACGCCATGATCGGACTTGGGATTGTTTAGAAATTAGATTTTAGATATTGGATTTTAGATATGTTAATTTAATTTAAAAGCACCATTCTTCTTGATTCCTTGATAGGTTGAAGTATCAATTGAGCTTTTAGAAAACGTTTTACAAATTAAGTGTATAATTTGATTTTTAACTTAACTTACACAGAAAAAATGAATTAATTGCTACTCAAAAAAGTTTAGATTCTTACAAATAAATTTACTAATTTTACCTCACACAAAAACTTGACATATAAAAACTCCCAACCCATAATGAAAAGGAAAAATACTTCTGCTTACCTGCTAAAAACGATACTGGTGCTTACGGTTTTCGCGTTTATAGGAAGCAACAACTTCAGCAATGAATTCAAATTCACAAAGAGCATGATGTCCGAAATGAATGTAACATCCGGAGATGAAAAAATACTCGCCTGGATACAATTTAATGACAAAGGAAACAATATTGAATCAAAGCTTTCGCATCCTGAGAAATTTCTGACCACGCTTGCAATTCAAAGGAGAATGAAGGTCAAGCCCGCCAACGCGCTCGTTGACTTTACTGACATTCCTGTTAATCCCGATTACATTACACAATTAAAAAGCTCAGGCATTGAAATAAAAAATAAATCGAAATGGTTTAACAGAGTTTCAAGCTATGTAACAAAGACACAGCTTGAGCAGCTTGTTGATCTTGACTTTGTGAATAAGGTCGATGTCGTGAGATCACTTAAGAAAAATCCGGATGACATCGAACTGAAAAATAATTTTGAAGCGATAGATGAAAATCATGCAGACAACGGAGGCACTCCTAACGGTGTTGAATATTCTCTTGACTACGGAAGCTCGCTGTCACAGATGGAGCTTATAAACTGTCCCATTGCACATGACAGCGGCTACAAAGGTGAAGGCGTGCTGATCGCCTCATTTGATGCGGGCTTTGATAATCTTTCGCATCCGGTTTTTGATTCGATCAGAGCAAGAGGACTCAGAACTTATGACTTCGTTAACGGAGATACAAATGTAGCCGATCAGAACGGACAGATGGGCGTAGGTTCACACGGAACACAAACACTTTCACTTGTCGGAGGATACAGACCCGGAAGTCTTATCTCTCCTGCATTCCGTTCAAGATACATTCTTGCAAAGACAGAGAACACCGACAGCGAAACTCCGCTTGAAGAAGATAATTGGATAGCGGCAGCCGAATGGGCGGACAGTCTTGGAGCTGATATTATCACCAGCTCACTTGGCTATATCGGAATGGATCAGGGATCAGTGAGATCCTACGACTGGACATGGATGAACGGTGACAGTTGCATTATTACAATAGGTGCGGACCTTGCAGTTAATAAAGGAATCATAGTTTGTAACTCAGCAGGTAATGAAGGTTTCAATTCAACACATAATACATTAGGAGCACCTTCCGATGGTGACAGTGTGATTTGTGTAGGTTCATGCAATACCGATAAGAAGCGTTCATCATTTTCTTCAGTCGGACTATCGGTTGACGGAAGAGTAAAGCCCGACGTCGTAGCCTTTGGCAATGGTAACGTAGTAGCAATGCCCGGTGAAGGCAACACAAATTATACTTCAGGAAGTGGCACATCATTCTCCTGTCCTATGACAGCCGGCGCATGCGCAGTTATACTTTCGGCGAATCGAAATCTTACACCGAGACAGGTCTGGCAGTTACTTACTCAGACAGCGGACAGCACATTTGCTCCAAACAGAAGAAGAGGATGGGGACTTGTAAATACGTGGGAAGCGCTGAAGATGGGAAGAAATCTTTCCGGCGCAGGAATTTCAGGCAGCATCGTTCCGGAAGGATTTTCATTGAATCAAAATTATCCTAATCCTTTTAATCCAAGCACAGTGATCACATACAGTGTCAAAGGTCAAACGTCAAACGTGAGACTTATTGTTTACAATTCATTAGGAAAGCAAGTTGCGACATTGGTTAATAAAAAGCAAAGCACCGGTAATTATCAAATCGTTTTTAACGCTGTTAACTTAAGCAGTGGAATTTATTTTTATACATTGAATACAGGTAATTTTACCGATACAAAAAAAATGATGTTGTTAAAATAAGATCATGAATTACCCCAAAATGCGAAAAAGAAATTTATTGTTACTTGTCACATTTGCAGCAGTAGCAGGTTTAAGTTTTGATATTAATAATGTAAAAATTGAAAGCGGTTTGTTGAACGCTATTCGTGATAATTCAAATAATGAAAGGCATCTTGTCTGGATCTGCTTTACAGACAAAGGGCAGAACACAGACGCTCTTTTATCCTCACCTGAAATTTATCTTACACAAAGATCGATCGAAAGAAGAAATAAAAGAGTTAAAAGCGAAAATCTTTTTGATGAAAGGGATCTGCCTGTTGATCATAATTATGTAGCTGGGCTTGAAGAATCAGGGATCATCATTAAGCAAAGATCAAAATGGTTCAATGCAGTTTCCTGTTATGCGAACGGTGAACAGATACAAGAGATAGCCGGTCAAAATTTTGTAAAAAAAATTGAATTGGTAAAAACTTATAAACGACCGGATAATATCACGACATCAAATGTACTTAGAGAGTCTGATCTTCAGACTGACCACTCGGGCATTATCGATTATGGACCATCATTAAATCAATCAAACATTATTAACGTACCACTCGCACATGATCTAGGATATTCCGGAGAAGGAATTCTTATTGCATCATTTGATTCCGGCTTTGATAATCTCCCGCATAACTGTTTTAACCGCATGAGAGAAAAAGGTTTGAGGACTTATGATTTTGTTAATGGAGATACTATAGTCGCTGATGGAACAGGAAGATTAGGCACAGGAGGACACGGCACACAAACATTATCACTTATCGGCGGTTATGATCCGGGTGCACTTGTAGCACCGGCTTTTAATTCACAATTCATACTCGCCAAAACTGAGAACAATCAGATTGAAATTCCACTCGAAGAAGACAACTGGATCGCGGCGGCAGAATGGGCTGACAGTCTCGGAGCGGACATAATTACCGCGTCATTAGGTTATCTTAATTTTGACCCGCCAAACAAATCGTATACCTGGGAATCAATGGATGGAAGAACAGCACGAGTTACAATCGCAGCAGGTATTGCTATAAGTAAGGGTATAATAGTTGTCGCTTCATCTGGCAATGAAGGAGATCAGAACTTTCCGAATACACTTAATGCACCGGCTGACGGTGATAGTGTGATAACTGTTGGCGCTGTATTACTTACAAGAAAGAAGGCAGGATTTTCATCATACGGTCCGACATCTGATGGAAGAATAAAGCCCGATGTAATGGCGCTCGGAGTTAGTAATTATACAGCAAGACCCGGACTTGGAGGTGTTGGATATATCTATGCGAACGGGACATCGATGTCAACGCCAATGGTCGCCGGTGTTTGTGCAATGATACTTTCTGCAAATCCGAATCTTTCACCAGTTCAAGTGAGAAATATATTAAGAAGCACCGCTGACAGCAGCTTTGCTCCTAACAGCAAGCGTGGCTGGGGAATAGTCAACGCGTTTGACGCGGTTCAAACTGGCTTGAATACTGTAGCAGAAGTACCTGTAGATTATATCCTTTATCAAAATTATCCTAACCCTTTTAATCCTTCAACTACCTTTAAATTTTCCCTTTCAAAAAATTCTAACGTAAGCATGTTCCTTTATGATATGACCGGCAGACAAGTCGATGTTGTTCTGGATAATGTATTTTACGGAGCAGGAAGCAGAGAAATTAAATTTTTTGGGGACGGTCTGAGCAGCGGAATTTATTTTTATTCGCTCATAGCTGACGGACAAAAGATCGCGTCGAGGAAAATGGTTTTAATTAAATAAAAAATTAATAAAATTTTATGCCGAGAAATATTAAATCAGGTTTGATCCAGATGAGCATTCCCAAAACCGAAGGTGAAGGAACAATCAAGGAAATTGTTGACTCTATGATTGACAAGCACATTCCATACATTGAGGAAGCAGGAAAGAAAGGTGTGCAGGTGCTTTGTCTTCAGGAAATATTCAATACACCGTATTTTTGTCCGGGACAGGATAAGAGCTGGTATGTGTCGGCAGAGTCAATACCGGGCCCTACAATAGAAAGGATGCAGGAATATGCAAAGAAATATTCGATGGTGATCATTGTTCCTATCTATGAAAAAGAACAGGCGGGGGTTTTATATAACTCGGCGGCGGTAATTGATGCCGATGGAACATATCTCGGCAAGTACAGAAAAAATCATATACCTCATACATCAGGATTCTGGGAGAAATTCTTTTTTAAGCCAGGGAATCTGGGCTATCCTGTTTTTCAAACCAAGTACTGCAAAGTTGGGGTATACATTTGCTATGACAGGCATTTTCCTGAAGGTGCAAGGATACTTGGGCTTAACGGAGCTGAGATAGTTTATAATCCATCAGCTACGGTTGCAGGATTATCACAATATTTATGGAAGCTTGAACAGCCGGCGCATGCTGCAGCTAACGGATACTTCATGGGATGCATTAACAGGGTCGGTACTGAAAAGCCTTGGAATCTGGGGAAGTTCTATGGAACATCTTACTTTGTAGATCCGCGTGGTCAGATTTTCGCGCAGGCATCTGAAGACAATGATGAGCTGCTTATTGCAGAATTTGATCTTGACATGATAGAGGAAGTAAGATCGACATGGCATTTCTTCAGGGACAGGAGACCTGAAACGTATGAGAAAATGACGGAGCTGTAAAAGAACATTAAATCATTTATAAATTATTAAAAGCCGGATATCACCGGCTTTTTTTTGACTCTAACCATAAACTCATAACAAATCTAAATAGCTTTTTTATAATTTGTATTCATTTTAAAATCGACCCTGATCTTGATTTAGGATTTGTTAAAAGTTTCAACTTTCAACTTTTAACTTTTAACTTTTAATTATTTGAGCAGCATCATTTTTTTTGTTTCAGAAATATCACCAACAGATAATTTATAATAGTAGACTCCGCTTGAGAAGCCTTCTCCGTTAAATTCAATTTCGTAGTTGCCTGCTCTCTGATTCTGATCAATAAGTCTCAAGACCTCGTTGCCTGTAATATCATAAACCGATAAGATGACATAAGAGGAGTGTTCTGTAAGACTATATTTAATCACAGTGGATGGATTGAACGGGTTTGGGAAATTCTGACTTAATGAGAACGAACCCGGAAGTTCAGTTTTTTTTTCGTCAACGGAATTGAGCGAACCGTTTTCAGTTATTGTCACATTTTTGTTCGGTGCAACATTAGTAAAATACTGGTCACCGCCCGCCGGCCATTCGACCTTTATCGAATCAATGACTGCGGCATTTCCCAAGCCGTAATGAAGGATAAGATTTTGCCCGCAATACCCCGATTGACCGTCAACCTCCTGCATCTGCCAGACAGCATTTCCGTTGATAACAGCTTTAATGCGGACCTTAGCGCCGATAGCTGACTTATTGGTAGTTGAGCCCACACATTTTATGCTTATCCATTTATTTCCATTTGACAACTCATTTTTATACAAAGCATTCTTCTGATTTTCTCCGAATGTATTTGCGCAAGCTACATCAAGATCGCCGTCATTGTCATAATCCCCCCATGCGAAACCGTAAGTATAACCTGAATCATTTACGATCTGTCCTGCAGTGATTTTCTCGAAGGACGCAGTGCCGGTTTCCATCAGCTTATTTTTATAAAGCTTGTTAATCGTTTTTTGTGTGAATGCAGGCGGAATGTAAGATTGTGAAATAAACATATCGAGATCACCGTCGTTGTCATAATCTCCCCAGCCGGAAACCGAATTATAACCGTTCTCATTTACGATGGGATCGTTGATGATCTTTGTAAAGGTAAAGTTGCCGTCATTACGGAAAAGAAAATTTTTCTGATTGAGGTGATTTGCAATGAAGAGATCGCCGTCATTATCGTAATCACCCCAGCTTCCGCTCCATGATTCGCCGGCGCTTGAAGTAATGGGTGTATTGGTAACTTTTGTAAAGTATCCGTTCCCGTTGTTCGTGTACAGATATTCATTTTGATTTCCTTCACGGCAGACAAGCAGATCAAGATCACGGTCGCTGTCAATATCGACCCAGTTGACTCCGCGCGAATTTCCGATCTCATTCACAACGATGCCTGTATCTATTTTTACAAAGTTTCCGCTGCCTGTATTTTTGTAAAGGAAGTTTCTGTGATTGGCGCCGTCACTGTTTGAAATAATTAGTTCTACCAATCCGTCATTGTCATAGTCACCCCAACTGCATGCTTCAGAGTTGCTTGGAAGATTGCAAACCGGACTTGAAGATTGAAATGTAAAGTTGCCATTTCCTTTGTTTGAATACAGAAGATTTATCTTATCCCAATAGTTGACAACACAAAGATCCGGAAGTCCGTCATTATCATAGTCAGCCCAGCTTGAGCCGTCGGACGGAAGACTGTCATCGACGAGCGGCTGATTGAAGATCCTCACGAATGTTCCGTTATCATTCCGGTAAAGCAGGTTGTCGTCACCGTAACGATAACCGGTTGTAATGAACAGATCAAGGTCGTTATCATTATCATAATCGATCCAGTTAACACCCCTTGAGGCTTCGCGGTCAATGCTCACAACGCTGTTAGTAACTTTTGTAAAATCCTGGCTCTTTAATATATCCGAACAAATAAGGATTGTTAAGATAGAAATGGTAAGAATGATTTTTTTCATGAAATTAATTTTATATTTAGCGATTTATTTTTTTGAATTTATAAAATATATTACGAGCGTAAAATTCTATTGATACAAATTAATCCGGAAAATTAGAGTCCACTATTTGAATTCTACCGGGAGATTTTCATTATTCTTTTGATCAATTGCTGGAGCAATTACCATTATGTTTGTAAAATTTTCTGTATCATTTTAAATCCGATGAAGCCGAGCTTAGAATTATTTGAACTTATAAAATCCCTTACTAAAAGTGAGAAGAGATATTTCAGAATAAAAGCTTCGGCACAAAAAGGCAGCAAGAATTATATGAAGCTCTTTGATGTGATCGATTCACTCAGCACTTATGATGAAGAATTGATAAGGAAAAAATACAGGAAAGAGAAGTTTGTAAAGAACTTTACCTTTAACAAAAATTATCTCAGCGGACTGATCTTCAAAAGTCTCAATTCATATTCAAACAAAAATTCCATTGATGCAAAGCTGAGTAGCATAATGGGCAGTTGTAAGATCCTTTTTGAAAAAGCCCTCATGAGCCGTTACTTCAAGACTGTTCAGACCGGGAAGGAGATTGCGGAGAAATACGAGATGTTCACCTATCTCCTGAATTTCCTTGAGCTGGAGAGACAGCTTACAAAGAAGGAAGATATTCCGAAGAAAAACATGATCGAGCTTTATGACAGGGAGGTTGAGGTCATAAAGAAAATGCTTAACATAAATGAGTATAACAGAATAGTATCGGAATTATTTCAGATCCAGAGAAGGGAAGGTGTGATCCGAGACAGATCCACCGGAGAAAAAGTTGAGAAGATACTTCACCGGCTTCAATCGGTGAATGAGTCGGAAGTAAAGTCACTCATTGCAAAAGAGAGACTGTTGTTTGCCAAATATCTCGCAAATGAAATCACAGGAAATTTTGATGAAGCTTTCGGTCACAATCAAAAAAGATTCATCTTAATATCAAAGAATGAAATAGTTTTTCAGAAATTTATTTACGATAACAGCAAGGTCTCAATGTTATCGCTTATTTCATCTGCTGTCAGCGGCGGAAAAATCCAGGCTGCGAAGAACTACCTTAACAAATACATAAAGCTTTATGGGAAGCCGGGCAAATTCGAGTTAAGATCGGAAACAATTTATAATAGTATCCGGCTTAACGAGGCTTTGAATGATAATGACAAGCTGAAGTTGGAGCAGACCCTTTTAAATCAGGTTGAAAGAACTTGCTGAAATATAAAGGTAAGATCATCATCAATCTTTACAATTCATTGTACTATGACATGTCAAGATATCATTTCGTGAATGGAAATTATCAAGATGCGTTGAAAATGATTAATTTACTTTTTGAAAGTAAATTTCTTAAGCATACGGTTTTCCTTGAAGCTCATTGCCGGATGCTGAATCTGCTGATACATTATAAGATCGGAAATCATAAGCTGCTCGGGCATCTGATAGCAGCTACGGTGAAATTTCTTAAGAGCAGGAATAAATTTTATAAAACAGAAGCTGCTGTCATAAATTGTCTGAAAAAGATTATTAAAGCAGTTGACAATGGTATTGTGAAAAATAATTTTCAGCTATTAAGTAAAGAGCTTACAAGCTTAAAGAAAAATGTTTATGAAAGTAATATTAATATTTATTTCAATTATTTGAAATGGAGTGAAAACGAAATAGAAATTTTATAAATCAAAAACAGGACTATGAACAACCGCTGGAATCTTAAGGATAAGAAGGCATTGATAACCGGAGGCACTAAGGGAATCGGAAAAGGTATCGTGGAAGAGTTTCTTGAATTAGGCGCTGAAGTATTTTTTGTATCCAGAAATAAGGATGATGTGAATAGATGTCTGGATGTTTTGTCCGGTAAAAATGTAAAGGGAATGAGCTGCGATGTAACTGACCGAAAAAGCAGAGTCAAACTTTTTGAGGTAATAGAACAGGAGTGGGGAAGTCTGGATATTTTGATCAACAATGCAGGGACTAACACAAGACAGAAGACAGTTGAAAGTACGGAAGATGATTTCGATAAGCTGCTGAATCTTAACATGAAATCAGTGTTTGAAATGTCAAAGCTGTTTCATTCCCTGTTAAAGAAGTCCGGAGATGCAGCAATAGTAAACATTACTTCAGTTGCAGGTATGACTTCTGTCGGAACCGGCGCGCCTTATGCGATTTCAAAAGCTGCGATAAATCAGCTTACACGCTACCTTGCCGTCGAGTGGGCTAAGAATGCAATAAGGGTGAACGCCGTAGCACCGTGGTATATAAGAACACCGTTGACGGAACCTGTGCTGAGCAATGAAGAAAAATTAAATTCAATATTGGGAAGAACACCGGCAGGAAGAGTAGGAGAGGCAAGTGAAGTTGCAGCTGCAGTCGCATTTCTCTGCATGCCCGCGGCATCATATATCACCGGCGAATGTATTGCAGTTGACGGTGGTTTTTTAAAACATGGCTTCTGAAGATATACGGTCTTCCTATTTACGGTGCGCTGGATATTCTGACTGACATTCCGAGAGCAAGTAAAAGGTAAGTAGTGAATTTATTCATAATAAACTCAAAGTAAAATTGGGAAGATTGCCGGAATCACAATCAAGGAAAGTGTAGTTTTTCTTAAGTCAGTTTTTATAATTATTTTAAGGGTTCGATTTGCATAGGAGAATTATAGTTCTTTGTCAATTCCCAGTTTTCGGCTAAAACTTCTTTATGAATAGATGCCCATTCAATTACTAACCCTAAAGCTCTTGATGGTAAATTACCTTCAATTATATTCAGGTACTCAATGGAAATTAATGCTTCAAACTCACCGTATCGAGCGTGGAAATGAGGAGGGTTATGGTAATTAAAAAACATTGAAATAATGATACCAAAGAATCTACTTATTTGAGGCATATTCTATGTTTTCGCTCTTCCATTCTTCGAATGTTTTTCCGATTAATTTCAGATATAAATTATTGGAATCAAGTTCAATATCTTTAGTCCATGCTACTGATTTTGTTTCTACATCAATGTAAATTTTTTTGAATACATTGTGATCGTTCAACGCTTTAAAAACACCTTTGTTTTGTAAGAAAGTTAAATCTAATTCTCCATTAACACCATCTTCAAACTCTATCCAAATTTTATAATTTTCTAATGGTTTAACTTTTATTGGAATGGAAATCATAATAATAATTTACAATAATTAATTTTATTATTTTATGAACTGAATCTTTTAACATCATCGTTATTTATAAGCTCCTGAACTTTACCGATCATTCCCTCGACAACTTCCTGTTCGCTTTGAAATGTAATCGTATCGTATTCATCTGACATCTGCAGACCATGAACTTTATTAAGAGCGGGAAGCTCTAATGTTTTATCTTTTATTTTTGCTTCAAAATCTTTTCTGAATTTTCTTACTGCATGCTTTACCGGCCATGCCGCAGCGTCACCAAGAGCGCAGATGGTATTACCTTCAATGTTCTCAGCAACGGAAATAAGCAGATCAAGATCGCTCATTCTTCCTGTTCCATCCATGATCCTGTTAAGAACCTTAAGCATCCATCCGCATCCTTCACGGCAGGGAGTACATTGACCGCAGGATTCATGGTAATAGAATTTAGTAACACGCCTTATGACATCAACAATATCAGTTCCTTCAGCCATAACGATAACTCCTGCAGTACCGATAAATGAACCGACTTCCTTAAGACTCTCATTATCCATTCTGACCTTTAAAGCTTCTTCCCTGTTGAGCGGGGGCATTGACGAGCCGCCCGGAATTACCATCTTGATTTCCTTTCCGCCGGTAACTCCTCCGCAATGATCATTGATCAGTTCTATTAAAGGGATGCCTGTTGGTAATTCGTAAACTCCGGGTTTATTAACATCGCCGCTTACACCGAAAAGCAGTGTGCCCGGCTGTCTTGGATCACCAATCTTGCTGAACCATTCTGCACCCTTGTTAATTATTTCAGGTACATTGGCAAGAGTTTCAATATTGTTAATCGTAGTTGGATTTCCCCAGACTCCATTCACTGCAGGGAACGGTGGTTTGAATCTCGGATACCCTCTTTTACCTTCGAGCGAATTCATCAGCGAAGTTTCTTCGCCGCAGATATAAGCTCCTGCTCCCATGTGTACATACATTTCGCAAGAATAGCCCGAGCCTAAAATATTCTTTCCGATATAGCCCTTCTTATAAGCATCAGCTACACACTCTTCCATGATGTTGATCCACTTCCAGTACTCGCCGCGAATGTAAACATAGACAGCTCCGATTCCCATTGCGTATGCAGCGATGATAGAACCTTCAATGAACTGTTGGGGATTTTTTTCAAATATCTCACGGTCTTTAAAACTTCCGGGTTCGCTTTCGTCCCCATTGCAGCAGAGATACTTCGGCTTTTCATTTCCCTTCGGCATAAAAGACCATTTCATTCCGGTAGAGAAACACGCGCCGCCTCTGCCTTTAAGACCGGACTTCTTAACCTCTTCAATAACCTCATCCGGCTTCATGCTGTTCAGTACTTTCTTAAGTGCTGTATAACCGCCGTTAGCCACATAAACATCGATCTTATCTAAGTCTGGAATATCCTTTAAAATTATTTTTTCCATTAAATTATTTTGAATTTCTAAGTTGTGTCAGCAGTTCATCTACTTTGTTCAAAGACAGATTTTCATAATATTCTTTATTGTTTACCTGCAGCATTGGTGCAGTGCCGCAGCTTCCGAGACATTCCACTTCTTCAATTGAAAACATTTTGTCGGAAGTAATTTCCTTATTTTTAATTTCCAGTTTACTGCATATATGATCAAATACTTCGTAACCTCCTCTGAGCATACAGGAAACATTCGTACAAACCTGCAAATGAAATTTTCCCATCGGCTTTTTAAAATACATTGTATAAAATGTCGCCACACCGAGCACATGATCAGCAGGAAGGTTTAACAGATCTCCTGCATATTTCATAGCTTCAAGAGATATCCATCCGTATTTATTCTGGATCATCCAAAGCACAGGCATTATCGCTGCCATCTTTTGTGGGTACTTTGAAATATGATGCTCGACCATCTTCATTTCATTTTCATCGAACAAAGGTATATATAACTGATTATTATTTGACATTTGAAATTTGATATTTGAAATTTATTTGTCTGCTTCACCCATTACAGGGTCAACGCTTCCAATGATGACCACTGTGTCAGAGATCATGCAGTTTTTCATCATGGGAGCTAATGCCTGAAGATTTGCAAAGCTTGGCGAGCGGATCTTCATGCGCCAGGGGTTTCCGCTTCCGTCGCTAATGGTATAAAATCCAAGCTCACCTTTTGATGATTCAACAGCGGTATAGGATTCGCCTTTAGGAGGATTAACACCAAAATTAATTATCATAAAATCATGTATAAGCTCTTCCATTTTTGTGTAAACCCTTTCTTTCTTAGGCAATATTTTTTTTGACTGCAAAGCAGTATGCGGACCTTTAGGGATTTTCTCAAGACATTGTTTCAGGATGTTGGTTGATTCTACCAGCTCTTCAACTCTGACATAATATCTTGCCAAACAGTCACTGTCCGGATATGTTGGTACGCGGAAATCAAGCTGATCATAAACAAGGTAAGGAGCGTCTTTCCTGATGTCTCTTGACACACCGCAGGCTCTGAGCAGTGGTCCTGTCAAACCCAGTTCAATGCATTCTTCTTTTGCGAGATATCCGATGCCTTCACACCGTTCAATAAAAATTTTATTTCTTTCGACAAGATTTCTTATCTCCTGAAGATTCGCTGAGAATTCATCTACGAAAACTTTCGTTGCAGCAAGCGATTCATCTGTTACATCCTGTGCAACTCCCCCGATCCTTGTGTAAGAAGTTGTAAATCTTGCTCCGCAGATAACATCATACAGATCAAGAATTTTTTCACGTTCACGAATTGCCCAGAGGAAAGGTGTAATCGCTCCGATGTCCATCACGAGAGCGCCCATTGCAAGGAGATGGGACTGTATCCTCGCTAGTTCGGCGATGATGACTCGAATGTATTTTCCTCTTTCAGGAATTTCAAGATCTATAAGTTTTTCAACTGCCAGCGCATAGGCAACATTATTTGCCATGGGTGAAAGATAATCAAGCCGGTCAGTGTGAGGAATGAATTCATGATATGTACAGGATTCAGCAAGCTTCTCATAGCCCCTGTGAAGATAACCAAGTTCCGGAACGCATTTCATTACGGTCTCTCCATCTAAGCTGACAAGCAACCTCAATACACCGTGCGTGGCAGGATGCTGCGGTCCCATGTTGAGAACCATTTCATTATCCAGTGAATCGGTAAATTGCACACTGAGATCTTCGGTCTCAAGCGCTTGGAGAATTTTTGTTTTTTTTATATCGGAATCTTTATCCTGTAATTCCTGATAAATTGTGTTTGACATATTTTCAGTTAGTAGTGAGTAGTTAATAGTTAGCAGTTAATAATTATAGCCAAATCTTATGAATCTTATGAATCTTATTCTACTTATTTGGAAGTGGTATCGAATCCGGAATGCCCATCAACGGAAAGTCTTTTCTAAGCGGATAATACTCGAATTCTTCAGGCATATACATTCTTCTGAGATCAGGATGATTTATGAAGTCGATCCCCATCATGTCAAAAGCTTCACGTTCATACCAGTTGGCAGATCCCCAGACCTGCGTCAGGCTTTGCATCGCGGGCGCCTTGCTGTCTAATTTTATTTTCAGGAAGATGCGTTCGTTGTTATCTATTGAAGTAAGATTGTATATCATTTCGAACCTGTCCTTTTTTTCAAACCAATCAACACTTATCGCGTCAAGGAGTGAATCAAATTTCAGATCATTATCTGATTTCAGGATTTTGCAAACGTCAATAATATTTTCTTTTGTAATGTATAAAGCGGGTGTTCCGTTAACCTCTGTGTAATTGATTGTGAAGTTCTGTAGCTTGGATTTAAGTAGTTCCAGTCTTTCTGGTTTCATTAATTTTGTTTGAACAAACTTACTCAATATAATATTTATTTTAAACAACAAAAAACCCGCTTAACCTTAGCTAAGCGGGCTGAAAACGTGAATCTCTATTATGAAATTATTTTACAAGCTGCATCTTCTTTGTTTCAGTAAAAAAATCAGTCTCCAGTCTATAAAAATAAATTCCGCTAGATAATGAACTTCCGTTAAAATCTGCTTTGTAAGAACCAGCCGGTTTAAATCCTTCGAAAATATCTGCTACTTTCTGACCGAGAGAGTTAAATACAGTTAGCTTAACATTCGTACTTTTTGCAAGATCAAAATTAATTTTTGTTGAAGGGTTAAATGGGTTTGGATAATTTTGAGCTAATGAAAATTTCTCAGGAATATTTGTTCCGCTCTGTGAAATACCAACTGTTCCAAACAGACTTACGTTATCCACTTGGATCATTACACCATCTACTGTTACATCAATATAATAACGGAATCCGACATATATGCTTTGTCCAGCATAAGGAAAAAGGTCAATAAAATACTCAGAAAATTGAGCGTATATCGGATTAGGCGCAAATTTAATTGTTTGATTGTAATTACTTGGATTTGCTAGGAAAGATGCTGGAGTTGAATCTGTTGTGCTAATCCAGATCTGCATGCTATCCGATAATGTTGGTGTACCCCCTGTTGCAAAAAATTGAAATATGCCATCGTTCGGCACATTAACAATTTTTTTTGTAACCATCCATGCATCTCCAATATTATCTGTACCACCTGTTCCAACTAACCAGCTGACGCTTGCGGATCTTAAACCTTCATAGGATCTTGCCGGACGTGTTGCCTGAACTCCGGGAACAATCGCTCCGGAATCTCTCACCGTCCACATTGTGTCGGGTTGAAAATTAAATCCTGAATTGTCAGCAAATGACCATCCAGGTGGTAAATTATTAGGTTGTGTATTTTCGAATCCTTCAAGCCATATAGTTGATTGAGCATTGATGAAACCTGAGCAACTAAAAATTATAACAAATAAGTAAATTATTTTTTTCATGATTTCTCCTTTTTATTTTTTTTATAACAAATTTTTAATTAACTGAAAAGCTTCCTTCTTGTCCTGTGGAAATTTTTTCCTGAAGTTTCATTAATGCATTTAATAAATTATCAGGTCTTGGCGGGCATCCGGCTACATAAACATCTACCGGAAGGAACTGGTCAATACCCTGAACCACGGAATATGTTCTGTACATCCCACCGCTTGATGTGCAGGCACCCATTGCAATAACCCATTTTGGTTCCGGCATCTGATCATAAATTTTTCTTACGACTGTTGCCATTTTGTAAGTTGTTGTTCCCGCTACGATCATTACATCAGACTGTCTTGGTGAGAATCTGAACACTTCGCTTCCAAATCTTGAAATATCAAATCTTGGTCCGGCAGCTGCCATCATTTCAATTGCGCAACAGGAAATACCCATCGGCATTGGCCATAAGGCATTCTTTCTTGCCCACTTTATTAAATTATCTATCTTCGATGTGACAAAACCGTCTTTGGATAATTTTTCTTCTAATCCCATTTCAATGCTCCTTTTTTTAAGATATAAATGTAACCGACGAGTAATACTACGATGAAAACCATAACACTTATGAATGAATAAACCATCCTTACCTGATCAAGGTTCAGGAATGAAACTGCCCACGGATATAAAAAAACAATTTCAATGTCGAACAGTATAAATAAAACAGCTACCATGTAAAATTTTACAGAGAATCTGTCGTGTGCTGTTCCAACCGGCTCAACTCCACTCTCGTACGTTGAAAGTTTTTCTTTGTTAGGTCTCGATGGTCCTAATAGTGATGAAAATTTTACATTAACAACCGCAAATAAAATTGAAATTGCGAGTATTAACATTATTGGAATATATGACTCTAGCATTGATCAATATAGAATTTTTTTAGAATAATTTTAATGAAAATTTTTACACAGCCACTTACTATTTGATTAACAGCATCTTTCTTGTTTCCGTAAAATTTCCTGACTGAAGCTTGTAAAAATAAATTCCGCCTGACATTTTACTTCCGTCAAAACTTACTTCATACACTCCGGCAGAAAGTCTTTGATTTACAAGCAAACCTACTTCATTGCCGAGTGAATTAAAAACCCTCAGTGTTGTCTCCTGACTTCCGGAATTCACGGAGAATTTTATTTTTGTGGAAGGATTAAAAGGATTGGGATAATTTTGTGCAAGCTCGTACTTCGCTGGAATGTTACTGCTTAACGTAGTAATGTTGACGACCTTAGGAGTAATGTAAACTTTTAAAATATAATCACTTGGGAAGCTTGGCGTATTGTTTGGAAGCAGCGCTCTTATGCCTCCGAATATATAACCGGCAAACGTTCTCCCTGATAATTCATTAAGCTTTATCACGCCGTTACTGAATTGCGGGATTGAAGGCTCAAGAATAAACTGTGCATTTGTTCCCAGCAGAGCAGGCATTTTTGTAATGGAAATTTTTTCTTCCGAAATACCGCTGCTGAATTTTGTCAGTGTTGTAATGTCATTGATAAAAGGAACAAGAGAATCGTATACCTGCATTTGCGTAATTTCGTTATAATAATATACGCTCATCCCCCCAAAAAAAGTAGTATGCATATCCCCGCTGGTTGGATTAAAAGCATTTAAAAACGCGCATGTATACTGACTCATCTTTTGTGTAAAAGTAAAATCGACAAATGTTCCTGATGCTTCGATATTAATAGGATTGAGATAAGGAGTATTTGACCCGTGTCTGAAAACTCCGCCGTACAACATGAGATAAGGTGTTACTCCGTCGGGTTTCATTGCGGGTACTACATTCATGTCCCGTCTGTGAAACTCAACAGTATCATCTGCTGTGCTGTAATCCGTTATGCCTAGATTTCCTCCGGTATCAGTTATCTTAAATTTTCTTATCTGATTTGAATACACCTGGTCATTAGAAAAATTGCTGTAAAGTCCGTTGAAGTTATGCCCGCCTGCCAGATAAAAATAATCTCCGAGCTTTTCAAGATCACCACCGCATATCTGCACCCTGCTGTCAGTAAGCTGTCGTATGTGTGGTAAAACTGATGCTCCCGTTGAAACTGCCTGTATCATTTCTTCAACATCAATTACTGTGAGCACCGGAAAGGTTACAAAATTTCCGGAAGTACTGTCAAATCCATAACCACCGGTTATATATAATTTATTTCCGTCCTGTACAAACTGCATGTTGGTCGATCTCAGTGGATCGGCTGTTGAATAGGCGCAGTCAATAAATATATTCCTTGAATAAGTTTGAAGTGTGTTCGGATTTATCACAAATATATTTTTATTCGCGTATTGTTTTGGAAATGCCGAAGCGGCATCAAATCCATGCAGACCGTTCGTTCTGCCCCCGATAAAAAGCCATTTACCGTTTGATTGTGCAAATGCAAAAGAATGTATCGAAGGTGTCCCGGGCATGTTGATCCGTTCAAGTTCAATCGAATATGGCTCAGCGCTAGAGCGTGCTGTATTGAATGAAATGAACAGAAGAATGCATAGAAAATTTGTAAATAGAATTTTCATTGTTAATTTTACCCCTTGGTTTGTTTTTAAAATAGCGGAGCTCAGGAAGGATCAACCCAGTCGTTGTTATCCTTTATCAAATTTATTAATTCATCGACAGCAATTTCCGTGTGGACATTTTTTTTAACAATTTCTCTGCCTTTGTAGAGTGTTATCTTTCCGGGTCCGCTTCCTACATATCCGTAATCCGCATCAGCCATTTCGCCTGGACCATTAACAATGCATCCCATGATAGCGATCTTTACGCCTTTAAGATGATCAGTTCTTTTGCGAATCATCGAAGTTGTTATCTGAAGATCAAATAAAGTCCTGCCGCATGATGGACACGAGATATATTCAGTTCTTGAAATTCTTGTTCGTGTTGCCTGCAATATTCCAAAGCTAATGCTGTTGATCTTTTTTAATTCTGTATTTTCTGATCGTATACGGATCCCGTCTCCCAAACCGTCAAGAAGTAACGCACCGATATCAGTCGCACTGTGCAGCATTAACTTTTCATCATCAATATCTTTGTAGCTTCTGCTGATTATTACCGGGTTCTTTATTTCTCTAATTATTAACTCGATGAATACTCTTCTCATTTCCGCCATTGAATGTGCATTATCGCTGTTGATAATTAGTACTGCATTATTGTGACCGGAAAATTCATTCAGAAACTGTTCACTTAAGTCATCTATGGTTATTGAAATAAAATTTAACCGATCATTCATTTCCTTTGCTGACAAAAACTGCTCAGCATTTAACAGCGGAAATGAATCGGTTTTGTTTTCCTGTTTTACCCAGAATTCATAATCAAAAATCTTCTTCAATGTACCCGGTAGATGATATCTTAAATCTTTTTTCCCGAGATACAAAAAATCCGGAGCGGCGTCTCCAATGTTCCATTTGTCAAGTGACTTACTATAGTTATAACCAAGATCGTTCAATGCTTTGTGGTCAGCAATTATTTCCTCATCTGCATCAATTATGACAACTGGAACGTTATGATGCCCAATTTTATCCACTTCAATTGTATCCCTTCTTTTAAAATCAAAAGGATCGAGTGGATTTTCAAGTATCGGAGAAATTTCCTTATGCCCCGCGCGTGTATTATACCGGCTTACCAATTCGATTGCAACAGGTACTTCAAACTCAGGTTCTTCAGTCAATGAGACACGAACTGTATCGCCTATACCATCTTCAAGCAGACTGCCGATCCCGACAGCGGATTTTATTCTTCCGTCTTCACCGTCACCTGCTTCGGTCACACCGAGATGAAGAGGATAATTCATATTCTCGTCTTCCATTTTATTGATCAGAAGCCGATAAGCTTCGACCATTACTTTCGGGTTGCTGGCTTTCATTGAAAGAACGATCCCATGATAGTCCAGATCTTCGCAGATCCTCACAAACTCAAGCGCAGATTCAACCATTCCCAGAGGTGTATCTCCAAAGCGGCTCATTATCCTGTCTGAAAGAGAGCCGTGATTTGTACCGATCCTCATCGCTGTTCCATACTCTTTGCATATTTTTACTAGAGGAGAGAATTTTTGTCTGATCCTTTCCAACTCCGATTCATAAGTGTCATCAGTATATTCAATAAAATTAAATTTCTTTTTATCTGCATAATTACCGGGATTAACTCTCACTTTCTCTACAATTCTCGCAGCAATTTCTGCGGCATTCGGAGTAAAATGAATATCAGCTATCAAAGGTGCGTCGTAACCTCTTTTCTTTAATTCATCTTTTATATTCTGAAGATTCTTAGCTTCGTTAATGCTTGGCGCGGTGATCCTGACATAATCGCTTCCAGCCTCTATGATTCTGATTGACTGCTCAACGGTTGCAATGGTATCCATTGTATCTGTTGTTGTCATTGACTGAATGCGGATGGGATTGCTTCCACCGAGAGCAATTTTTCCGATGGATACTTCACGTGTTACATAACGTGAATAAGAGGTCAGATCATTGCAGTATTTTTTTGATAATGTTTCGGTTTGCATAAATATTCCTACCGCTTGCTTAATTTTGATAATTCGTTTCGTTCATTTGGGGTCAGACTCTGGTATCCGCTATGTCCGATCTTTTCAAGCAGCTCATTCAATCTGTCTTCATCGGATTTCTGCTTCATATCCATTTCTTTTTTATAATCAGTCAGATTAAGGTCTTGAAACTTTGCATCGGAAACTTCTTCTTTTTTTGGATTTGAGCCATTACTATAAACCGGTTGCGTATATGTCCGTTTGCCGGATGAAGTGTATGAAGTAAATTTATCTTTGAAATTTGTATTGCCAAAAAATTTGTTTGAAGATCCGCGATAGAAGATTAGAAGGTAAATTAATCCTACAACTCCGCCTCCAAGATGAGCAACGTGTGCAATGCCGGAATTTGCGCCTCCTGATAATGAAAATAATTCTATCAGCATATAAATTATTACAAGATACTTTGCTTTAACAGGGATAAGTCCGTAAATATAAATATTTCTGTCCGGGAATAAATATCCGAAAGCTACAAGAATGCCATAGATAGCTCCCGATGCGCCAACAGTTGGTCCGACAGATGTGAATAATGGAGCAATAAGCAAATTACAAAGTCCTGCTCCAACTCCACAGACCAGGTAGTAAGTAAAAAATCTTTTTTGTCCCCATGTATTTTCAAGTTCTGCTCCGAACATCCACAAGGCAAGCATATTGAGCAATAAATGAAAGAAGCCTCCGTGCAGAAACATGTAAGTAAAAAGCTGCCACGGTAAAAATCTGATCTCTCCATAATCTGAAATGGTGATCGGACTTAACGGATCTAATGCAAAATATTTTAATTTGATAAATTCGAATGGAGTGCTTCCGATGGAAAATCCTGAAAGAAGTAGATCGAAAATAATATATATAGCTACATTTGAAACTAGAAGCAGTTTGATGACCGGAGGAAATAATGAAAAACCTCCGAAGAATCCGGGTCTGTTAAATTTATTCATTTGATTAAGATCTTTTGGGCATTTTCGTAATCCTGAACTGTATCGATCTCAGTACACGTGAATTCTGCAACATTCACTGCATATATACTGTTCCTCGGATCACCATTATCTATTACTTCCTGAAAGGAAGCTTCGTAGAACTCGTTAACATTATTTTCTTTGACTATTTTTCGGTTCAATATAACAAATAGGTCTTTCATAAAATATGAAGAAAACTTTTCGATACCTATGGATTCTCCCGCAGACAATGGTATTGAGATGTGTTTGCCGATATCTGTAACAATGTTTTCCGGGTCAATGATAACTTTGATCTGTTCTTCATCGAGTTCTTTGGTAAAATTCACTGCAAGGCAGTTTTCATTACGGGAGTTTAATAATTTAGCAATGATCCTTCCGTCAAAAAGGATATCGCTGTCCAGCAAAATTATATCGTCCTTTAAATGATCCTTTGTCATCCACAATGAATACGAATTGTTATTATTTTCAAAATCTGAATTTGTAATAAAGGTTCTTTTCAGAGCCGGAAAGTTATCATTAATAAAATCCCGGATCATATTTTCTCTGTATCCTGTAACAAAAATAAAATCATCAATTCCGTTATCTAAGACATTCTCAATTGTCCTTTGTAACAAATTTTTTCTCCCGATATTCAATAAACATTTGGGAGTTGAATCAGTCAGAGGTCTTAAACGCCGGGAAGCTCCTGCCGCGAGTATGATTGCCTGCATCTTTTTATTAATTTGGTGTAGGTTTTATGTTTTACCTGTAAAATTAAATTGATTACAGGATTTTATTAACTTTTAACTTTTAACTTTGAATTGTGAGCTTTCTAATTACAGACTTTTGCCAGAGCAGTAGTATTAAAAAAATAATATTACCGATTGTAATGGAGGCAATCAGGTAAAGATCGATCCTGTCCATTATTGAAAATATAATCAGCACGACCATGTGAGTAGTCGAGCCGATCCAGCTCCACATTCTCAATAATAATTTATTCCCGGCTTTATAGGTTTCCGGAGTAACTTTTAATTCAATGTGCTTGGTAGATTTTTTTTGAAAATTAGAATAAGCAAGATATAGCGAGATCAAAACTTTTTCTATAGCTTTGCCATTTATATTTTGAAGCCGTTCTTTTTCCTCAGTATATTCCTTTATTTCATCATCCAAACTTGAAGCTTTATGGTAAACATATTCCAGATACATGTTCCGGTAATTATCAAAGAACATATTCTGAAGTGCTTTTGATATGCCTGCGGCAACAGTTAAAGCCCAGCTATAGAGAGGATCGCCGGTGATATGTGTCATGGCTATTCCAAGACCCAGAAATACTGAAACAGAAGTTATGTAATCAATGAAGCCGTCAATCACTCTCCCGATCTTCGTACCGTTTTTTTTTAAACGTGCAAGCTGACCGTCCATGCAATCGAGTGTATTACATATAAAGAAGCTTGCCGATGCCAGAATAAAAAACTGATGTGTCCCGAAGCCATAAAGCACTCCTGACAAAATCCCGAATACCAATGCAACAATTGAAATATGATTGGGTGTGATGTTTGTATTGTAAATCAATTTTACCAATATAAACGAAACGGGTCTGAAAATTACAAGGTCGAGTATTTCTTCGGAGTCAACGGTCTTTAATGATTGCTTAAATTCGGATGCGAGAGCCATTAAAATTATATAATGAAATTACAATTCCACCTGAGTACCGACTTCAAAAACCCTGTTAGGCGGAATATTAAAAAAATCGGTTGCACGTTGTGCATTATTGGACATTAAAATAAATATTTTGTCCCGTATGATCCCAATACCTTTTTTCCTGTTGGGGATCAAAGTTTCCCTTCCTAAGAAAAATGTAGTATTATCCATTTTTAATTTTACACCATGTGCCTGAAGGACGTCAATTATCGATTGTATGTTGGTCACATCCATAAACCCGTAATTTGCAATGACCCGGAAGAAACCATCTGTCGGCTCCTCAATCTGAATCCTGTCCTCGATCCTGATGTGCGGTGTTTTCTGAAATCTGATTGTCAAAATTACAACCTGCTTATGAAGGAGCCGGTTATGTTTAATATTCAATATGAGCGGAGGAGGAGTTCCGTTAATGTTGCTTGACATATAAATTGCGGTACCGGGAATTGAGATCATGCGAATGCTTAAAATCTCTGTAATAAAATTTTCCAGTGACATTGTCTGCTGCCGGATCTTTTCAAGCAGATTTTTCCTTCCAGAATTCCAGGTGTTCATCAAAAAATAAATCAGCGCGCCCAATGCAAGCGGTACCCATCCACCCTGAAAGATCTTCAAAAGATTTGCTCCCCAGAATGAAAGATCTATTATAAGGAAAAACGTGGTCACAATTACTGCAAGAGGTTTACTCCACTTCCATAACTTTATCATTGCAGCAAAAAGAAGAACAGTAGTAATTACCATTGTTGAGGTAACTGCGATACCGTAAGCTGCCGCGAGGTTGCTTGAAGTTTTGAATGACAAAACAAGTGCAATTGTCGCAACAAACAGTGCCCAGTTCAATCTTGGAATATAGATCTGTCCGCGTTCTTCCTCAGAAGTATGAAGGATTCTCATCCTCGGTAAATATCCAAGCTGGAGTGCCTGAAATGTAAGAGAGAATGCACCGGAAATGACTGCCTGTGAAGCGATTGCAGTTGCAAATGTTGCAAGAATCACCAATGGATAGAGTGCCCATTCGGGTGCAAGATAGTAAAAGGGATTAGAAGCTGCTTCTTCGTTATCCAGCAATAAAGCACCTTGCCCGAAATAATTTAACAACAGGCATGGGAGGACTATAGTAAACCATGCATACTTTATTGGTCTTCTTCCGAAATGTCCCATATCGGCATATAGAGCTTCACCGCCTGTAACTACAAGAAAAACGGAACCGAGAAGCACAAATCCGTGAAATTTATTTACCACAAAGAATTCAACTGCATAATAAGGATTAACAGCTTTAAGAATTTCAGGATTTTTTATGATGGACATTAATCCAAGAATAGCAATCGTAATGAACCAGATCAATGTAACCGGTCCGAAAACTTTCCCTACGCCTGATGTACCCTTATATTGAACTGCAAAAAGAATTGTAAGAATTAATACTGTTAAGGGAAGTATGTAAGGTTCAAAAAAAGGAGTTGCAATTTTAAGACCTTCGACAGCACTTAGGACAGATATTGCAGGAGTTATGATTCCGTCTCCATATAACAAGGCAGCTCCAAATAACCCCAATGTCATTATTAAAACATATTTCCATCCTTTATTGGAATTTGTCGGACGTACAAGAGCCATAAGAGCAAGAATTCCTCCTTCACCATCATTATCTGCCCGCATTACCAGTAACAGATATTTTATAGAGATTGTAATGATCAAAGCCCAAAATACAAGTGAAAGAATTCCCAGCACATTTCCATCAGTAGGAGCAATCGCATTATGACCGTGAAAACATTCCTTCAATGCATAAAGAGGGCTCGTACCGATATCACCGTAAACTATTCCCAGAGCAGCGAAGGACAAAAGAGCAAGTCTTTTGTAACTTGATTTTTTTTGTTGGTCTGACTGTTCTGTTATATCAGAATTATTTTCCGGAGGTTCTCGATTTTCTTGGGATTGAGAATTTTGATTGTTTGTGGAAGAGTTATCAGATGGCAAATCCTACGTTTTCAAATTAATTTATCCGCGTTGGCGGTCCAATTGTTATAATTTCCTTTCATTCAAAAATATATCATAATATTCAAAATTACAATTGTAATTAAACCTTAACTATCACGGATCTCTTTATACTATATGAAAGTATGCCCTAAAAAAAAAGTTGTGAAAACCACACTACTTAAGTTTTCACAACTTCAATTTCTTATAAACAAGAAAACAAAAAGAGATAATTCACAATGTTAAAATTCCGACGCTATGAGCTTCCCTTTATTCTTAATCTTAATGATTCCAACCCAGTCAAGAGCCTTCATAATATGATAAGTAGGATCGATCTCATACCACTTCACTCCGAAGTTTGCGCTTGAAGGAAACTTATGATGATTGTTATGATAATCTTCACCCATCATTAAGAAATCCACCGGCATGAAATTTTTTGAGGTATTACCCATTTTATAACTTTCTTTGCCGTATTTATGTGCGAACCAGTTGATGATAGATCCATGAACCGGACTGCTGAGTATATGAAACGGGATTAAGAAATAAAGCCACCAAAAAGGCGCGAAATAAATATAGAAAGCAATATATAAGAGGGCAAAAAGTACCCTGTTTGTATAAGACTGTCCCCATCTGTCAAGCGAATGCCAGTCAGGAAGATTTTTTGTAAATCTTTCCTCGACTTCCATCTTGTTGTTAAAAATATTAGCATATACGACTTTTGTATGCCACATCATGGAAAATAAATTTGTGAAGTATTTCGGGGAATGCGGATCTTTTGGGGTGTCTGCATAAGCATGATGCATTCTGTGAAGTATGCCGTATGTTCTGGCACTAAGATACGATGAACCTTGTGTAAAATAGGCAAAGATATAAAAAAATCTTTCCCAGAATTTGTTCATTGTAAAAGCTCCATGTGCTGCGTATCTGTGCTGAAGGAATGTTTGTGAGAACAAGGATAGATACCAGTGTGCTAGAAAAAAAACTATTATTACCCAAACCATTTTATTGACCTTTCTACAATTTAAATTTTAAAAATCTATTGCAAATTTTAATTTGCCCCCCAACCCCTCATAAAGAATCCTGTTTAGAGTTGAAAGACGAATATCGCTGGCATTGTGCTCAATGCGGGAGATATAAGATTTTGTTGTTCCTGATTTCTGAGCAAGCTCATCCTGAGTTAATTTTCTGAATACCCTTGCTTCCTTTACTATAAGACCAAACTTAAGTGATTGAAATTCCATCGAAATTTTTTCGTGTTTTAGTTCCTGTCTTACCATATTTTGTTTCAAGATATTCATCAAAAGATTTTTCTTTTTGATCCTTCTCTTTCTTCAAAGTAAATTTCCCTTAGATTAATATAATATTTTTAAATCAACCACTTTAAATACAATTATTCCCAAATATCGGTTTTCCGATGTTGCATAACTAATTGTTATTTTTTCCGGAGAGTTCAGTAAGGAATGCGCTGAAAATAATTTTGCAGTGGTAATTTATCAGAAAATTTTCTTTAACTGTTTCAAGTTACCTATTGAGGTAACTAATTTCAAGGGTGAGAGGTCGGGACTGATGAACTGGAGTTGTCTTAGCTCATTAGTAAACCTTTATCATTTGCAATTTTAATTGTAAAATTACTTTAAGATAACCATTCGCTTCGTATCAATAATCTTCCCATCAACTTCCAGCCTATAAAAATATATTCCGCTTGGAATATTATTTCCATCGAATACAAAACTATAACTTCCGGCAGATTTCTTTTCATTCACTAAAGCTGCAATCTCATTTCCCAGTACATCATAAACTTTTAATGAGACATAATTCGTAATTCCTAATTCGTAATTGATAATTGTTTTTGGATTGAATGGGTTGGGATAATTTTGATCAAGCTTATATTCTGTGGGGATTTCTGAGTTTGTATTTGTAAAGTTGGTAAGTATACCGCCTGTAGTCGTTTTTAAAATTCTTCCGCTGTCTCCTACACACCAGCCGGTGAGGGAGTCGGTGAAGTAGATTGATCGGTAAATTCTATTGTTAACAACTGGAGTTTGCTGAGTCCAGTTTAAGCCGCTGTTGCTTGTGTGCCAGATAAGACCATAGTCTCCTGCAGACCACCCCTTGTTTATATCAGTGAAGAAAATAGAGTAAGAATTATTAAAAGTAGAATGAAACATACCAGTCCAATTTTGACCACCAGTTGTTGTTTTGTAGATGGAGGGAATTGGTATACCAAAATACTTAGGACTTCCCATCCATCCATTTAAAGAATCAATAAAAAACAGACCTGATATTTGAACCAAATGCTGACACGAATTGCCGTTCCCACGTCAAAGCACCGTCTGTTGTTTTAAATAATTCATCTCCTGTCCATACAACTGCTGCCCATCCAGTGTTCGCATTGATAAACGACATTGAAGTGACTGTTCCAACAGGAGTACCAACGATCCAGTTAATTCCTGCATTGGTTGTTTTTAGGAATTTGTTAGGAATGCCATCTGCTTCATTGCAATAAATTATTGTATCATTTATAACATAAATTGTCGTAATAGACATGGCGTCTACATTTAAAGCAATCCAAGAATTTCCAATATCAGTTGTCTTTAAGATGCAGCCACTATCGCCAACTATAAAACCTGTTTTATTGGGGGTGAAGGAGATTGCATTAAGGTTTTTAGTTAACCCAATTGGATTATCAATCCAATTCTTCCCACCATTAGTAGTTCGAAGAATTGTGCCAGAGTTACCCACACAGAATCCCGTTTCTAAATTTATGAACGAAACAGATTTAAGGTCTCTCAAACTCCCGCTGTTTTGCTGTAACCAGCCTTGTTGAGATGAGCAGTTTGATGTGTATGAATATAAAAATATTAGTATAAAAATTGTCTTCACACTCTTCTAGTATTAATAAACATTATTGAGTAAATATCAAAAATTCTCTGACTTTTATTTGAATACAAATTAATCTTTTATTCCAAAGCTGAATTGGGAATGAATTGATAATTCGCAAGATCTCCAATAACTAAATTGACATGTCCATCTGATAAATTATTTCTATTTGCAAAAAGTCCATAATTTTTAACATTTATCAATGTTTGATTATATAAAATAATTTCATTATAAGGAGGGGTTCCACTTGTTTCTTGAGTAATAATTTTAACATTTTGTAAAGCTAAAGTTGGTTGATTACCCGAAAATCCTATTAGAGAAATTCCCCTAGAATGGGTGTCAGTATGCAAATTTGTAATTTTAGCATTTCTTATTAAAAAATTTCCAGCAAATGAATATACAGAACCATTTTCCCCTCCTTCATTACCAATTATTTCATTTGCAACGATTGTAATTTGGTCTGTAAAATTATCTAATTCCATTGCTTTTAGTTCGTCACTAATAATCTGTTTACAATTAATATAACCTTTTGTATTAACTCCAAAATATATTGCAACTCCATCTATTGAATAAGCTCTTCTACCAATAAACATTCCGCTACCTTGTAGGGCTAATATTGAACCTCCTGATAAATAATTACTATCAGATCGTAAATTAAGAATCTCATCAAATTATAGAATAAGTTTGGGTGAATAGGACCCACCATGATTTATTGTCACAACAGGATCCCTATCTCCATTATTATTAGTATATGTTGAAAGTTTTCTGATTTTAGCAGTTATATCACCTCTCATTTGTAAAAAGCAATGTCCCCAATGTCTACAAACAACTTCATCAACATCAATAAATCCATTGGCAGATGAGGCAATAGCAATTGATTGGGATAAAGATTCCGATGAATTACCTATTTCGATTTTTTTAACATCAATGGTGATTTCTTCAATAATATTGGTTGGATTACTAAATGTTGAGTTTAATCCAAGATAAATGGCACAAGTTCGGTGGTTATAAATTTTATTACATTTTAGGGAAAATTTTTTACCACTGGAAATATGAATTGAAGGGTGTTGAATTTTGTTAGTGTCATTTGTTGTCCCGCCAACACCTTCGATATGATCACATTCAACTGACAATTCTGTATTTGGATGAGTTGTCTTAATACATTCGTAGACAGGTGTTCCACCTGTCCCCTGAAAAGTAGCTTTTATTATTCCATTTCCGAAAATACTACAATGACATTCTACGCCATCATCGGTCACAGTAATGAATGAAGATGTTAAAGAAACACCAAGGTTATTAAGTACTACTCCTTCTGCAATCCAAATATCGACTTTATCCTTTAAAATAATTTGCTCGTTTAAATTTGACCATATCTGTATTAAATTATGATCACTTGTTCCATTACCAGCCGCACTCCTTGCAGCTGCATAAGTAGAGTAAAAAGTCACTGTGCCGTTTTTATCCAATACTGAAACTTGAGTCGCCATAATAATTTTTATCTAAAATTAATAAAACTTTTTATTTTATAACTTATTGTTTCGGAAAATTCATTTTAACTAGCCTACATATTAATTAAGAGATTTGACTATTTGTTATAACTTTAAAATTTGTTTCAGTTCCTATTAATATCTCCGCACCCACTACTGCTTTGTTCACAAATAATCCTAAGTTTTTTATATACGTTGCGGGTTCAGATCCGGTAAGAACGTACACTGATTCTCCCCAAGTCAAATTTCCGGTTACTATTATCCAATTGTCAAGTTCTATAGTTGGATTACCGTTTCCCGGATTAATATACATTCCAATGGAGCTGGAAGAACTACTGATGTTTTTAATTCTTGCATTTTTTATAATAACATTTGATGAGTCGGCAATTTCAACAGCTCCTGAAGCCCCAACACTGCCTTCAATAAAATTTGAATCAATAAATATTCTTTGGGTTGAAGAATTCTGAATTAAGACACCCTTAGTGTCACTTTTGATTTTATTACAAAAAATTTCAGCATCAGAATTCAAATACAGGGAATAACCTTTATAAGAATATATAATACTTCCTATTAATATAGCTTTTCCTTCAGTAACTTTTACAGCATCTCCTCCAATACTATTCAGATTTTCTATGCTATCAAAATAAAGAATTAACTCCTGTGTTCCACCGTCATCCAAAAGTATTGTTGGATTCGAAGTTGTACCTGAATTTATAGTTTTTATTTTTTTTATTGAAGCGTTTAATTGCCCGGCAATATATTTAAGACAAGTTCCATGTCCATAACAAAGTAATTCTTGTGCCTTCAAAACACCCGAGGCAGAAATGCTCATAACGGAAGTACCGCCGTTATATCCTGTAGCTGTACCTGATTCTATACTATTACAGAATATTGTAAGGTCATCACAACCTGCTATTACAACAGCCGAATTATAATGACTTATGATTTTATTACATTTTAGACTAAACTGAGGCGAACTTGATACGCTTATAGTTGCACCTCCTACCGTTGCACCTTCTTTTCCCAATCCTTCAACATAATCACACTCAATACTTACTTTTGATTTTGAGTTTACTATCTTTATACATTCGTATCTTGTATTTGGTGAGCTTCCGCTATAACTGTTTTTAATAATTCCGCTGCCGTAGATTTTACAGACTACCGGATCAGTATAAATCCCATCATTATCAAGAATAGTTTCTTTTGCAGTAGTAACATTTAAAACTCTACCGGGGGCTATCCAGATGTCAACTTTATCTTTAAGCAGTATCTGTTCATTCAGGTTCGCCCATATCTGTATAAGATTGGAATCAGTTGAAGAATTACCGGCCGCTGTCCTTGCATCAGCGTATGTATCATAAAATATCACTGCACCAGTAATGCGATTTAATATTGAAACTTCTGTTGATGCCATCCCTGATTTTATTTAATTAACAAATAATTGTTATTTCACAAGTATCATGCTTTTTGTGTCAATGATGTTCCCGTCAACGAACAATCTATAAAAATAAATACCACTTGATATTTTACTTCCATCAAACTTAACTTCATACCTTCCCGGAATCTTATTCTCGTTAACCAGTGTAGCTACTTCACTTCCGAGCACATCATAAACTTTAATAGTTACTAAAGCCATGTAGGTAATTTCATATTCAAAATGTGTTGCAGGGTTGAAAGGATTAGGGTAATTTTGTATAAGTTTGTACTCATTTGGAGTATATGACTGATTAAAAACTATTTCTGTGGGTTGTGAATATTTTATGGTCAAAAAATCTCTGTTGCTTTGACCGGTAACATATACATTACCGATATTATCAACAGCTATTGCTTGTGCATAATCTCCAAATGGACCTTGATAATTATATCTTTTAACCCATTTCTGGTTTCCTGATGAATCATATTTTATTGTTGCATAATCATCTCCGTTTCCTCCAACACCATCGCTTTGTCCGGTTATGTAAATATTACCTGATTCATCTAAAGTTAAAGCGGTGGCAATATCATTTGATCCGTTGTTGAAAGTTCTTTTCCATATTGTGTCCCCGTGAGAGTTATATTTCATAGTAGTCATGTTATATCCTTGACCAGATTCGGTGCTATATCCTGTGACGTAAACATTTCCAGATTTATCAACTTTCATTGCTTTAGCAACATCCATAAAATTTGCACTGCCTTCGTAAATTTTTACCCATTCCTCTACTCCCTCTGTATTGTATTTAATTGTCAAATATCCACCAAAGTGGTTTGGATTCTCAACACTGCTTCCGCTTACATAAATATTTCCCGAACAATCAAGTTCTAAACTATTTGTAAAATCTTGTTGATTACCAATCCCTCCATAAATTCTTTCCCACTGCATAACTCCATTTGAATCATATTTGATTGTTATACAATCCGAAGATTTTTCCCCAGTTATGTAAATATTTCTGCTATTATCAAGTTTTAAATCCCAAGGTCTATCGAACGAATCTGGAGCTTCCAGTTGAGAAACCCAATGTTGTTTCCCGGTTGAAAAATATTTAATTAATGCATAATTATTATTACATCTTCCTAACACATAGATGTTATTAAATTTGTCAATCTCAAAAGTACTTGGGAAACTATTACTTCCGGTACAAGGAATGGTAGTTAACCATTCTTCAGTTCCAAAAGTTGAATATTTTATCAAAACAAAATCACTTCCATTGCCTGTAAAAGTACGGTTTCCTAAGACAATTATATTATTATCATTATCTAATTTAATCTTATCTCCTCTGTCAAAGCTATTTCCGACACCATTATAACTTCTGAGCCATAGTTGTTGACCAGATGCAGTATACTTTATTGTCACAATATCATCATTTGTCGGTCCCCCAGCTGATCCTGTTACATAAATGTTGCCAGCCCTATCAAGAACTAAAGACTTACTACCATCCATGGTATTTGTATCTTGATAGTATCTTTGTTCCCATTCTTGTGTAACTTGTGAAAAGAGAAAATTAATTTTGATAAAAAAAATTCCAGTTAAGATTATTATTTTAAACATTCTATTTTAAGTAATATCGGAACTTTGAATAAATTTATAATTCCCCTCAGTACCAGTGCCGATTTTCAAAATAATTAAGGTTCTATCAATTACTCTATTTACGAATAATCCATAATTATTAATATTAATAGTATTAGTTCCTGGTCTGTAAATTGGTTTTCCACTTAAGCTATTTCCAGTTACTAAAATTATATTCTCAATTTCAATATTTTGGACATTAGTATTTCCCGATTCAATGTAGATACAAACTGAATCCCCAGTGGTAAAAGTATTCTTTATCTTTGCATTCCGTAAAACATAATTCGATCCACTTGACGATCTAACCACACCATCATTCCCATTGCTTCCAATTATGCTGTTGGCGTCGATGATAATTTTTTGCGAACTGCTGTTATGTATATTTATCCCCTTTGAATCACTTACAATATCAACTGCTTCAATATCCGCATTAGCTGATAAATCCATGGAAAGCGCATATACGGAATATATACTTCTTGCCTTAAGATTGAGAAACCCTTCTTCCTGTTTAACACAAACAGCATGTGTTGCCTTTATTTCATCACATTGTAGTGTAAGTATCTGATCGCCGGTTCCCCCTGATAGTTCTACAGTAGCATTTGGAGAATCTGATCTGTTTAATGTTGTAGTAAGCTTAAGAATGTTTGCTGTGAAGTTTCCTGCCTTATGAGCTAAACAGCTTCCATTACTATTACTGATAACTTCATTTGCAGTCAAATAACCAGAACCTCTTATAGTTATAGTGTCTCCTCCCGTAAAATCCTCATCATAGTATCCGCCTTCTATTGTTCCAACTTTTATATTAATATCAGATACCTCATTAGCAAATGAGATTGCTTTACGTTTTGAGTTATAAATTTTTTTGGCAAGTATTGTAATGCTTGCAGCGTTTTCAAAATAAACTGTTGCAGATTCATCATCATCTTCATAACCATTGCTTTCAAGACTTTCACATTCAATGTAAACCCGGGAATTCTGGTTAAAAATAGCAACACAACTGTACTTTTGGCTCATATTTTTCAAAAAACCATTACCTGTAATTTTAACATTTACAGCAGTACTACTTCCTCCATCCTTGTCAGTAATCAAATGTTCTGATTCGGTTGTCTGTATAATTCTACCTGGTGCAATCCATATATCAACATTGTTTTTCAACAAAATCTTTTCATCATATAAGTCTGCCCATATTTGAATTAAATCTCCGGAACTTGCAGCAGATCTTGCTCCTGCATAGGTTGAGTAAAAAGCCACAACTCCTGTTGCTGCTGTAACAACTGAAACTTGTGTTGCCATGATTTTTTAATTTTATTTTTATTTTAAAAGAATCATTCGTTTTGTATCTATTGTATTTCCGTTAACTCAGTCTGTAAAAGTATATCCTGGATGCAATCCCCGTCCACTTCATAATTCTCCGGATTTTTTCTCTCATTTATAAACCTGTTGCAGTATCTCTTAAAGAAACTTTAGGGTCAGCCATTTTTTAATAATTGTTAATTTTGTAAAGGTTATGTGATCATACAAATATATAAGA
>JAWXBH010000133.1:0-9460 GCA_034439935.1 bacterium
AAATGATTTTGAGAATATTTAAATTTAAAATAAATTTCAAATTTGTATAATTTAAATAGTGCTGTCCAAAAGATTTTTAACAAGTCTTAGAAATCTTAAACTAATCAACAATTAGGTAAACCCAATCTCATTTCTTACATAGCTGTCCAAAATAAATTAATATTTTATAAAGTTATTTAAAAGAAGTTACTAATCAAACAAAACTATTAACAGTTGAAGTACAACCCTATACGATTAAGTATGATTAAAATTGTTACCACAAAAGGCTCAAAGACACAAAGAATTATTTTTTTAAACATTTTTCCTTTGAGTCTTTGAGACTTTGAGGTAAGAAAGTTTTTTTAAAAACAAACGTTTTGGACGGATGTGCATTTCCTAAAACAACAAAGCTGAAAAATTGTTAATCAATATTGAATTATCTATTTTGTAATAACTTTCACGTAACACAAATCATATCATCATGAACTATCCAAACAGAATAGTAAGAAAGGGAGAAGAAAATTCCAAGGTTGTAAAGGAAGTTCAGAAAATGCTTAATGCAAATGGCTGCGGACCAATTGATGTCGACGGTGATTTCGGCAATCAGACATTCAATGCCGTAAAGTTGTTTCAAAGCAGGTTCACTGATCAAAACGGTAACCCGCTTGTCATCGATGGGAAGATCGGTCCGCTTACGTGGGCTACTCTGTTCGGTATTACAAATGTACCAATCTCTGAACCTCCAAAGTCTGACCTTATAAGAAGTATTCTTCAGATCGCATTCGGTCAGGTTGGTGTGATGGAACATCCGGTCGGAAGCAACAGCGGTCCGAAGTTGATGAATATCTCACAAGCGTCGGACTTGACGGAGGATACTCCTGGTGTGCCGCCTATGTTTACTGGGTATATGATAAGGCATATAAAGAACTTGGCAAAAAGAATCCGCTTCATAAGACAGCCGGAGTTTTAAACCACTGGAACAATTCAACTGCTAAAAAAATATTATCAAAAGATGCTGCTGCAAATCCTTCACTCGTAAAGCCCGGTCAGATCTTTATTATGGCTTACGGCGGCGGACTCGGACATACCGGCATCGTGGAAAAAGTTAACGGTGGTTTTCTTACAACTATTGAAGGTAATACTAATGATGGCGGAAGCCGCGAAGGTATTGGCGTATTCAGACGAACAGGTAGAAAGATAAAGGATATCAATAAAGGCTTCTTGCAGTATTAAGAATAATTTTTATTTGAAACTAAATACCTTATTGTATTAAATTAATTCAGATGAACAGTAACTTGTCTGTTGCTAAAACATTCTTTAATTTTTATACAAGTAATTCCTCGAACATTAAAACCATATAGGAGTGGTAAATGAGGTATCCGTAAGTGTGAAAAACTATGGGTATGAATTTTTACTTGGTGTAAGATTCTGATATGAAATTGTTTCCTCGAATTTCTGCAGAGATGATATTTTAAAGCAGCATTGCCTAAACATGTTTCTTGAAAATGATCCTGTCGGCAAAGTAAAACAGGAATACACAACCGGTTATGAGAAGCACCACCAAACCCGTTTGATAATCAAAAGTAAACCCCAGCATTTCAGTCGTTACCACACTGATCGATTCTACTATCCCTGAAAACTTTTCAAGCATCGTATTGAAAAATCCTACATCCTGACTTTCCTCGTTGTTGTTGATGATCACGGTGAGCAGTATAATAAATGCGGTGATTGCCAGTACAAATCCTCCGGTAATGTATTTTACCATTTTGAATGTTTTCACATCTTCCTTCGCGAATTCTTTCTCTATCTCGATCCTCTTCATCAGCTCAAACGTGAAATCATCGGATACATTGGATTGCAATGTTTGTCTTATCTTTCCGTCGAGATATGTGTCTATATTTTTAGAGGGCTCTGACATCTCGTTAAAGATACTATAAAAATTACTGATTTTAAAATTAAATTTTTTCATACGTATTGTAAAATTTCTTCTTCGGAATATTTTTTTAATATGATCTCTTTAAGCTTTGCCTTTGCCCTGAAGATCCTGTTCTTGACGGTGCCGATGGGCAATTTTAATACAGACGATATCTCCTCGTGTGAAAGATCATTGATGTAGAACATCGTAAGTATGACTGAATATTGTTCCGGTATATGATCAATGTAATTCTTCACGATCTCCCTGATCTCCGAATCGTTAAATTTTTTATCGATCCCCATGTCGTGCCTCTCTTCATAAATTTTTTTATCGATGTCACTTTCATAATATTTTTTGACAAGATCATCTCCTTCTTCAAAGTTTGAATCATCTACATCTATAGAAACAATGCTGAATCTCTGTGTCTTAAGCTTCTTGTAATTGTCAACCGCCGTATTGTAAACGATGCTGTAAAAGTAAGTGGAAAGCTTGGAGCGTTCTTCAAACTGATTTGCGGTGATCGCCTTAAACAGCTTCATGAATGCTTCCTGGACAGAGTCTTCAGCTTCTTCTTTATTCTTCAGAATTTTCATCGTCAGTGAAAATGCCTTGTCCTTCAGCTCATCGGAGATTATCCTGAACGCGGATGTATCGCCTCTTCTTATCTCGTCTATGATTTCCCTGTAGGACACAGGCATTTTGTTAAATTTTATTTTTATAAATTGTCAAAAAACATTTTCAATTGCAAAACTTATTTCCATACTCACCAACTCACCAACTCAATACACTCAATACACTCAACACACTCAATACACTCAACACACTCAATACACTCAAACACCTACACTTCATTCCTGCCATAAAACTTGATTCTGCCGTTTACAGTCTCGACCCTTATATCAATTTTCGGTTCGCCGTTACCAAGTTTTGCTTTTAATAATTTCTTTTCACGAATGACCTCTTTAAAGGAAAGATTGTCTTCAGTAATTCTACCGTTTACTGTTTCAGCGCGCAGGTCTGCATTCATAAAATTGTTAAGATAAAGACTGATGCTGCCATTTACCGTGCTCACGGTAATTCCTCTTGTTGAATCAATGCGTCCGGAAAATGAGCCGTTCGTTATTTCGCATTCAAGTCTTCCGGTATATTCTTCAAGGGAAACATCTCCGTTGACAAGATCGATCTTCAGGTCATTATCAAGACCGCTGGTTGTAATGTTGCCGCTTACATTCTCAATTTCAAGTTCAACATTAGAAGGCACCTGTATTTCATAATCAACCCTTTGCTCTCTCCCCATGTTGATTCTAAAAACTCCTTCCTCATCATCGGACATTAATTCAGTAGTGATGCTCACAATATTCGCAGCGGAGTCGATACGGATCCCGATCTCATTGAAGGGTGTATTTAGAAATTTTTTCTTTACCTTGATCTCCTTTGAAGCTTTGATCAGGATCGCTCCGGAATCACGGCTGTGGGTCAGAATAACAGATCCACGGATGTTATCCAGCTTTAGCTTTGTCTTTCCCTGCGCGCTGACAGTGAAGTTCTGGGTTTCGGTCTTAGTGTATCTTTTTGAAAATATACCACAACCGCTAAGTGTTACAAATGTCAGACAAGCTATTAATAAAATTAGTTTTACTTTCATTATTATTTTGTTTTTAGAAGTTCGGAAATATTAGATTACTGTATCGTTCTTTGTCTTTACGCTAACGACTGCGTAGTATACAAGAAATCCGAGTCCTGCGCATAAGACGATTATTCCCATCGTCATTCCTTCTTCAAGATCATATAATCCTTCAAACAGATTCGCCAGAAATATTCCGATACCTAAAAATGTAAGCAGTATTCCCCATTTCAACGATGAGTATTTGTTTGTCGGCTTTTTATCAGCATCTGAAAAATACGCCTTGACCTCTTCAGGTGTCAGACCCTTTTCGATGAGTCTCATTTTTTCGCGGTGCTTGGTGTACAGCCACCAGAAAATAATGATCCCCGGTATACCGAATGTGAATACTATCGCTACCATTGGTACTAATGATTCTAATGCATTGTTCATTTTATTTCTCCTTATTTAAGGTTAATTATTTATAAAATTTTGATTTGTTTAACGCAAGTATAAAGGTTATTACAAATGTTACTGCTACTATTATTATTGATTCAAACATTGCGTCTCTTTTAGTTAATTGTTATGACTGTTGAGGAAGGAAAAGGTTTCAATCGGTTTGATCAGGTTCGATAGTTTTAAAATGTTGAATAGTTAGTTTCCGGTAAGTTCCGCTTTGCAATTCATTCAATAAGTGCCTGCAAGGTTTAAGTTTAACTTCTACATTGATCAGTGAACATAGCTGCCCCCAAACATTTTAATCAAAGCTTAAAAGTCTTTACCTAATCAACAAATATAAAAATCATTTTCCTTTCTTAAAAAAACCCCGCCTGTGATACATTGCCGATAAAGAAATTCAGAGCAATGGCGATAAGCAGGAATTCCCGAGTCAAGCACCGGCTGTAAAGTTATCACTAGGTTACTTGTTGGAATACTTGCCGCCATTGATCTGGATTTCCGGCAATGAATCACCAGCGGGAAACTTTTCTTTGCCAAGCTTTCTTTTGGTTTTTCAAAAGAAAGCGGGGTTAATCGAAACCAAAAATTTTTACTGCTAAATCCCACTGTTTTAGACGGATATGTAAAATAAAATCTTTATTTCATATAGATGTTAACTTTAAAAAAAGACTTATATACTTACAAAATTATCGGCTTAAAAACAAAGAAGGGTTTGATCTCTCAAACCCTTCTGAAATATAAACTGAAGTTACGCCTCTGACTGCTGATTGTCCGATCAACAATCAAATATATAAATATATATTCCGAACGAAAACCCGGAATGACATAAGAAAGCATTTACAATTCTGCGTAACTTCAGCTATTTTTTAAATTCTGAAGTTACCACTTAGAAAGAATAACCAAGTCCCGTGTATATCCTGAACTTGTTATCCGCCTGCTCTCCAATAAATCTCTGTCTTATAGGATACTGGTAATTTAAATCCAAAGAAAAATCTCCGTAGTAAACATCTACTCCACCGGTTCCAAACATAATGTCTCCACCGCTTCCTTCTGCAGGAAGTCCGTTTGACCTGTCCTGCTTAGCTGACTCAAAATATATTCCGGCGTGAGGGAGAAATGTCAGTGATGATACGGGTACTTCATAGAATAATGTCGACGTCCAGTTAAACCGATTGCCGAACTTGTATTCATTCTTGTTCTTGCCATTGACCGTGTAAACAAAATCATTTCTCCAGCCAACTCCCACCTTCTCAAGCTTTGCAAGATGCAGTGCTGTAAGTATCAGGTCAAGACTTCCGGTTCCCGGCTGAAAATGCGGCTCGACAATTCCGAATGTAAGTGACTTGTTGTAAACTCCAGTCGGTAGACTCGCTCCGGCTCCCACAAATATTCTCTGCCATAAATTCGTCTTTCCTGTAATATCAGTATTGTATATCTGATACTGTGCGATTACCTTGGCGTCGCCTACTCCGTTCAGCTTTTTTCCGTCGATATCATTCGATCCGAATGGTACGCTCAGCATCACCCTTAACTTTGGTGTAAAATAATATCTCGCGTAAAGTTCAAGATCATTGTAATATTCCGTCGACGCCTCCGTTGTGTGTCCCGGATGATCAACTTCGGTATTGGTTACAGCAGCGTGACCTGCTGTAAAGAATTTTATCATGCTGAATCTTATCCCAACCTGGTTCTTTGCGAAGTTAGGATCAAGTCCCATGTAACATCCGCAAAGATCGCATTCCGTATCTTCCGTATTCGCTATATCAGTTATGTCCGAAAGCTTCACAGGTTTTTTCAAATGTATATGCTTCGGTGTAAAGCTCCATGCCTGAACTGAAACAATTGTCAGTATCAGTAATATTATTGTTTTTTTCATTATGATTTTTTTTAATAGCTTACATCAAAATATGTATCGTAGGAAAGCGTGTTCTTCATTACTTTAAGTTTGATCCTCCACGAACCGCTTGCATCCAGATTCATTTTTCCTTTGTAATGTCCGTTGCTCATGTCGCCTACAGGATTTACGTTGCCTGTTGTCGTGTGTCCGTCTGCAAGAAATTCAGGTGTCATTTGAATTGTATAAGAGCCGTCATGCGGAAAAAACTCCGGCTCGTTCTTATTAATGATGAATTCAAAATCATTCATTCCTGCTGCAGGTGTATTTGGTGTAATGTATGATAAATAAAGCTTTGTACTGTCAGGCATTACTATGGATTTGAATCCGTCAGGATTGTCTCTTACTCTTCCAGGTGAATATTCACCTTCGCCTTCAGGTTCACCTGGTGCCTGGTGATTGTGAACTGAATAGTTTATGTGCCAGTGCATTGGTGCATCTGTAAACGACTGGGTCAGTACCAATGCTCCTTTGAACTTTCCGTCAACTGCAATCTCAGGCGGATTTTCGTATGGTGCACTGTGTCCGTGATTCTGCGGGTTAAAACTGATGTGAGCATCTGTGATCACTGCAAGCGTTACTGAATCATATAATACAAAGTAAACCGGGTTATAACCTGTATGCATTGAATCTTCTGCATAGATCGAAGCTATTGCCGCAGCTCCCAAAACATATCCTGAATCAAGTCTTATCAGATTTGCTGTGTTTGCCGGTGGTGGTGCCGATGGATTTGAATCGTCTTTACACGCGTTGAATACAAAAGCTGAAATTAATATTAATAGTGTTGTAATAACTCTTATGTTTTTCATTTTTTAGTTTAATTGTTTAGGGGAATAATGCGGCAACATTTTTTGCCGTACTATTTTAAAAATGGAAATATGAAATGTAAATAAGAGTTATAACTGTGGGGGATGATCTATCTCGCCAATGTACTGGCTTGTGTGCGATATGTCTTGAGGTATGTTGTAATTGTGATCGTCTTTGTTGTATAAACCGGCTGTTAAGTTGGCAACTTCAAATTCAGACAGCTTTACTTTCGATTCAAATTTTAATCCTTTCGCGCTTCCGTCACTTTCTTCGTTCATCTTCTTATCAAGGTAACAATGTGCGTTACAGTTATCAACTATCTTCACACAACAGGTCTCAGTCAGATCGTGTACATTGATCTTATATAATGCATAATAAAGGCAAAGGTAGTTACAATGAAGGAACATTATAAACACCAGCCCGATACACAATATGTTTTTTAATAATTTCAATGATCCATAGCTGTAATAATTTTTATAAAAATATAACGGATATTCTTGTGAAGCAATTCTTAAATTTGATTATGCGTAGGATCCATTGGTTTCAATCCCCGACTTTGTCATCCTCTCCGACTTTGTCATCCTCTCCGACTTTGTCATCCTCTCCGACTTTGTCATCCTCTCCGTGTTTGTCATCCTCTCTGGCTTTGTCATCCTGAGCGCAGCGAAGGACCATTTATCACCGGCATGGACACGAACGCAGCATGAAGGACTTTTTTTTCCTGTCTGAAATTTTTAAGTTAAATAAATTTATCTTATCTCCTATGAAGCTTCTCTCCATAAATGTAGGTCTTCCATGTGAATTCCGATGGAAGAATAAAACAATCTCCACAGGTATTTTCAAATTTCCCGTCAACAAAGAATGCAATGTTAAATTCCTCAACATCGAAGGTGACAGGCAGGCAGATCTTGTGAATCACGGAGGAATTGATAAAGCCGTCTACTCTTATGATAATGAATATTATCCCTACTGGAAGGAAACTCTCACTCGCGATGATTGGGAGTATGGAATGTTCGGTGAAAATCTTACCACCGAAGGTCTTACCGATGATAAGGTGAGAATTGGAAATGTCTACCGCATTGGCTCGGTAATGCTGAGAGCTGTTCAGCCGAGGTTTCCCTGTTTCAAACTCGAGATAAGATTCGGCAGGGATGATATGATAAAAAAATTTTATGACTCAGGAAGGTTCGGCACTTACTTCCGCGTCGAACAGGAAGGCAATATTAATATTAATGATGAAATTGAATTGATTCAAGAGTCAAAAGAAAATGTTACAATTGAAGATGTTGTCAATTGTAAAGTTCATAAAGCTAATGATCAGAGAAAGCTTAAGGAAATTCTAAACAGTCAATGGCTTCCTAATGATCTAAGGGAAAGTTTCAGAATGTATTTGAAGACTTATAATGTGAATTAATTTTGTATTAATTAAAAATATTTTTCTTATGAAAATTTTTCTTTCAATCATCTTAATATTTATCCTTTCAATGGATATTAAAGCGCAGAATTTTTATTCAGGCAATTTTGCTCATACTTTTTCAATTGTTGCCCGCGACCCTCTCACAGGTGAGATGGGAGTCGCTGTTCAGTCACACTGGTTCTCCGTAGGTTCGCTTGTCGGATGGGCTGAAGCCGGAGTCGGTGTTGTCGCGACTCAATCTTTTGTGAATCCTTCATTCGGCATTCGCGGACTTGAACTGCTTAAGGCAGGCAAGTCTCCTCAGGAAGCTCTTGATGAACTCATTGCATCAGATGAAGGACGCGATGTCCGTCAGCTTGCCATACTTGACACAAAAGGACGAACCGCTTCTTACACAGGTAAGAACTGCATTCCCGATGCAGGCAATATTGCAAAGGAAAATTATTCAGTGCAGGCTAACCTTATGCTTAATGACAAAGTATGGGGAGCTATGTCACAGGCTTTTGAAAATACTTCAGGTCCTCTCCCCGAAAGATTAATTGCCGCACTTGAAGCAGCGCAGGAAACAGGCGGCGACATACGGGGGCAGCAGTCCGCTTCATTGCTCATTGTAAAAGGTGAATCCACCGGGAAAGTATGGGAAGACAGGACGATCGATCTTCGTGTCGAAGATAATCCCGAGCCCGTCAAAGAATTGAAAAGATTGCTGACAGTTTTCAGGGCATACGAGCACATGAACAAAGGTGATCTTGCAATAGAGAAAAATGACATGCAGCTTGCAATGAAAGAATATTCAATTGCTGAAGAAATGTTCCCGGATAATCTTGAGATGAAGTTCTGGCACGCTGTAACTTTAACAAACAACAAAAATTTCGAAGCAGCTCTGCCAATCTTTAAAGATGTTTTTGCAAAGGATCCTAATTGGAAAACTCTGGTGTCAAGATTGCCTGATGCGGGCTTGCTTAATATTGATGATTCTGATATGAAGAGATTAATGGAGTGAAAATATAAGATCAGTTGCTCATAAACAGAGTAGGAATTAAATTTTTTTAAATATGTTTTTATAGTGTCGCAAAGTCTTTACGCCCTGACCCAATTCGCTAAATAATTATAAATGAAAAAATTAGTCGTTTGTCTTATTCTGTTCACTGCACAATTACAGGCTCAGGATTATTATCACCATTTTGAAACAACACAAACTGCAGCAAGGAAAAATAACATGAAAGATTTTCCATTTCAACTTGGGATTGAGGGTGGTCTTCCGTTGAAGTTAAACAATAAAAGCTTTATCAATTCAGCGTTTTTTATATATCTCAAAGCTTCGTTTTCAAAAAAATTGGTGTACTTAAAATTAGAATACGGCAGAGCATCCTTGAACAAGGAGCT
>JAWXBH010000134.1:0-12611 GCA_034439935.1 bacterium
GGTTAAAGTAATACATGAAATAGTGTTTCATTGTTATTTAACTTTGTTTGTATTATGTTAACATAACTTTAATAATTAATAGAGTAAAAGATTTTTATTTTATGGCACAACACTTGCTCAAAATTCAATTAACAAATTACTTAAAAATTTTTAATGTTTTCAAAACGGAGGTAATATGAAAATTTTTCCAATCCTTATGTTATTAACACTTATGTTTAATAACGTAAATTCGCAGCAAGAATGGGTTGTAAGATATAACGGTCCAGGTAACAATACCGATGTAGCCAAGGCAATAACGGTAGATGCATCAGGCAATACTTATGTCGCCGGATATAGTCTTAATAGCGGAACCTCTTATGACTATGTAACCGTGAAGTATACCGCTAATGGAAATCAGGCTTGGGTTTCAGCATACAATGGTCTTGGAAATGATCTCGATTATGCGACCGCAATTGCAATCGATAATAACGGAAACGTTTACGTTACGGGGTATAGCTTCAGCAGCAGTTCGTCTTATGACTATGCTACAGTAAAATATAATTCATCGGGAATTCAGCAGTGGGCTGTAACATATAATGGTTTTGGAAATGCAGTCGATCTTGCTAAAACTATTAAAGTAGATGATTTGGGTAATGTTTATGTAACAGGTCAGAGTTATGGAGGCAGTTCAACTTCTTACGATTTTGCGACCGTAAAATACTCTTCAACCGGAAACCAACTCTGGGCTTCCAGATATGACGGTTCCAGTAATGGAAATGATGGAGCAAACTCTATGGTTATTGATGCGAATTATAATGTATACGTTACCGGACAAAGTGTTAATACCGGATCCTCACAGGATTTTGAAACCATTAAATATAATTCTGCCGGGGTTGAACAATGGTCGTCTTCCTATAACGGGTCCGCAAATGACATTGATGTATCCCACTGTATACAGGTAGATAATTCGGGTAATGTTTATGTTACAGGATACAGCAGAGGAAATGGAAATTATGACTATGTCACGGCAAAATATGATTCACTGGGAGTTTCACAATGGGCTTCCAGATTTAATGGGAACACTAACAGTAATGATTATCCTACCGCTCTTGCAGTTGATCCCAACGGTAATGTTTACATCACCGGCGTAATCAATAGTGACGCGAACGGCTCGGCTGCAAATTATGCAACTTTAAAATATAATCCGACAGGAACTATCGCCTGGGCTACTGCTTATAATGGTCCGGCAAATGGGAATGATTCTGCTACGGCACTTGTACTTGACGACTCAAACAATGTTTACGTTACCGGGAAAAGTACAGGACAGGGAAGCGGATTTGATTACGCTACCGTCAAATACAATAATAACGGTGCTCAGACAAACATCTCCAGATTTAACGGTCCCGCAAATGGAAACGATGTTTCAAATTCAGTTGCATTGGACAACCAAAGAAATATATATGTAACCGGTTCAAGTTCGAATGGCTTTACCGATGATTATGCAACAATTAAATATTTTACTTTATCAGGAATTCAAAGCATTGGAAATGTCATTCCTTCTGAATTTAAGCTGTCACAAAATTATCCCAACCCATTTAATCCTTCTACTACCATAAGATTTTCATTGCCTGTTTATTCTGACATCTCACTAAAGGTTTATGATATAAAAGGGCAGGAGATTTCCAAACTTGCAGATGGATCTTTACAAGCGGGTAATTATGAAGTTACTTTCGATGCGTCACTGATTCCGTCAGGGATTTACTTTTACAAACTTGTCACGCCAAGCGTTACCATTACCAAAAAAATGACGCTGCTGAAATAAACGATTTTAAAAAAAGTGCAATCATTGTTGAATAAAAAAAACCTGTTTGTTAATTAACAAACAGGTTTTTTATTTATATAAATTATTTTTGTTTAGCAATTAAAATTACACCAGCTCTTCAATTATCTTAACTACATCCATTCCGTCAGCCTCGGCATTAAAATTTGTTATCAAACGGTGCCTCAGTACAGGCTTAGCAACACTCTTAACGTCATCTATTCCCGGGGAAAATCTTCCGTCCAGAATTGACTTGGTCTTTGCTCCAAGAACAAGATATTGAGAAGCGCGGGGACCGGCTCCCCAACTGATATAATCTTTAACTATTTTCGGAGATGCAGGATTTAACGGGCGGGTTTTTGCGACCAGACTTACTGCATAATTTATCACTTCATCTGCTACCGGAACTTTCCTGACAAGATCCTGAAATGAAAGTATATCTTCTCTTGAAAAAATAATATTTAGTTCAGGCGAATACATACTCGTTGTTCTCTTTATGATATCAAGCTCTTCTTCAAATTCCGGATATTCAAGCCAGAGATTAAACATAAAACGGTCAAGCTGAGCTTCAGGCAATGGATATGTTCCTTCCTGTTCAATAGGGTTTTGTGTTGCAAGAACAAAAAAAGGTTCATCAAGCTTATATGATGTTCCGGCTGCAGTTACTCTGTGCTCCTGCATCGCTTCAAGCAGCGCAGACTGTGTCTTCGGCGGTGTCCGGTTGATTTCATCAGCCAATATTATATTTCCAAACACAGGACCTTTTATAAACTTAAATACTTTTTTCCCATCCCTGTCATTTTCAAGTATTTCCGTTCCTGTAATATCTGAAGGCATCAGATCGGGAGTGAACTGTATTCTGCTAAAATTCAGATCCAGTACTTCTGAAATAGTTTTTACAATGAGGGTCTTTGCAAGTCCGGGAACTCCAACTAGCAGGCAATGTCCCTTTGAAAGAACCGAAATTAATATTTGTTCAATTATTTTATCCTGACCGACTATGACCTTTGCAATTTCTTTTCTAAGTATGCCAAACTTTGCATTAAGCATCTTTACTAGCTCTACGTCAGATATTTCCAGAATTTTATGCTCTGCCATTTATAAATTTTTTGTTAGTTTAAATAACATCTTTAATTACTTCCACTTCACCGAATTGTTTCATATCATCAATTATTTTATTTGTGTTGCCCGCTATTGAAATTATCAGATTATCCGGATGCAGATATTTCTCTGCTGTATCTTTTATATCTTTCTTTGTAAATTCATTTACCTTCCTTATATAAGTATTGTAATAATCATCCTCAAGCCCGTGCAGCTTCAGATTTATTACCTTCGAGGCAATGGCATTTGGTGTTTCAAGCTGAAGCGGAAAGTTTCCGGAAATATAACTCTTTACACTTTGAAGCTCGCTGTCAGTAATAAAATTTTCTTTCATATCCCTTATCTCCTTAAAAATTTCATTAAGAGTATCAGCCGTAATTTCATTTTTGACTTCAGTTGAAACTGAGAAATCACCGGAGTGCTTATATGCGCTGAAGTGTGATCTTGCGCCATAAGTATATCCGTTGTCTTCACGAAGGTTTTTATTTATCCGCGAAGTAAAGTATCCGCCTAATATCATATTCATAGTAAAAACAGGAATGAAATCCGGATTGTTTCTTTTAATTCCAAGATGACCAACCTTAAGAGATGACTGAACGGCTTCCTTTTTTTCAGAAAGATAAACTTTTGTTTTACCGGTTTCATTTGCTTCAAGGATTTTTGTTTCAGACATTTCACTTTTAGTCCACGTTGAAAATTTTTCATCCATCTTCGCAAGTGCTTCATCCGGAGTTATGTCACCGACAAATGCTGCGATCAGATTTTCCGGAACAAAGATCTTCTTATATAATGAAAGTATATCGTCGCGGTTGATCCTTTCTATTGAATCCTTGCTGCCCTCGCCCGGATATGCATAAGGTGTATCCTTAAAAACAATTCTTCTGAAAATTTTGTCCGATACATAGTCGCCGTCATCGATCATAGACAGTAGCGAATTAAGACGCTGCTCCTTTAACCTTGATATCTCCTCTTCCGCAAAAACCGGATTCAGAATTATATCACACATTATATCAAAGATTATATCAAAATATTTTTTCAATGAATAGGAGCTGACATAGGTCGCGTCATAATCACTGCCGCTCGATAGGTTCGCTCCGATATAATCTACCTCCTCAGCGATCTGCGTAGCTACCCGTGAGGGTGTTCCTTTTGTGAGAAGTTCTGACATAAGGGAAGCAAGTCCTGATTTTTTTTCATTGAAGTAATCAAGATATGAGCCCGATTTAAAAACGAATCTTGAAGTTACAAGCGGAAGCCGTTTGTCTTCAATTACCAGAACGGTGATTCCGTTTGAAGTTTTGGTTTCGAAAAATTTTGGAAAGTTAAGATCCTTTGGTTTTCCCGGCTTAGGCGGAACTGACCGGTCCAGCTTTTCAGCGTTTGATATGTTAATTATTTTTGTATCACTCATAATTTTTTATTTTTTCGGTAAATAATTTAATACCACCCTTTGATTACTGTTAAGGTATTCATTGGCTGTCTTTACTATGTCTTCTTTTGTAACTGAGATATAATCCAGCACTTCAAAATTAATTTTGCTGCAGTCATTGTAAAATGTTTTGAAATAGGAAAACCTGTCAGCTAAAGATACGATTGACTGTCTCTTTGAATTATAAAAAGTCTCTACTCTGTTCTTAATCTTTGTGATCTCTCTTTCTGCAATGTTTCCTCTCTTTATGTCTTCAACAATTTCATCGATCTTGATTTCAATTTCCTCCAGTGATTTCCCTTGCATTGCAAGCGCGCTGATACAGAAGATACTTGTGCTCTCCATTCCATACAGATTGCTGTCACATTCATTTACCAGCTCATATTTATACTCAAGCTCGTTGTAAAACCGGGAACTGTCCCCTTCCGACAGGATTCCGTTAAGAAGGCTCATCGAGTAAAATTCCTTTGTTCCCATCTGTGGCATACGGTAAAAAATAAATTTTCCGTCAAGCTGAATAGTGTCATATATCGTCTCACGAACTTCTTCAATGATCTCGGGCTCATTAAACTTTTTCCTGAGGATCTCTGCGCCCGGTTTTATTCCTCCGTAATATTTATCAACAAGCATAATCGTCTTATCATAATCAATGTCACCGACTATTGAGATCACCGCGTTGTTAGGTCTGTAATACGTATTAAAAAAATCCTGAAGATCGCTCAGCTTCACTTCCTTTAGATGATCCATATTACCGATGATAGGCCAGCGGTAACCGCTTTTTTGAAATAGCCTTTTTGAGCTTTCCTCTTCTACTGAACCGTAGGGAGAATTATCGACATACAAAAGCTTTTCTTCAAGCACCACATCCTTTTGAATTTCAAGACTTTCATTTGAAACCGCGAAATCATTTATTCGGTCCGAGTCAAGCCAGAATGCCGTTTCAAGATGGTTGGAAGGAATTGTCAAATAATAGCTGGTGCTGTCCCAGCTCGTATATGCATTGCTGTCACCGCCGTTCTCAGCTAATATTTCATCAAATTTTCCCTTGGGAATATTCTCAGAACCTTCAAACATCAGATGCTCAAATAGATGTGCAAGCCCTGTCATTTTTTCATCTTCATCTTTTGAACCGGTATGAAATGTCGTATTTACTGCGACCGAAGGTATCCTGCCAAATTTGCTCATCACCACTTTAAGACCGTTATCAAGCGTGTGCTCCCTGTAATCTATCGAAGGAACATCCATGTCTATCTTTTCCGCTAACTGATTTTTCAATATAGTTTTTAATTTGTAATTATTTTTTCGGAAGGTAAGTCAGAACAAGCTTGTTTTTACCGGTAATGTAATTCTTAACATGATCTCTTAAGTCTTCCTTGCTGACCGCAAGAAATTTATCTATGCTTTCATTAAACCGGGAAACATCCTTGTGAAACATATAATTGAAAGCTGTTTCTACTGCAATATTTTGAATCTTTAAAAATTCAATTGTATTATGAAACTCAAGCTGATTTTTTATTTTCTCAAACTCTTCATCACTGCATCCTTTTTCAGACAACTCATTTAAGCAATTAAAAATCTCAGACCTGATCTCATCCACGCTCACACCCGGATTAAGCATTGCACGCAGTATCAGTACTCCCCTGTCCTCAAGACAGTATTTCAAAGCCCTGACGGACTTCAGCAGCTTCTTTTCATAAACCAACTTTTTATAAAGCCGGCTGCTTTTATTATTTGCAATGATCTCACAGAAGTATTCGAACACATAATCTCCCTTTGTACCGGCGCCGGGAATCTGGTAGCAGATATTCAGCATCGTAAGCTGAACATTATCCTGAACTTCAATTTCAATTTCCTTTTCAACAGGAAGGATTACATTCTTAACTCTTTGAATGACTCCGTTCTTATTTATTCCCGAAAAATATTTATTAATAATATCTTTTGTTTTTTCAATTTCAATATCTCCCGCTATGATCAGTACAGAATTTTTCGGTGAATAAAAATAGTCATGAAAATCTGTTGCTTCCTTTACACTGAACGAGTTTATGTCTTCTGCTTCGCCAATTACAGACGATTCGTAACCTGAGTTTTTAAAAATATTACAGAAGATATTATGTGTCATGCTTCCGTAAGGAGCATTTTCATATACCTGTTTCTTCTCTTCTATTACAACGCTCTTTTGATTAGAGAGGTTTTCTTCGGAGATGTCGAGTGAATTCATCCTGTCAGATTCGAGCCAGAGTGCCATCTCCAGAGTATTTGCAGGCATCTGATCGTAATAGACAGTTGCATCGTGCATTGTAAATGCGTTGCATGTTCCTCCTGACTGCATCACGTACTGAAAGTGTTCGTTTTTCTTTACATTCCTTGAACCCTGGAACATCATGTGTTCAAACAAATGCGCGATTCCCTGTTTACCGGGAAGCTCGTCCTTCGACCCGACTTTATAGCCGATAGTAACATTGACCAATGGGTTATTTATATCTCTGTGAAGTACGCAGTGAAGTCCGTTTGGAAGTTCAAATTCATTAAACTCAATTTTTTGACGCGCTTCAATGGGATTTGTATTCGAGCCGGTATCAGTCTTAAATCTTTTCAATTTTTTATCCGGATATTTTTAAAAAATGAAAATAGTTTTTTTGAGATTAAAATTCAGCGGAGAAATTTGGTTTAATTTTGAATTCTTTCACATCCATTCAAAATAAGGAAAAGCTTGCAACCAATTTCACGAATGATCACGATTCACCCTCCTTCCCAAAGCCACAGCTTGGGAGGAGGAGTAATTTTCCTTTTCTAAAATCAAATTGTTTTGGACGATGTGGTTATCTGCATTTGGGGATTTTAAGTTTTCACTTTAATAACTGATTAAGCTCAACCTTTAAGTTATTATAGGTTTTTACAAATTGAAGAAAAATGAAGGAGGTTGTATTTAATAAATTGTAAATAAACATCGGAATACGTAATTTTGTTTTAATCAAATACTTCAAAGTAAAAAGTTTGGAAAGTTACAGCGACTCAAAGACCGAAACTCCCTACTCAAACATAAAGACATTCGATCAGAAAAACTGGATCAGCGAAAATCTGAGCTACAAAAAAGATCCGGGCAACTGGGCATGGATATTCCACAGGATCACAGGCATTGCGCTGATAGGTTATCTTTTTCTTCATGTTTATTCATTAAGTCCTCTCACTCAGGGAGAGGCAGTTTTCAATAAATCGATGGAAGCCTATACAACTCCTTTCTTTATGGTTGTAGAATGGGTTTTGTTCGCTTTCGTTTTGTTCCATGCATTGAATGGGATCCGGATTGTCATAGTTGACTGGGCAGACGGTGCAAAATATCACAAGCAATTGTACAAATGGTCGTGGGTAGTTGGGATCATATTATTTTTAGGAATGGGCGCGATAATGTTTTCACATGAAATAAAAAAGCTTTTTTAATTAAAAATGTATAAATATAAATCATCAAAAAATTCCGGTTCCAAAAGCTGGGTTCTGCAAAGGATAACCGGTTTGGCTTTGGTCGTTCTGATGATAGGTCATTATATTTTAATGCATTATCAGCCGGAAAGCGGTCATACTTACGGAGCAGTACTTGCAAGAATGCAGCATTCTTGGTACAGGATCATTGATATAGTTTTCATTTCTCTTGGAATGTATCACGGTTTGAATGGTGTGTGGAATATATTCAGGGATTATAAATTAAAGCCGTGGGCAAAGTACTCTATTCTATCAGGATTGATCATTGCAGGAATCGCGTTTACGGCATGGGGTTACATCATAATTTTTTCAATCCCTTATCTAAACACCATGGCAGGAAATTGATTTTAAATTACCGGATTATAAAAAAGTTGAATATTACATTAAATTAACTTACAAAAATAAATTATTTTTAATACATTAATCAAAAAATCAAACTAAAAAAAGTAAGGAGAACTTAAAAATGGAGAAATTTAACCACCTTAGTGAGGTATTGGAAAGCATGAAAACCGATATCGAAAAATTTTATGACAAAGGTCAGAACGCAGCAGGTACAAGATTAAGAAAATCATTAAATGATCTTAGAAAGAAAGCTGCAGAGATCAGAAAAGACATACAGGACGAAAGAGCAAAAAGGAAGTCAGAAGGTAAGTAATTCAAAGTTTTTTATTTTTAAGTGGAATCTAAAAAGGGTTATTCCATTATAATAACTTTTATTTTAGAATCCACTTTTTTTTTTACACACAATTAATCATTGGCTAAACCGAACATACGAAATTTTTGCATTATCGCTCACATTGACCATGGCAAGTCCACTCTTGCAGACCGCTTACTTGAAAAAACCGGTACGATTGAAAAGCGGAACATGATGAAGCAGGTTCTTGACGACATGGAGCTTGAACAGGAACGCGGCATTACCATTAAGCTGCACGCTATCCAGATGAAGTATAAATCCAAAGATAATCAGGATTATACGCTCAATCTTATAGATACGCCCGGACACGTTGATTTTTCCTATGAGGTTTCAAGATCGTTAGCTGCTTGCGAAGGCGCATTGCTTATTGTTGATGCAACTCAGGGAGTTGAGGCACAAACAATAAGCAATCTTTATCTCGCGATTGACAACGGACTGGAAATCATTCCTGTAATAAATAAGATTGACCTTCAGAATTCAATGGCTGAGGAAGTAGCAGAGCAGATCATCGAACTTATCGGCTGCAAAAGAGAGGATATAATTTTAGCAAGCGCGAAGACAGATATCGGAACTGACGATATACTCGAAGCCATCATCAAAAGAATTCCTCCTGCAAAGATTGAAATGGAAAAACCATTAAGGGCTTTGATCTTCGATTCAAAATTTGATATCTACAGAGGTGTTGTTGTTTATATAAGAGTATTCGACGGCAGCATCAAGCCGGGTGATGAAATAAAATTTTTCTTCAGCGGAAATACCTTTGTGGCTGAAGAGGTTGGTGTGCTGAAAATGGGAAGACAGAAGAAGAGCGAATTAAATTCAGGCGATGTGGGATACATGATCGCCGGTATAAAAAAAGTTGATGAATCAAAAGTAGGCGATACAATTTACAAAGTTTCCCAACCGATAACAGAAGCACTTCCCGGATATAAGGAAGTGAAGTCGATGGTGTTCAGCGGAATTTATCCTTCGACCACTGACGACTTTGAAATTCTCAGAGATTCACTTTCCAAACTAAAGCTTAATGATGCTGCTCTGACATTTGAACCCGAAACCTCAGTGGCACTTGGATTTGGTTTCAGATGCGGATTTCTCGGAATGCTTCACATGGAGATTGTGCAGGAGCGTCTTGAGAGAGAATATAATTTAAATATCATTACCACTGTCCCGAATGTTGAATATAAAGTTTATACTACAAACGGTGAAGTTCTGCTTGTAGATAATCCGTCACTGATGCCCGAGCCGCCGAAGATCGATTACATTGAAGAGCCGTATATAAGAGCGAATATCATTACGCCTACCGAATTCATCGGCAATCTTATGAAGCTTGCAAATGAGAGAAGAGGAATTTTTCTAAATACCAATTATGTTGATGCAAAAAGAGTTGACCTTCATTTTGAATTTCCATTGAGTGAGATAGTTTACGATTTTTATGATAAGCTTAAGTCCTATTCAAGAGGTTATGCTTCATTTGATTATGAATTCAAGGACTTTAAAAAATCCGATCTTGTTAAACTTGACATACTACTAAACGGTGACTCAGTTGATGCACTCTCAACGATAGTTCACAGGGACAAAGCATTTGAATGGGGAAAGAAACTTTGTACAAAGCTCAGACAACTTATCCCGAAGCAGATGTTCGAGGTTGCCATACAGGCGGCAATCGGTGCAAAGATAGTAGCGAGAGAGACCATTAGCGCGATGCGAAAGAATGTTATCGCGAAGTGTTACGGCGGAGATATTTCAAGAAAGAGAAAACTTCTTGAAAAACAAAAGGAAGGCAAGAAGCGTATGAAGCAAGTAGGCTCGGTTGAAATTCCGCAGGAAGCATTTCATGCAGTCTTATCACTTGATTAAAACATCATATCATCAACTTCACAGATTAAGTTTTACAATAACCTAACAACAGAATTAAAACAGTAAATAGATTAGTGGATAAATACAGAAATCAAAAACCTAATTCAAAAAACCCGGAAACAAAGGCAACGGACACAAAAGGAAAAGAACAAAAAAAATCCAAACCGCGTGAGTTTATAGATGCTCTTGTGTATGCAGGTGTTGTAGCGTTTATAATTAAGATATTATTATTCGAAGCGTTTCGTATTCCGACCGGCTCAATGGAAAAAACATTGCTCGTCGGTGATTTTCTACTTGTTACTAAATTCACATACGGCGCTACTTCACCCAGAAATATTCCATTTACAGACATTCGAATCCCCTATTTCAAATTACCAGGATTTAAAGATCCGCAGAAGGGTGATATAATAGTGTTTGATTTTCCGGCAGACAGAGATGAACTTGAATCAAAAGAAGTTGTGAATTATATCAAAAGATGTGTTGCAACAGCAGGTGATTCTGTACAGGTGATCGATAAAAAGTTATATGTTAACGGGCAGATATTCCCAAATCCTCCAAATGTACAGTTTGATAATGTAAAGCGACCTCAGAGTTTTGTAAATCCAAGAATGTTCCCGAAGGGTTCAAACTGGAATGAAGACTGGTACGGTCCCATAAGAGTGCCAAAGATCGGTGATAAGATAAAGATTGATTCATCTACTTATGAAGGATGGAAGATGTTTGTAATGAAGGAAGGACATGCAATAAGAATGACCGGCGACAGGAAAGTATATGTAGATGACAAGGAACTTCCGAACGGTGAATACACTGTTGAACAGGATTATTTATTTATGATGGGAGACAACCGTAACAATTCGCTCGACAGCCGGTTCTGGGGCTTCATGCCTGTAAAGAATATTGTCGGTGAAGCGTTATTGATTTACTGGTCATGGGATCCGAGCATTTCATTCTTCGACTTCTTTGATCTCATCGGCTCAACAAGATGGGAACGAATCGGGAATATGATAAGGTAGATTATGTTTATGCATTGAAGCAGTTTAGACATATCTACCACTGTTTTAAGCTCCATATTTAAGAGTATTATTCCTTCCTTACTAAGCTTCAAATTGGAAGGTAAAGCTTTAGTAGTTTTCTTATTTACTTTCCTATTTTGATCACAGTTTTATCGGATTAATGAGATTTATAAGTAAATCTTTAATAGAATAGTTTTTTTTAAAAAAGAATATTAATTTAAATTTAAAAATACATAATGGAAAAAACTTCAGAAAATCAACTTAAACATAGACCAGTCGGAGATATGAAACTTCTTCTTGAAGATATTATGAATAGAGGATTGAAATTAGTTCATGCTTTAGATGTTGGAGCAAATCTGTCGCACTGGAGCCGATTAATGAAGAGTGTATCTCCCGATGTAAAAATATATATGATTGAACCATTACCTGAAATGGAAAGTGCCTTGAAGAATTTTTGTAAGGATTTTCCCGATTCAAAATATTTTTTGGCAGGTGCAGGAAGTAAAATCGAAAACCATTTTATAACGACATATCATGATGATCCCGCAGGAGCTACTTGTCTGGTAGGTGAGAATGAATATTTGAAATCGGTGAATAAGCAAAGATCAATTCCGATTATTACGATAGATTCATTGATAGAAAAAGGAGAAATAGAAATTCCTGAAATTGTTAAATTAGATATTCAGGGATTTGAATTAGAGGCTCTTAAAGGGGCTAAACATTTATTTGGAAAAACCGAAGTATTCATTCTTGAAACATCTCTTTTTGAATATACAAAAGGAACTCCACTTTTTTCTGAGGTTGTAATTTTTATGGCTGAACGCGATTATGAAATTTATGATTTTCCGGGTTTTCTAAGAAGACCATATGACGGAGCCCTAGGACAGTTAGATGTTTGCTTTACAAAAAAGTTTGGAATATTAAGAGATTCAAATGTATGGTTCAAAAAATAAGACAGGAAATAAACTAATCCGGGTATTTAAAAATCTTTTGAAATAACCTTTACAGTAAATTTCTAAGACTAATGACATTGCTGTTCAAAACGATTTTACTTATTCCTTCCCAAACCCCCTGTGTGCTGGCAGGGCACTCACTTCCTTTTGCAAGACTTTCACTCATCGTAGCACAGATATCTCTATCGCATTGTCATTCCCGACCGCCTGCATATCAATATTGCAAAGACAGAATCAGTTTTCGTGCAGGCGAGTTCTCGTCTTGTCATTCCCGACCGCCTGCATATCA
>JAWXBH010000135.1:0-10091 GCA_034439935.1 bacterium
ATAAAAAGAACTGATAGTATGAAGTAAATTTGGGGTAAGAATTTCTATATAAAATATCCCCCCCCTCCCATTAAAGTCAAGTTACATTTTCGGGGATTTGAAAAATTTAATGTCCCTTGTGTCTCCCGCAAATGTTTATATTAAATTATCGAACACATCAACTGCGGGACACAGCGGGGACAGAGTTGATTGCACAATTCAACTATTTTATCAAAACAAACTTCTTAACTTTGTATTTGTTTCCTGAAGAAATTTTAAAAAAATAAATTCCGCTTGAAAGATTACCTGCGTTATAAGTTGTTTCGTAGGTGCCTCTGATAAGAAATTTATTAAATATTTCATCAGTTTTCTTTCCTGCCAAATTAAATACCTCTAATTTGTAAACTGCATTTAAATCTATGCTCAAGTTTACTTTTGTTTGATTGTTGAATGGATTCGGGTAAACTGAAGTTAGTTCAAATTCATCAGCTATGTACGTATTTTGAGTTTTTATATTCACAATAGTTTGTCCGCTTGTTGTTGTGTGCTGTATTTTTCCTGCGCCACCCACACCCCAGACAATTGAATCGCTGGTACAATAAATTGATCCCCAGAATCTCTGGTCGCCGGATGTTTCTTCCTTTATCCAACTGTATCCTCCGTTTGTCGTTCTAAACAGCCAGCCGTATGAACCTCCCGCCCAGCCCGTGAGCTCATCTGCGAATGCAACAGAATACATTACAGCCGGGGGATAACATTCAATTGTATCGATTATATTCCAGGTTTCACAAAAATCATTGCTGTAAAAAACAGGAGGATCTCCGCTGGCAACAAGCCACACCTTATTATTTACCACTGATATTTTCCTGAACATATAAAATCTTCCTGTTGGAACATTTGTATCAAACCAGTTCATTCCTCCGTCAGTTGTTTTAAATACTCTTCCATCACCGCTGAATATCCCGGTGTTTACATCTTTAAAATAAATTTCAAAATTGGTAAACCAAGGTGCATAAAAGGAATCAAGTGTTTGACCACCATCAAAAGTTCGAAAAACTTTATTAGCACCAAGAAACCAACCAGTATCTTTATTAAGAAAAAATATTCCTATCATTGCAGAATTGCAGTCAGCACAATAATTTAATATGTCCCAATTTATTCCCCCGTTGGTAGTTTTTATGATCAGATCTTTTCCACTTGTGATATAAATTATATTTGAATCTATTGGTTCAACGCTCCATAAATTAGGACTTAATGAAGGTGACGGATTTGGGAGATTAACCCAATTAGTGCCGGCATTTGTAGTTTTAACTACAACTCCTCCGTCTCCAACAGCCCAGCCTGTCTTTTCATTTATAAATTCTACATCATACAGATTCTGATTTGTGCCTGAGTTTTGCTGTATCCACTGCGCCTCGGCGGTGCAGATAGTCAGAAAGAAAATGAATATAGATGAGAAAAGATTTAAGTTGTTCATTTGTATGCTTTTAATTTTGGGGAATTAACTTGGGGTTATAAAGCTCTATCTAATTTGTTCATTTGAATCTTAAATTCTTAAAAAGTAATTAAAATGCAAAAAGAAATACCCATCAGTAAAACTTCATTCTCCCCGTTCCCGGAATTCCAACACGTACAGAGGTGATGTCCTTGCAGCCAGTGCTTTACTCGGGAATTCCTTGTTGTAGCCATTGATCTGAATTTCTTTATCGGCAATTTCTCACAGGCGGGTTCTTTTTAAGAATGATAAATGATTATCCTATTTGCTGATTAATTTCAGACCTTTAAGTGTTGACAAAAATTATTTTTATGGCACAGACATGATTACAAAAAATTGCAATCAACCTTAGTAGAAAATAAAGTATAAAAATATTTTACCTTATTGCCTTATTATCAAATCGTGTAAATTATCAAAAGCTGATGTTGACAAAGTTTGTAAATATATTATTAATTAACCAAACCATTATCGGAAGATGACATTTACTGAGGAATTCGAAATGTTTTTAAAAATTTAACAAAAAACTTTGAACCACAAAAAATTAGGTAATAAGGTTGAGATGAGTGGTTGTTTAAAATTTTTTACTAAGGTTGAAAACTTTATTTTTAAGGAATGAAATTGAATATGATTGCTGTTAGAGGTATTTTACAAAACTCAATTCACAATTAACATCAACTATTAAATTTATTTTAATGAAAAAAATTTACATTCAGACGGTGATCGTCTGTGCATTTATCATTTGTATCTTTTGCACGAACGAAGCTGCTCATTCACAAGGATTTAACAGCGTCACAAGCCCCGATGGTGTCAATATAATTGCTGTCGGAAATTCAGGTAAGTATTACCGTTCAGCTAACGGCGGACAAACCTACTCTTCTTATACATTCGGATCAGCAAAGATGAACTCTGTGACATCGTTTGGTAATGATGTATGGATCGCGTGCGATAATGGTTCGGTTTATAAAACTCTAAAAACAAATTATGCAGTAAACAGCTATAGCACCGGAACTGCGAACAGTTTAAATTCAGTATACTTCCGGACTTCATCCGACGGATACGTCTGCGGTGACGGAGGAGTGATCTTTAAAACTAATGACGGCGGTCAGACATGGTCCTCCATTAACTCAGGCATACCATCATTAAAGCTGAACTCGATCTCATTCAGGGATGCAAGTAACGGTATTGTCGCGGGTAATGGCGGAAGTATCTACGCTACCGTTGACGGCGGCGCAAGCTGGAATCTGCAGTCATCCGGAACTACAAAAAATTTACTAAAAATAAAATTCTTCACTGACAGTATTGCCGCTGTTGGTGAATACGGAGCACTTCTCCTCAATAAAGGAGCGGGCTGGACTTCGGTAAATACAAGGATCAGAACTGATATAAGGGGCGTTGCCGGAAAAACCTTTGATGAAATACACGTCGCAGGAGGCGGAGGATTTATACGAAACAACAAATTGGGAAGCGATAACTTCCTGAACTTTGAACAGAATCCTATGATGGCAAATATTTCCGATATATTTTTTTATGATAAGAATAAAGGATGGGCAGTAAGCAGTCTGAATAACGTTATCATTTATACATCGAACGCGGGTGCAACCTGGTCAATGCCTGCTGGCTCTTCAATATCATACGCGTGGGTTACAAAATTAATTGCATCAGGCGGCATCGGAAATAATTTGTGCGAGCATCCGACTGACAGAAACACAATGTTCGTCGTTTATGGAAGTACAGTATATGTAAGCAGAGACCGATGTGAAACATGGACTAACATTGCTACAATTGCAGGCGGCGGAAGCGCCCATTCATTTTATGTAAGTCCTGTTGATACAAATGTCTGGATGGTTGCTATAACCGGCAGCCCGGATAAAGTGAAACGTTCGACAAACTACGGTGCGACATGGACTAATATCCTCTCATTAAATTTCAGCAATTACGGACAGCCACTTGAAATGGATCAGAATAATCCAAATAATTATTATTTCGCTCCCGATGGCGGCGGCTTCTACAGATCAACCGATAACGGAGCTTCCTTTGCCGAGATAAGCGGTAACTTTCCTTTTACAAGTCCATGTGATTTAATTGTGAGCTGGGACAGTTCGGATGTGATGTATGTCGCTGACGGCGTTACCGGTTCAGGATTGGGGAAGATCTATAAATCAAATAACAACGGCGTGAACTGGACACTTGTTCATACCAATTCATCCAGCAGTGAAATTCCTTCGATGTGCAATACTGTCTTTGACAGAAATCAGACATACGCTACAAACTGGGGCGGAGGTCAGTTGTATAAAACTACAAATCACGGTACTAACTGGTTTTTACTTTCGACTCAGTCAACATCAGGATGGGGTTCCGATATCAGTCACGAAGATCCGACACTCGTATTGAAAGGTACATATGGTTCGCCTACCTGGCTTTCAACAAATTCCGGAGCAACATTTACTTCGACGATCGTTGGCAACGGTGCCGGCGCGGGCATCATTGTGCCTGAAAGAGGTTATATGATCTCAATGCAGACAGCGGGATTATTGAAGATGAGTATAGTATATACGGATTCGGTGATAAATCAGTCGCCAAAATTTCTCAATGAAGATTTTACAAATGCATTTCCGCCTGATGACTGGGATTTTGATCTGACCGGAACAAATAATTTCTGGATATACAGTCCGGTTAGCAGCTACGGTTCAGGTACAGGCAGCGCGGAGTTCTATAATTATGATGCGCCCGCAGGAACGAACCAGTCGTTCATTACTCCAACATTGTTTTCAACAGTAAGCGGGGATACATTGACATTTGATCAGGCGTATGCTCCGTCTTCTCCTTCAGTTACCGATTCTTTGATAATTGAAACATCAGTAAATAACGGAAGTAGCTACACAACGCTTGTGCGGCTCTACGGAAGGGGATCTGCTACCGGTGCTAATGTTTTAAACACTGCGCCGACAACTAACCAGGTATTCACTCCCAATTCAGGACAATGGGTAACAAGAAAGTATGGCTTACCTGCCGGCACAAATAAAATTAAATTTCGTGCACGAAGCGGTTCGGGAAATAATTTATACCTGGATAAAATTAGGATCGGTAAGTATGCGCAGGTGAATGTAAAGGTTGCCATACAGGGATTGTATAACGGCTGGACTCATAATGTCCGGGATACACTAAAAGCATACTTAAGAAATGCAGTAAGTCCTTTTGGAAAAATTGATTCTGCAACAGCAGTGATAGATTCATTAACACTAAATGCTCCGTTTACATTTACAAATGCTTCATCGGGAACATATTACATTCAGCTTATCCACAGAAACGGACTTGAAACCTGGAGTAAAAATGGAGGCGAAGTTGTGACTAACGGAGTTACTTCTTCTTATGATTTTACAAATCTGCAAAGCCAGTCATACGGAAGCAATACTCTTCTCACCGGTTCGAAGTGGTGTCTTTACAGCGGCGATGTGAACAGTGACGGCGCGATTGACATTAGTGACGTAATTGAAATTTACAATGATGCTGTTAATTTTGAATCGGGATATCTGGTCACTGATCTTAACGGTGATGAAACTGTTGACGTGACAGACTTGCTGTTGTGCTACAATAATTCTTCAAACTTCATCAGCAAAGTCACTCCCGAAACACTGGCTCAGGATATAAAAAATAAAAAAGATATTATGAAAGCTATGTTCAATGATTACAGACAGCAGAATTTAAAAGCATTGATTGAAAAGAAAACTGTGAAGTAATTGTCCGGATCAATTTCAGATAATTTTTACAAACGGACAGCTCATTACAGGGCTGTCCGTTCTTTTATGACATTGCAGTTAAACCACAAAAAGGAAAATTGTTAAAAATTAAAAAATAGTTATGACTAAGAGTAAAGCTTATGATGCCGTAATTATCGGCACAGGTCAGGGTGGCAAGCCCCTTGCTTTAGCGCTTGCCGAAAAAGGATTGAAAGTCGCGGTGATCGAAAAGAGATTTGTTGGAGGTACATGCATAAATTACGGCTGCACTCCCACCAAGACAATGATTGCGAGCGCTGAGATCGCTTATAAAATTTCTGAAAGCACGAAGTATGGTGTGTCAGCCGGTAAAGTAAAAGTTGATCTCAAAAAAATCATGGAAAGGAAAGACGGAATCGTCAAAGAATTCAGGGACGGGAGTGAAAAAGCATTGAAGGATAATAAAAATATAGAATTGATTTTCGGAACAGCTTCGTTCATTTCGAAATACGAGATTATTATTAAATTAAAGAATGGGACAACAAAGAATATCACTTCAAATAAGATCTTCATCAATACAGGAGCCATCCCTTTCATTCCGAATATAAAAGGTATTGAGAAGATCGAGTATCTGACATCAGAAAGCATAATGGAGCTTCAAAAAATACCTGAGCATCTTATTGTGATCGGAGGCAGCTATATCGGACTGGAGTTTGGGCAGATGTTCCGGCGTTTTGGAAGCAAGGTTACTATCGTCGAAAAAAATGAACGGATGATTTCAAAAGAGGATAAAGATATTTCTGATGAGCTTACCAAAATCCTTACTGACGAAGGAATTAAGATTTACTGTTCACATGAAACAAATGAGATAAGTAAGACTTCAGACAGTAAGATCCGGGTCATATTGAAGAAGGGCAAAGTTAAGAAAACTATTTCGGGCTCGCACATTCTGTTTGCGGTAGGAATTAAGCCTAATACAGCAGATCTGAAATTGTCCAGCGCGGGAATAAATATTACTGAGAAGGGTTATATCAAGGTCAATGACAAGCTTGAAACGAACGTAAAAAATGTTTATGCCCTTGGTGATGCCAATGGAGGTCCGGCATTTACACACGTTTCCTATGATGATTACAGAATAATTTTTGAAAATTTATTTGCCAAAAAGAAGAGAACTACCGTAAAGCGTCTGATACCTTATACACTTTTTACGGATCCGCAGCTTGGAAGAGTTGGCATTACAGAAAATGAGGCAAAGGAAAAAAAATTAAATTACTTAAAAGCAGTCCTTCCGATGAAGAATGTCGCAAGGGCTTATGAAACAGGGAATTCAAAAGGTTTTATGAAAGCAATAATTGATGCGAAGACTAAAAAAATACTGGGCTGTGCAGTTCTCGGTATGGAAGGCGGGGAAATTATGGCAATGATACAGATTGCGATGATGAACAATGTTCCTTATACCAAACTGCAGGAGGGAATCTTTTCACATCCCACTCTCGCGGAATCTTTAAACAACTTGTTCAGCAAGATCGATTTATGATCCCACTCAAAATTATTTGTAATCTGAAAGAACTTCAATAATTCTTCTTACATCATCGATTGTATGCATTGGAAAGTTAGCTATCCTGATCTGCGTATCCTTAAATTTACCATAGCCCGATCCGACCAAGATACCTTTACCTGCAAGTTGCTTTTTTATCTCTGCCTGTTTATCACCCGCTTCAATATTTATGATCGTATGTGAACGAATGGTTTTATCTTTGACAAAAGGCTTCAGCTTTTTATGTTCATCCAAAAAATCATAGATAAGCTTTGACTTCGCTTCGGTTTCCTTCCGGATATTCTCTATACCTTTCCCGATCAAAGCATCACAAACTTTTCCAAGCAGATAGATACCGAGCACATTGGGTGTTTCCGTATTCTGAAACTTCAGCGCATTTTCGTGAAGCGCGAGAAAATTATGGTAGCTTCCGATTGAAATATTCCTCTCATTAAGTGACTTCGCTTTCTCAATGCATTTATCATTAACGATCAGAACACCAAGACCTGCCGGCATTCCAAAACCTTTCTGCACGGAAAAGAAAGCGCTGTCGATCTTTATATAATCAAGATTTACAAACGGAGCTGAAGTAACAATATCAACAGCGACAATGGAATCAGGAAATTGTTCCTTTATCCTGTAAATGTCATCAGCGTTGAGCGCGACACCGGTGCTTGTTTCATTCTGTGTAAATGCGATCAGCTCCGGATCATTGTTGATTTTAATTTCATCGAACTTAAACCCCTCTCCATAATTTACTTCCGCTTTGACAGCGTTCTTGTTTAATTCGACAGCCGTCTTATAAAATCTTTCCGCGAAAGCCCCGTTAACAAAATGAAATGAATTCTTGTCAACAACATTCTGAATTATCCTGTCCATGCATTCGGTGGCAGAGCTAAGAAAGAATATATGGAAATCGGAAGGTATGTTTAAAAGCCGTCGAAGTGAGTCGCAGGTCGAACTGAAAATTTCAATGAACTCCTTGCTCCTGTGATTAAGCGAAAGTATGTTATCATCGAGTGCCTGATTAATAAATGTCTTAACTTCCGGGTAAAGCTGCGTCGGTCCGGGGGTAAAAAAAACTTTATCCATTTAGTATAAAATTCTGAATTTAATTGTGTGTGTGATCTTTTTCAGATCGTTAATTACATCGGGATTATACTTCTTGCTGATGTCCGTGATGACATATCCCACAAGCTCATTGGTTTTAAGATACTGTCCGATGATATTAATGTTATGTCCGGCGAGAATATTATTGATCTTCGCCAGTATGCCGGGAACATTCTCGTGTATATGAATCAGACGGTGTGCGTTTTGAAAAGCGGGGAGTTGTATCTCGGGAAAGTTGACGCTGTAAAAAGTATTGCCGCTGTTTATGAAGTCGATGATCTTTTCAGGAACAAAGTTGCCGATATTCTTCTGTGCTTCTTCAGTGCTTCCTCCGACATGCGGAGTAAGGATAACATTGGGAAGATTCTGCAGTTCAGAAGTAAACTGTAAATCGTTACCTTCTGGCTCTTCCGGAAAAACATCGACCGATGCCCCGCGGATCTTACCTGATGAAATATTTTTAACGAGTGCATGAATATCCACAACATGACCGCGGCTGAGGTTCATGAATATCACACCGTTCTTCATCGCTTTGAATTCCTTTTCGCCGATGAAATTTGAATTGCCCGGATTGCCGTCGATGTGCATTGTCACCACATCACATTTTTTAAGAAGCTCATTCAATGTATTGCATTTCTTTGCATTTCCCAGGGCGAGCTTATCTACAACATCATAATAATAAACTTCCATTCCAAGATCTTCAGCAAGAACTGAAAGCTGTGATCCAATCTTTCCGTACCCGATTATACCAATCTTCTTTCCTCTGATCTCGAAACTTCCTATCGCTGACTTATCCCATTTACCATTATGAAGAGAATTACTTTTCCCGATTATATTCCTCATCAGTATTATCATCTCTGCAAGTGCAAGCTCAACAACGCTTCGTGTATTACTGAAAGGCGCATTGAAAACAGCAATGCCGAGCTTCAGGCATTCATTAAGATCGATCTGATTTGTTCCGATACAGAATGCGCCGACCGAGATCAGACGTCTGGCGTTCTTCAGAACTTCAGCGTTAACATGAGTCTTAGACCTGATGCCCAGAATTGAAACATCCTTAATCTTTTCAGCAAGCTCTTTTGTGCTGAGACTTTTAAGATGAGTTTCAACCCGGTATCCTTCAGCTTTAAGAATATTAAAAGCGTCGGGATGGATATTTTCCAGAAGTAAAACTTTGATCCTGTTCTTAGGATATGAAATGGACATTGGTAAATTGTTTAAATACAAAAATTCATCCATGCTTGGAGTGATGTGATCAGCTTTTGATGCGACGATCTCGCGTTCAATGTTTTCGGTGAATGCAAAAAATTTATGAGCAATGCCTGATTTCTTAAGCTCATAATCGGTATAACCGTCACCGATAACATAAAGCTCTCCCGGAAGCTTCAGCTCCTTCAGTTGCTTTATTTTTCCCGAATCCTTGCTCAGAAGATTATTCTTGTCGTATCCTGTGATCCTGCCGCCTTTATCAAACTCAAATGTATTTGCAAAAATATTCTTTTCGGGAATATCAAAATCCCTAACTATCGGTGAGATGATCTCTTTAAACCCGCCTGAAATAATGTATATATTCTTCCTGTTCTTTTTGAAAAAGGATTTATTTCTTTTCACGGATCCTGACACTTTTCCGCTGAGCTTCTTAATAAGCTTAATAAGATGTGACCTGTCAGCATTGAGGAGACTGATCCGTTCGCTAAGTGAGGCAGAAAATGATATCTCGCCGTTCATTGTCCTTCCTGTAATAGACTCAAACTTTTCGATGAGATCTGTTTTATCAGGATTATTAGCCAGTGAAATTTTAGCAAGCTCATCAAGCGCTTCAAGCTTTATGAAGGTACTGTCGAAATCAATTATGTATAAAATGTTGCCGGGTTTTTGTGTCAAAGGTTTGTTTAGGGATTTAATAATTAATAATTATCAATTTTCAATGATCAATGATCAATGATCAATGATCAATTTAAAATAATTAATCAGATCAATCTTGATAGAGCATTATTCAGAGAGGTAACATCATAGGGTAATAAAAAATGATCATTCATAATAATTGTATTGCAGTCCAAATTTTTTATCAACACTTATAATAATCTTAAACTAATAAACAATTAATGTAATCATAATCATTCTTAAAAGACCCGCCTGTGAGAAATTGCCGATGAGAAATTCAGGGCAATGGCGATAAGCAGGAATTCCCGAGTCAAGCACCGCCTGCAAAGTCATAACCAGGTTATTTGTTGGAATTCCTGCCGCCATTGAT
>JAWXBH010000136.1:0-3701 GCA_034439935.1 bacterium
TGTCCGTCTGAAATCAATCCTGTTTCAAATGCTTTCTTAATAGAATCTCTTGGGGATTTTATTTCCACGAAGCCTTCGCCTTCAAGATAGTCTTTCATCAAGTTCCAGGACAATTCGAAACACATTTGAAAAAACTGAATCAATCCCGCCCGTTGAATGGCGTCCGGCTCATTGATATCCATTGCATCTTTTATATGATTCAAAGTTTTTTCAAAATTCTGGAATCTCTGCTTCCAGCGGATATCTTTTTTCAATTATTATAAATATAATTCCAATAAAGTAACCTATTTTAAGGACTACTTAAATTCTAAAAAGTTGAACCGAACAGCAAAAATATTTTAAAAAAACAAGCACTTATAAAATTGTCGGTTTGCAGTGCATAATGTCGGATCCACTGTGGCGTCAGGGCTTCCATCTGACGCAACGATAAAAATTGATCATTGATAATTGTTAATTGATAATTGTAACTCATCTTGCCATTGCAAGTGTACATACAAGCACTTCAGCGCACTCATGCATTTTCAGGATCTTCACTGCTTCATTAAGAGTTGACCCGGTCGTGATGACATCATCGACAAGAATAATTCTTTTACCCCTGATATGAGTGATGTATTTTTTCTTTAGCTCAAATGCATCTTCAACATTTTTCATTCTCTCCTCTTTTGAAAGCATTGTCTGTGTTGATGTATGTCTTATCCTTGTTATAAGATCGGGAATAAACTTAATCTTAAGTATTTCATTCATGCCTTTGCACAGACAATCGGATTGATTGTAACCCCGTTCACGGACTTTGGTCTTAAAAAGCGGAACGGATATGAGATAGTCAAAGCAAATGTGTTTTTCGGATTGAATATGTTTTTGAAGTTCTGCCGAGAGTAATTTACCAAGATATTCACCAAGCCGCTTCATTCCTCCATACTTCAGCATGTATATTAATTTTGAAAGGTCATCTCCTTCACGGAAAGCGAACAGACTGAATGCATGATCTGAGACAACCTTTTCGTGCAGATCAGCTTTGTCCTCATTGCATATCAACGGAATAGACTTTAATTCATCATCCGATAAATACTGATTGGAATTTTCTTCATGAAGCTTAATTCCTGATATGACTGAAGTTTTGGGGAAAATGAAATCAATGACGGGACTTGTAAGATTTGTAATATTCATAAGGTTTATCAGATTCAGATTATCAAATTATTGGAACATAGAGATCAACTTTGAGAATATAAAATTGTTATTTAAAACTTTCATCATAATTTACAGAACATATTTCTCAAAATGCTTAGCTACGAATCCGGCGATCTGATAAATTGATGATCTGATATTTTGATGATCTCTCATAATCTTACATCAATTGAGTTTATTTAATCACATATAAAAATTATTTTGCATGAATGTTAATTCAAAAGCCAAAAGGAACATACGACTTACCGCCCGATAAAGCAATCCAGCGAACATTTCTCGAAAACAAGATTCGCGGTTGTTTCTCTAAATTTAATTACGATGAGATTCGAACTCCAACATTTGAGAAGACTTATTTATTCAAACGCGGTATAGGAGAAGAGACTGACATTGTTTCAAAGGAAATGTATTCCTTTAACAAAGATGAATTCACACTGAAGCCTGAAATGACTGCCCCTGTTGTCAGGGCTTATCTTGAGAATAGTCTGTACAATGAATCTCCGCTTCAGAAGCTTTACTACATAAGCAATATGTTCAGAAGTGAACGTCCGCAGGCTGGAAGATTCAGGGAGTTCTCGCAGTTCGGAGCCGAAGCCATCGGCAGTGCTGATTATTCAATTGATGTTGAAATGATATTACTTGCAGACCACATACTCAAAGAATTTGAAATAAATAATTTTACAATTAAAATTAATACCATTGGTACTCTTGCCGAAAGAGAAATTTATCTAAAAGAATTTAAAGCATATCTTTCCAAATATCTCAGTGAACTATCCGGCGACAGTCAGAGAAGATTCGAAAAGAATCCGCTCAGAATACTGGATACTAAAAATGAAAATGACATTAAGATACTTAATGATGCGCCTCTGCTATACAATTATCTTAACACTGACACAATAAAATTCTTTGAGAGCATTCTCTCTTCTCTGAAAAGCCTGAATATAAATTACCTCGTTGATCATAAGCTTGTAAGAGGATTTGATTACTATACATCTACAACATTTGAATTTGTATCGGATGATCTTGGAGCGCAAAATTCTTTGCTCGGAGGAGGCAGGTATGATCTTCTCGTTGAACAGTTGGGCGGGAAACCGACTCCGGCAATAGGCTTTGCTGCAGGTATAGAGAGGATGATGATGGTTCTTGAAAAGAATAATTATAATTTTCCAGGAGCTGAAACCGTTAAGCTTTACATTGCAAGTATGGGTGAAGAGTCAAAAGCAACAACGCTTAAATTGATCGCTGAGCTAAGGGCAAGCGGAATAAAATGTGATACGGACTATTTGAACCGGAGCGTAAAATCACAGATGAAGGAAGCCAACCGGATGAGCGCTGAATACGTGATAGTGCTGGGTGATGAAGAATTGAAAACCGGACAGTTCAAAATAAAAAGAATGTCTGACGGAAATGAGACACCGGTTTCCGGTATTGAAAATTTAAACCAATATTTAATCAATGAGAACAAGAGCAGTTAGACCTGACAAGCTCGACTTTGAATACGAGCTTTACATTTCAAAAGGACATGATGAAGTATTAAAGAAGGATTTTATTCTTTTTGACTTCAGGACGAAGAAGATATTTGAGAATTTCCCTTATCATATAAATGTCATTCCGAAGTTAAATCCTGAAAAGAAAGAGCTGGAATTTAATATCGAAGGGCTTTCAGCACCGAAACTTGATATTTCAAAAGCTGGAGCTGCCGGTTATCTTTACAGGTTTTTTGATTTTAAGAATGTAGAGTATGATCTGAAACTGTTGAAGTATGGTAAATCAAAAACACTTTTTAAATTCAAGGTAGCTACCAAAACAATTAAGCTCACTTCCGATGCGAAGAAGAAATTCATTAATGTAATGACAGAGGATTAAGAATGTACCCAAAACTTTTTGAGATCGGACCGATACCTGTTTACAGTTACGGATTAATGCTCGGCATAGCGTTCCTTATCGGAAGTTCTCTCTTCAACCGTGAGCTCAAAAGAAACGGGCTTGATGAAAACATCGGAGTAACAGTAACATTCCTCGCGCTTATCGGAGGCATTGTAGGTTCAAAGTTATTTTATATTATCGAAGAATGGAATTTCGGAACAGGTAACTCTCTTTCATCATATTTTACAAAGGATGTCCTGCTATCACCTTCAGGACTTACATTTTATGGCGGTCTTGTACTTGCGTTCATTCTCATTTTCATCTTTTGTAAAATAAAACATATTCCGCTTTTGAGAATGCTTGACACGCTCTCACCCGGGACAGCTTTAGGATACGGAATCGCAAGGGTCGGTTGTCATTTATCGGGAGACGGAGATTATGGTATTCCTGTCAACGGTACAATGTGGGAATTTTTAGGATACAGCTATGTGAACGGGACTGTTCCGACAAAGGAGGGTGTGCTTGTTCATCCGACACCTATTTATGAATTCGTAGCGGCAATTTTAATCTTCTCATTCCTGTGGAGTAACCGCGGAAAATTCAAAACATCAGGAATAATTTTCTCTTACTATCTGATCTTGTCAGGCATTGAA
>JAWXBH010000137.1:0-22664 GCA_034439935.1 bacterium
ACTTTTAACTTTTAACTTAATCTAATTTCTCTACAAGCTTTCTGATAAGCAATGTAAGTTTTGGTTCTGCAATTCCTGCAGCGTCAAGTATATGCTGCAGCATTGCAACCTCGAGAGTGTCGGGAAAGCCCACATCTGTAATTATGGACAAACCCAGAACTTCCATTCCCAGATTATTCGCGATCATTGCTTCCGGTATGGTAGACATCCCTACGGTATCTCCGCCGAATTTTCGGATCATTCTGTATTCGGCAGCCGTTTCAAGGTTAGGTCCCTGCACCGGAGCATACGTTCCCATCTGAACCGGTATGGCATTTTCCATCGCAGTCTCTTCTGCAAGCGAGACTAGTTTTTTTGAATAAAAATTACTACCGGAGGAAAACTGCAGTGACTTATTCTTCAACGGCGTATCAAATAAAAGATTGATATGCGAGGTCATTATCATAAGATCGGTCTTTTTGAATTTCGGATTCAGGGCGCCGCAGGCATTTGAAACAATAATGTTTTTTACACCGAGAGACTTCATTATATGAATTGGAAAAGTCACTTCATCCATTGAATAGCCTTCATAATAATGAAACCTGCCCTGCATTGCGACGATGTTCTTTCCGGAGAGCTTACCAAAAATTAATTTGCCTGAATGTGATTCGACGGTTGAGACGGGGAAGTTTGGAATTTCAGAATAATCAATCGTAGATGTTGCATCGATGTGTTTGACAAGACCGCCAAGACCTGTTCCTAAGATGATCCCTATCGAGTATTCTTCAGGGTGAATTTTTTTTAAAAAATCTATCGCATCATTATGCATGCCTGTCATTAAGTATTTAGGTGGCTACTCGGAAAAATTTGAATTAGCTGTATTGATAGATATTTTTTTCATTACGTGCTCTTCGGTATGTTCCGGCTCATCGTAATTCTCAGTATCTTCCACCTTGGTCAGTTCCATTTTATAAATATTCCTTGCTTTGATAAATTCATCCATCTCATTTAGTTTTTCCATGAAAAACAATTTAACATCTTCGACGAGCTTGTCGTTGCGCACTTTAAGCTCTTCGAGTTCATTCTTTCGCGTCATAATGTCCTTGTCATTTTCCTGCATTATTTTCTGCGCGTTCAGCTCTGCTTCTCTGACAACATTTTCAGCACGCTTTTTGGCATTAGCGAGAATTTCTTCGGCGAGATCCTGAGCTTTAACTATTGCTTTCTGGAGTGTTGATTCATTCTCCCTGTAAACCTCAACGTCAGACGTCAGCACTTTTATCTTTTCGGATGCAGTTGAATTTTCCTCAAGCAGGCGTTCATAACGAAGGCTTAGCGTTTCGAGAAATGCATCGACCTCATTCGGATCATAGCCACGGAAGGTTTTTTTGAAATCTGTTTTCTTAATGTCTTTGGAAGAAATTATGTTCATAGGTATTTTTACTTTCTGTTTGGTTTGGTCTATCTGACTCTTGATCCGAATATCGCACTGCCGATCCTTACCATGTTTGAACCTTCTTCGATAGCGATATCATAATCACTGCTCATTCCCATAGAAAGATATTCAAAGTCAGGAATTTCCGGCTTGAGCTGATCATACATTGTTTTGAGAGATCTGAAGCTTGTTCTGATCTCTTCGCGGTCATCAGTCTGCTTTGCTATTGTCATAAGACCTTTGACACGGATATTTTCAAGCAGGGCAATTTGTTTGCAAAGACTTTGAGCATCGCTCATTGAAACTCCATACTTCTGCTCCTCATTGCTTGTATTAATCTGTATCAGGACATTTACCTTCCTGTTTATTTTCTTTGCATTAACGTCAATTTCTTCAGCCAGACGAAATGAATCAACTGAATGCAGAAGATAAGTGAATGCAATGACATCTTTTACCTTATTGCTCTGAAGATGACCTACCATGTGCCAGTTCATTTTTCCTTCATACTGAAATGAAATATTATAGTATTTATCTCTCAGTTCGCGAACCCGGTTCTCACCAAAATCTATTTGCCCCAGCTTATTAAGATCAATTACCTGGGAAAAAGGAAAGGTTTTACTGACTGCAATAATTGTGATCTCATCAGGATCTCTGTCAAGCTTTTCACAGATCTCCTTTATATTTTTTTTAACGGTTAACAAGTTCTTCTCTAATTCCATAATTTTTGTATACTTAATATACTTCTCTTAAATACTCTTTTCAATTTATTTCATTTTATTATCAAAGTGTGAAGTCTGATGATCAATACTATAATAAAATCAGCGGTGAACCAAATCCGTCCAAAATAAGGAAAAAACTTGCCACGAATTTCACGAATGATCACGAATTAAAAATATTATTACTAATTTTAAAAACAGAATTTACATAAATTTATTTGGACAGCATAAGTATATGTTCAAGGTTATCTAAAGCTTGATTTTAAAGATTCGATATTGGTGCAAAAAAATTACCAAAACAGATTGAATTTAAAAATATTTAAATTTTTCAAAAATGTTTCGACAGGCACTGGCGGTGAACCACAATGAACCACATCCGTCCAAAACAATGTGATTCAAACAATAAAAATTTTTAGTTTCGATTAACGCCGCTTTCTTTTGAAAAACCAAAAGAAAGCTTGGCAAAGAAAAGTTTCCCGCTGGTGATAAATTGCCGGAAATTCAGATCAATGGCGGCAGGAATTCCAACACGAAACGGGGTGATGACCTTGCAGCGGTTCTTGACTCGGGAATTCCTGCTGATCGCCATTGATCTGAATTTCTTATCGGCAATTTCTCACAGGCGGGTTCTTTTTAAAAACAAAAATGATTATCCTGTTTGCTGATTAATTTCAAACCTTTGGGTGTTGACAAAAATTATTTTGGACGGCACTGACCATGAACCGGAATTCACATTCAATATTTCCGTGAAAATAAATTTAAATTAGCTTATCTTATTGGCATAAATTTACAACGCTTACTTATGAACAGATTTTATAACTGAAATTGCATTGTAGTTTTTTTGGTGATTCCCTGACAGGTCTAACAAATCCGGATTTTTAATTAATCATAAAAACGAGTTTTATAATTTAACAGTACGGCTGATCCGTATTGAAAAATTTTTTATTAACTAAATTTAAATCTTGAGATACAATTTTACTGAAATAGAAAATAAGTGGCAGCAATACTGGGATGAAAATAAAACATTCAGAACTCCGGACATAGATTCTTCTGATACATCAAAGCCCAAGTATTACGTACTGGACATGTTCCCCTATCCCAGCGGGGACGGGCTTCACGTGGGACATCCTGAAGGCTACACGGCAACCGACATTATCGCGCGGTTCAAAAGAATGAACGGATTTGATGTCATGCACCCGATGGGCTGGGATGCATTCGGATTGCCTACCGAACAGTATGCAATTAAAACCGGGATTCATCCAAAGATAAGAACCACTGAATGCATTGTAAGATTTAAGACACAATTAAAAGCGCTGGGATTTTCCTTAGACTGGGAAAGGGAAATAAATACCACTGACGATGATTATCTGAAGTGGACACAATGGATATTTCTTAAGATCTTTAATTCATATTATGACGATGCCGAAGATAAAGCTAAGCCGATCACACAATTAAAAATACCTGAAGGACTTTCAGAAAAGGAAAAGTATGAGTTCATCAATTCAAAGCGACTCGCCTTTCTCGCGGAAGTCCCTGTTAACTGGTGTCCTGAATTGGGTACAGTACTTTCCAATGAGGAAGTTCCCGAACAGATCGAGAAAGGATTTACGGTCATACGAAGGAATATGTGTCAGTGGAATCTGCGCATCACAAAATATGCGGACAGATTGCTGAAAGATCTCGAACAGCTCAACTGGCCATCAAATGTAAAAGAACTTCAAAAGAACTGGATCGGCAGAAGTGAAGGCGCGACCATTAGTTTTAAGATCGAAAGTCCTAAGCTGAAAGATGAGAAAAGTGTTGCTGTGTTTACTACAAGACCCGATACTCTCTTCGGAGCAACCTATGTAATTCTTGCACCTGAACATCCGCTTTCAAAGGAAATAACAACGGATGAAAATTCCGGCAAAGTAATTTCTTATCTTGAAAAAGCTGAACGCAAATCAGACCTTGAGAGGACAGAGCTGTCTAAGGATAAGACAGGCGAATTCACAGGAGCATTTGCAATTAATCCTGTCAATGGTAAAAAGATACCGGTATTAATTTCGGATTATGTATTGGCAAGCTATGGAACGGGCTCAATTATGGGTGTTCCGGGACATGACGAACGCGATAATGAGTTCGCGAGAAAATTCAATATTGAGATAATACCCGTTGTTCTTCCGGTCAATTACAAGGATAACGAAGATGAGAAAAAAGATTTTTTTGAAAGATCGGTTAATGGAAAAGAATGTTTCTCAGGTGAAGGGATTTCAATAAATTCTGATTTTCTTAACAGCTTAAATTCATCTGATGCAATAAAGAAAATGAATCATTGGATCGAGGAAAAAGGGATCGGTAAGAAGACCATTTCATTTAAGCTTAGAGACTGGCTTTTTTCACGTCAAAGATTCTGGGGCGAACCTTTCCCGATCATTCATCTTGAAGACGGAACATTTAAAGCCATAGATGAAAGCGAACTTCCTTTAAGACTGCCTGATGTTGAATCTTATAAATCCAGCGGTACCGGAGAATCCCCTCTCGCTCTCATTGACTCTTGGGTAAATACAATTGATAAAGAAACCGGGATGAAAGCAAAGCGCGAGACAAATACAATGCCTCAATGGGCTGGCTCATGCTGGTATTATCTGAGATACTTAGACCCTCATAATGACACAGAATTCTGCAGTAAGGAAAAAGAAAAGTTCTGGATGCCGGTCGATCTCTATATCGGAGGAGCTGAACATACAGTATTGCATTTGATTTATGCGAGGTTCTGGTACAAAGTTTTATATGACCTTGGTTATGTATCTTACAAAGAGCCCTTCGGAAAATTGTTTAATCAGGGAATGATACTTGGCGAAGACGGCGTAAAGATGAGCAAGTCAAGAGGGAATGTGATCAATCCTGATGATGTCATAGCTGAATTCGGAGCTGATTCAATGCGGCTGTTTGAAATGTTCATGGGACCGCTTGAGGCAACTAAGCCCTGGAGCACCAAAGGCATTGAGGGACTTAACAGATTTCTGAACAGGGTCTGGCGGCTGATCATTGATGAAAATACCGGAAAGATAAAAAGTATAATTGTCAGTGACTCTCCGGCAGAAAGCCTGAATAAGCTTTTGCATAAGACCATAAAAAAAGTCACCGAAGATATTGAAGATGGTGACATGAAATTCAACACTGCGATTTCGTATTTAATGATACTTGTAAATGAACTATACAAGCACGAAAAAATCAGTAAAGAGATTATTGAAAAATTAATTCTGCTCTTGTCGCCTTTAGCTCCGCATATCTGTGAAGAGATCTGGGAAAGATTGGGGAACGAAGGCAGCATTCAGTTTCAGCAATGGCCTTCATTTGACAGATCGTTAATTAAAGAAGATAAAGCTACAGTAGTGTTTCAGGTTAACGGCAAGATAAGATCCAAGCAGGATTTTGATTTTGACACTGACATTAAAGTGCTGGAAGATGAAGCTCTTGATAATGAGAACGTCAAAAAATTTCTCTTAGGAAAGCAGATCGTAAAAATAATTTGTGTTAAGAACAAGATGGTCAACATTGTAATAAAATAAATATGCTTGTTTCACAAAAAAAATGAGGAGGCACAAAAAAAGTTCTTGACATAAAATAATATTTATTGCAATATTGCATTAATTCAAAAAGACAACAATTTTGCAATCAAAAGATCTGATAAATAAACTTCAACAAATTGGGTTTAAAGAATATGAATCAAAGATCTTTTTAGTTCTTTTAAAAGGTTCAGTTCTGAGTGCATCTGAGATTGCAGAAAAAGCAAATATAAGGAGAACGGCAGTTTATGAAATACTGAAGTCTTTCGTAAGCCGGGGATTTTGTAATGAGATTGAAACGAACACGATCCTGAAGTTTGAAATGATCGATCCGAGAGTGATCGCTGATAAGATAGAGCGTGAGATAAAGCAGCAGAATGAGTCAAAGATCGATAATCTGAAGGAAACATTTAATGAATTTCAGTCATTACATAAGACAGAAGAGTCACCTGAAAATAAAAATGTAAACATTGAACTGATCAGGGGTTTTAATAAACACAGGCAGGCAAAGTTCATAGAGCTGTTTAATAATGCTCAAAGCGAGATACTTTTTATGATTCGGTTAGAGGGATATGTTTCCGAAGAACTTGATTCCGGAGCCACAGAGTTCTTTAATAAAGGTGGTGTAATCAAATCGATTTACGAGGCAAGCCTTGATTTTAAGATTGTAAAAGATAATTCACGACAGGATGCGACGCTTGAGGATCTATTAAGGATATGCAGTAAATTCCAGACAGCGGGTGAAGATATTAAAATTTCTAAATCAGAATTACCGAACATGACTATATTTGACAGAAAGATTGTTTTTATGAACATTCAAGATAAGACTCTGCCAAGACATAATAATGCTGACATAATTGTAAAAAATGAATACTTTGCTAACAGGATGATTGACCTGTTTGATTTTTACTGGAGCGGCTCTGCTACAATTGACCAAATGAAAAAAGCAGAAGTCAAAATTCCCAAACCAACTAAAGTAGACAAAAGGCAGAAAGCTGCCATATTAACATAAATTTTTCAAAAATAAATTTCCCAACGGAGGCATCTAAAATGACCAAAATTAATGCAACATTTTTATCGCTAGTAATTTTCATACTTGCATTGAGCAGTACATTCATAAATACAAATGCTTATTCAAGTGATGATCTTACAAAATTCATTTATGGAAAAGTAATCTACACAGATAATCATGCAGCGGTCACCTCCGGAAGGATAAAAATAATTGTATCCGGTAAATCCGACAGGACTGAAACCATAATTGAAGAGTCTATAATCAGTCCAACCGGTGTTTTTAGGATTAAGAGTATTCCGCATCTAACTGCTGATGGTATCAAAATAATGGCTTACCCGAACGATGTGGATGTATTGCCTGATGCATTTGAAAGTTTAACAATGGATATTGGTAAGGCGATGATAAATTTTAATAATGAATTTGCCATAATTCTCGAAGTAAATCGAAATGTAAATATTAAATTGAAAGAAAATGAAACAGGTGCATTGCAAAATAATTTTTTACTGAAGCAAAATTTTCCAAACCCATTTAATCCCAGCACTCTTATCAAATTTGAGCTTGCTCAAGTTTCAAAAGTTACACTAAAAGTTTATGATATGAGCGGAAAGGTTGTAGCAACTTTAGTAGAAAACCAGGAGCTTAATCCGGGAGTAAATCAGTACACTTTTAATGCGGGTAATCTTCCAAGCGGAATTTATGTGTATTCGTTGAATGCGGGCAGTTTTAAAGAGAATAGAAAAATGATTTTGATAAAATAATAACGTCCTTGATAAACAAGTAAGATTTAATGAGGGTTGGGTCTTGGCTTGTGAAATCCCCTCTCAGGGAAAGGAGGGGATTCAAGGATGTTTCTTAAAACAGATTTAACTTAATAATAAAATTTTTAAAAAGCTATAAGAATTTTAAGGTCACCGTAAATTTTGGGTTAGTTAAGAAATACTGTTTCATTTGTTTCACCTTTCGTTGAAAGCATCTGCGGGTTGACCGTAGATGCTTTTTTATTTGCAATGGAATATCTAAAAAATTTATTTTTTTTTATTTTTAAAAAAATTAATCTGCCGAATGCTCCATAAAAAACATTTCTCTCTCAAAGAAGCACAAAATTCACTTCCCGAAATTAAAAATCAGTTAGCTAAGATCATTGAATTAAAGAGCAGTCTCGATTCTCAGAATTATGATATTTATAAACATCAGCTTTTTGGAGGTATCGGCTTGAATGGAAGTGGTAAGTATCCTCCTGAAATGACCGAGCTGATCCGACTGGTCGCGCTGATAAACGAAACAGGTATTATAATAAAGGATCTCGACAAGGGACTGATTGACTTTCCCCATTTAAGGAACAACGGAGAGGAAGTATATTTGTGCTATTTGTATAATGAAAATGAAATAGAATTCTGGCACAGGATTGAAGACGGCTTCGCCGGAAGAAGAAGCATCAGCGAACTATGAAATCTTTTAAAACCGACAATTAATTTAAAAGCAAAATGAATATAGTTAATAAACTACTTGTTCCTGCTATTCAGATCCTGCCAAAAGGGGTAGTTAAGATTTTTGCTGACAAGTATATCGCCGGCGACAAGCTGTCAGACGCCGTAACCTGTGTACAAAATCTGAATAATAAAAAACTACTTGCGACAGTCGATGTTCTGGGAGAATTTATTTCGGATAAGAATGAAGCGGTTAAATCAAAGGACGAGAACATTGCAGTTCTTGAAGCAATTCATAAAAACAAGCTTGACTGTAATCTTTCCATAAAGCTTACGATGCTTGGTCTTCAGATCGATTACAATTTCTGCCTGGATATGGTGAAAGAAATTATTGACAAAGCTAAAAGCATAAACAGTTTTGTAAGGATAGATATGGAAGACTCATCGGTAACAGAATCAACAATACGGATATTTGAAGATGTAAAAAAGGTTCACGACAACGTTGGCATTGTCATACAGGCATATCTCAGAAGAAGTGAAAAGGATATTTTGAGATTGACGGACATCGGTGCTAACTTCAGGATCTGCAAAGGGATTTATATTGAACCCGAGTCGGTAGCATTTAAAGATGCTGATGAGATCCGACAGAATTATTTAAAAATTTTGCGCATAGCATTGGAACGAAAGTCTTATTGCGGTATTGCAACTCACGATGATTACCTTATAAAAGAATCTGTGAAGATTGTGAAAGAGCTTGGTTTAAGAAAAGATCAGTATGAATTTCAGATGCTGCTTGGAGTACGTGAAGACATTCGTGAAGAAGCTGTTGCTAAAGGACACAGGATGCGGGTTTATGTTCCATTCGGTGAGAGATGGTATGAGTATTCGATCCGTCGTTTTAAGGAAAATCCGAACGTTGCGGGTCAGGTCATGAAAAGTATTTTCACAGGAAAATAAATTACTCTTTATTATTATTATTTACTTCAAACCAGATTTTTGTGGTTTCCGGATAAACATCGATCATTAACTCTTTCATTGCTTTTGCATATTCTCTGATCTCCCACTGAGCAGTCGCCTCATCACGAAGTTCAATAAAATTCATGATCGCCTGAAATGATGCCGTCCAGTAAACTTCCGTATATTGATTTAAAGGTAGTATCATTCTTGCTTCTTCTTTGGCTACTCCGATATCAAGCAACTTTTGATATGAATCAAGTATAGAGACCATAGCATTTTTAAAAATTTCATCTGCCTGAGACTGGTCATCAATGCTCCCTTCTGACGCCTGCTTATTGTTTTCAGACTGACGCCGCCAGTTGGATGGAAAGTAAAACTCGCTCACCGGGACATATCTTCCGCTGATCTCATTCCAAGCATGATCCTTGGTCGATGATGAAGATGATGTTTCAATACCAACAACATGTTTGTACCATTGCCGCATCACAAACTCGGGAGCTTTAACATGGAACTGGACCATCATATGTCTGAATGGAGACCAGTGCTTATTTTTTGCTAAGAACTTAACAAGCTTCCTGTCGCTGTCATCAAATTTTTCTTTCCTTTTACCAAATGATACCCGCGCGGAATTTACAACCGTTAGATCCGAACCGAGCTTATCAATTACTTCAATAAACCCTTTATCCAATACGTCTATTTTCAACTAATTAATCTTTTGAATTGATAGATAATATACAAAATTATTTATGAAGATTTCAAAAATCTTATAAGTCTTTACACTTTTAAAATTAATGTCTGAAATTTTTAACTCAATAAATTATTCTATTAAAAAAAAATAACAGGAAAAAAAGCAGCTAATCTCAGCAATCCCAACTACTATGCCAGTTAATACATTAAACTGCTTTTAATCCATTTGTTTTCTTAAAAATGCGGGCTTGGAAAATTCATCTAGTGTCAGATCTTGAAAACCAAACTCCTCATCAACTTCAATTCGTATCTTCTTCGGCTTTTCACTCAGATCTTCATTCAGCGCCACTTCTCGTCTAATGTATGCCGGCCCATCAAGAGTTTTTAAGCTCTCATGCGTCGGAAGAGTTGATATTCTTCCTGTATTTGATAATGCTTCGGTAAGCCTGTTGATCTTCTCATCAGCTCCGAATTCTTCGGACATTTTTGCCTGCTTGCTGAATCCGGTTGCTATAACTGTAACCATTATTTCTTCACCCATCTTCGGATCCTTTACAAGACCGAAAATATATTTTGCGTCTTCACCTGCTGCATTCTGTACTATTTCATTTATCAGCTCTATTTCATTCATTGTAATGTTACCGTTATGACAGATATTCGAAAGCACGCATTTCGAGCCTTCAATTTTTATTTCATCCAGCACCGGGTTTACCAGCGCATCGTTTGCAGCTCTCTCTGCTCTGTTGTCTCCAGCTGCAATACCGGTTCCGATCATTGCATCACCCATATCCTTCATTATCGTCCTGACGTCTGCAAAGTCCACATTGATATCACCTGTTTCGGTTATGATCCTTGAAATGCCTTTCGTTGCATTGTAAAGAACCCTGTCCGCAAGTTCAAATGCTTGTGTCGATGTAGCATCTTTTGTGATAAGACGGATTATGTTTTGGTTTGGAATAATGATCATGCTGTCAACTTCATTCTTAAGTTTTTCAAGACCCTTATTCGCAAGATCCATTCTTGGCTTGCCTTCAAATTGAAACGGCTTTGTTACAATTGCAACGACGAGAGCTCCTGCGCTTCTTGCTATTCTTGCTACAGCAGGGGCGCCGCCTGTCCCCGTTCCGCCTCCCATTCCCGCAGTTACAAAAACCATATCGCAGCCTTCAAGCTCTGCTTCAATTTCAGTTCTGCTTTCTTCCACTGCTTTAAAACCAATGTCTTCAACCATCCCGGCTCCGAGCCCTTTGGTCAGACTTCTGCCGATCTGAATTTTTGTATCGGCTTTATTTATTTCCAATGCCTGAGCATCAGTGTTGATCGCGACAAACTCAACACCTTCAATTCCTTTGTTCACCATTGAATTCAAAACATTACAGCCGCCGCCGCCTACTCCGACAACCTTTATTCTGGCTCCATTGCGATTGTTATTTACTAATCTGATTGCCATTTTGTTTTCCTTTCGCGGTTAATTATTTTATTTTTTTAAAATTCTATTTTGCAAAATTTATTAAAGCTCATCAAACCATTCTTTAACCTTTTTAAAAATACCTGATACAGTCAATGCTTTCTTTCTTCTGCTCTTAGTGATCTCAGATATTTTATTAACATCATTCATTGTCTTCAATCTGTGCAGCACAAGCCCTACACCGGTAGCAAAGATCGGGCTCTCAACTTCTCTTATTAAGCCGCCTGTCAGACCTGTCGGTATGCCAAGATTAACTTCCATGCCAAGTATATCTTCTGCCAACTCCTTTGTTCCCTTTGTCAGCGAACCGCCACCTGTGATCACAACTCCGGCATGAAGCTCCTTTGCTATTTGTGAATTCTGAATTTCAATAGCTGACAGCTCAAAAATATCCTGCATTCTTGCCTGAATTATTCTCGCAAGAATGCTTTTACTTGTCTTCTTTGGTATCTCTCTGATAGTCTCCACTATTATCTCTTCATCATTAAGTATTTCCGATACCATGGCATATCCGTATTCCTTTTTTATTCTTTCCGCTTCCGCCTCTGAAATTCCCAAAGCTTCAATGATATCATTGGTCACAAGATTACCCGCAATGCCAATACCCGCTGTATACTTTAGTACTCCCTTTTTAAACACAGCAATATCAGATGTGCCGCCGCCAATGTCTATCATCGCAACTCCCACTTTCTTTTCCGTTTCATCCAAAACCGAATATGACGACGCAATAGGTTCAAGAACTATGTCATCTATATCTACTCCGCAGCTTGTCACACACTTTGAAAGATCATCTATCGAGGATACAAGTCCTGTGATAATATTTACTTTTGCTTCAAGTCTTATCCCGAACATTCCTATAGGTGTTTCAAAAATTCCGTCCTTCCCGTCAATTATATATTCCTGAGGTATGACATCGATTATAGTCGTATCACTGGGAAGCTTCATTATTCTTGCCTGATCAAGGAGCCTTATGATATCTTCTTCCTGAATTATTCTGTCCGAATTATTTATACCGATAGTACTGCTTGACTGTATGCATCTTATGTAATGTCCTGCTATCCCTACTGAAACTGAATTGATGCTCACTCCTGAATTTAATTCAGCTTCTTCCAGAGCTGCCTTTATTGATTCGGTTGTCTTGTTCGGATTTACAACGATCCCTCTGTGCAATCCAAACGAAGGCGCCTTTCCAATCCCAAGTATGTCTATGTTCTTATCATCTTTCACCCTGGCGACTATCACGCAGATCTTCGTCGTGCCTACATCAAGTCCGACTATAATATCATCTTCTGTCGCTGCTTTTCTTTTTCTTTTGACTGCCATCTTTAGTTATTTGAATTTACAATTACTTCATTGGAATATCTGAGATCTACATAATTTACCTGCTGCTTCAAATGATTTCCGAGACACTGCTTTAAATAATTTTCAAACACAATTAATTTATTCAATATCAGATTTTGATATTCTGTATTCGAAATACTTTCTTTATACAACCGGGGAAAGTAAAACGGGCTTGAATCTTCCGACATATAAACTATGATCTTACTGCTGTCGGATAGATTTACTTCGGAAATATTATTGTATGCCGCTTTGCTTTGCTTATAAGAATTTAAGATCACAAATAATCCAAGTCTCAGATCTTCCTTGTTAAATTTCTTTAATGGGTTCTTGCTGTTGTCCGGTCTTACTCCGCTTATGACCGGCAGATCATACATCTTTGAAGGATTCTTAAAAGGAAAAGTTTCGAGTTCTTCATCGATCAGATTTATTTCATTGCCGCAGTTAAGGATTGCCACCGGTCTTCTTTCTATTATATCGATCTTCAATTCCGACGGCAGCTCCTTACTTACAAAAACTTTTTTTATTTCAGGATGCTTTCCGATTCTGTCCTGTATCACTTCTATATTTATTTCATCTTCACTGATCAGACTGTCATTCAGCCGCGCAATGTTTAATATTTCCGCTCTTGATATAGTATAGTTGCCGGACACAGTTATCTTATCTACAGGATTGCCCGTTCGCCATTTTAACGAAAGCACCGAAAATGCAATTAAAAAAATCACTATCACTGAAAGGATGATCTTTTTTGAACTCATAACGGAACCCCTTTTCCTGACTTCGCTTTCATTCTTTTTACAAACTTTGTGCACAGATCAGTTATGTCACCCGCTCCCTGAAATACAATTACATCATCATCTTTTATTATGCTCTCAAGCTCATCAAGTATCTTTTCCTTATCCTCAATGTATAAACCTGTTCTTCCGGATTTCTTATACTCTTCTAAAATCATTTCACTGCTGACACCTTCAATTTCTTTTTCACGCGCGGGATAAATTTTCGCAAGCAGAAGAACATCCGTTCCTGAAAATGCTTCTCCGAATTGTTTATAAAAATCTCTTGTCCTCGTATAAAGATGAGGCTGGAACACCGTGACTATCCTTCCCTGAGTAATTCTTTTCATCGCGCTCAATGTCGCCTTGACCTCTTCAGGATGATGAGCATAATCATCGTAAATTTTTATGCCCTCAGAGTATTTCAGCTCCAAACGCCTCTTCACTCCCGTAAATGTTTTCATGCTCTCCGTAAATCCTTCATCAGTTATTCCGTATTCCTTGCACGCCAAATATGCCGCCGCTGAATTCAAAATGTTGTGATCACCCAGAACTTTAAGATCAATATAATCACGGTCTAATACGTAGCTCGAACTCTTCTTTTGATAATTCACATCTTTTACAATGTGTTCGTTACTTTTTTTAAACCCGTATGTTGTTTTATTTTTTAGATCTTTAATAACTTCTACAACATTTTCATTATCTCCGCATCCTATTACCTTACAGTTCGGCTTCCCTCTCTCAATAAATTTCATGAAATTATCTTTTATGTCATCAATGTCTTTGAATACGTCAAGATGGTCGGCATCAATGTTCGTCACGATTATGATATTTGATCTTAATTGCAGAAAGCTTCTGTCGTATTCATCAGCTTCGACTACCGCAACATTGCTTTTTCCGATCCTTGAAGAGCCTCCGTCCAGATAATCTATGTTCCCGCCGACAAAAACCGTCGGATCTATTTTACTTTCTATCAATGATTTCGCTATCATTGCCGTAGTAGTTGTTTTACCATGTGTCCCGCTTACAGCGATCACGAACTTATCATTGACGATGCTCCCCAGAGCTTCAGCCCTTTTTACCATTTTCATTTTCAATGAAATTGCTTTTTTAAGCTCTTCATTGTCATCATTCACTGCTGCTGAATAAATAACAAGCTCCGTATCATCAGGTAAATTACTGCCTTCATGTCCTTCGAAGATCTTCACATCGAATTTTAATAATCTCCTTGTTATGTGAGTCATGTTCAGATCACTGCCGCTCACCTCAAAACCTTTCTTCGCCAGATATTCAGCAATTCCGCTCATTCCTATTCCTCCGATACCAATCAGATAAATTTTCTTTATACCTTCAAAAATATTATTCTCAGCCATGTTTCTAAATTATGTGTATAAGTTTTTTTTTGAAATATTTTTAAATTCATTTACCAGCCCTCGCTCATTCTGAAAATCGTTCAGACGTATTCTCAGCAGCCTTCTCCTGTTTCTCAATTTCAGTTTCACAAGCCGGATATCGCTTCGTTCAGCATTGTTCCTTTGTTTCTCTCTGGATAATCTGACATGTAAAATTTCCTTAATGCTGACTTCACGCTGACCGAACCTGTTCTTAAAAATAATCTGTGAATCGCTTATGATAATTTCTCGTGCCCTTATTGTATTGGCTATCAGCACTATCAGAAAGAACAGGATGAATATTGCAATTATATAAATTATCGGATCCTTCACAACTACTTCAAATCTTTCCTGAAAAAATTTCCCTTTGATCAGAATATATGCTATCAGTGTTATCAGATAGATTATCAGTGACTTGTAATAGAAATCCAGCTTGTATTTATAAACTCTTTCCTTCATTATCTTTTTGCGAGTTTAAATACTTCCTTAGCTATCTTCTCAGCTGCCTGATTGTCCGAAAATCCTGTTACGTTATTTTTCAGTTGATTCATTCTTTGATCATCATTTATTAGCTTTAATATCTCATCTGACAGTCTGACCTCAATATCTTTTTGAAGCACAACTACTGCAGCTTCTTTGTTTTCAAGACTCCTTGCGTTCATCTCCTGATGATTCTCAGCCGATGTTGGCAGAGGGATCAGTATCGACGGCATCTGCAGATAAGCGATTTCCATTATGCTTGTGATTCCGGCTCTGCATATTACCACGTCACTCGCCGAATATGCCTGGTCTATATTGTCAATGAACTCAAAAACTTTAACCCTGTCGTTCAGATAAGCAAACTCTATACTTATCTTCTCAAAATCACTCTTGCCTGTCTGCCAGATCACATTGAGATTATTTTCGTAAAGTGATTTTAAGATCCTCTCAATGCCGGTATTGATTCCTCTGGCTCCCTGACTTCCGCCAAAAATAAATATCGTTCTTCTTTCACCGGATAATCCGAATTTTTTAAGCGCTTCTTCCCTGTCATATTTCTTTAACGAACTTCTTATTGGATGAGAAATTTTTACAATGTTATCTTTTCTCTTCAGATAATTCCTTGTCTCATCAAAATTTATTACAACTTTATCTGCTCTTGAAGAAAGAAATTTTATCGTCTTCCCTGCGAATGAATTTCCTTCCTGTATCAGCGATGGCACCTTTTTTCTCACTGCCATATATATCACGGGACCTGTTACAAATCCTCCTGTGCCTATTGCTGCATCGGGTCTGAATTCCTTTATTATCTTTCTGCATTTTCTCAGCGCCTGTAGAAATTTGTAGGGCAGTTTAAAATTTTTTCTCAACATGCTTCTGTCAATGCCTGTGATATCAATTGTTTCCAGCCTGTAATTATTTGAAGGAACAATCTTTTCTTCTATCCTGCCCTTTGCGCCAATGAATAAAATTTCAGCTTCCTTGTCAAGTTTCTTTAGCTCATCTGCAATTGCAATCGCAGGGAAAATGTGACCACCCGTACCTCCGCCTGCGAACAAGTATCTCATTATTCAATTATTAAACCTTCATCTATTTCATCTCTGTGTGATGAAATATTCAAAAGGACTCCTATTGCTGCAGCAGTAAAAATTATTGATGTACCGCCGTAACTTACAAAGGGCAGCGTCACTCCTGTAGTCGGTATTACTCCGCTTGCTACTGCCATATTAACTATCGCGTTAAGCGTTATCATCATTGTAATTCCAAACGCAAGATATTTTCCAAATTCATCTTTTGTCTGCTTCGCGATCTTAAGTCCCCTCATAAGAATTATGAAATACAGGCTCAGAATTATGAACGTTCCTATGAATCCGTACTCTTCACCTATAATTGAAAATATAAAATCTCCGTGTGCTTCCGGTAAAAAAAACTCCCGCTGATTTGAATTCCCGGGTCCTATTCCAAACAGACCCCCGTTCCCAAATCCTATCAGTGCCTGCTGAAGCTGGTAGCTTGTCGTACCGCTTGATTGATATTCAGTGAATGAAGATATTCTGTCCTGGATGTAATCCTTGGATAGAATAAAAAGAACTGCAACAGGTAATAGCGCAAACAAAGTCATCACTATGTGCTTGATTTTCGCGTTTGATAAAAAGATCATTATCATGCACGTTGCGAATATTATTGAAGACACCGAAAAGTTCGGCTGTATCAGTATCAGTCCAGTTATCATCAGAACATAAAAGATCACCGGCAGATATCCTCTGTACAACAGATCAATGTAATCCTTTTTCTTTGTCAGAAGTAATGCAACATATATTATGACCGCATACCTCACAAATTCTGACGGCTGAAAGCTCAAAGGTCCGAGATTTATCCAGCGGCTTGCTCCCTTGATAGGTCCTTTGCCGCTTACAAGTGTGAAGACCAACAAAGCCACGCTGATCCATATTAATGGCTTTGCGATGCTTTCAAGATAAACGTAATCAATTCTTGCAACTACAAATATTACTACAATGGAAAAAATTATCTTTATAAGATGCTGCTTAAACAGATAATTGCTGTCCTGGAATTTTTCCAGAGAAAAGCTTGAGCTCGCGCTGTAAACTACACCGATGCTGAATATCATCAGCAACAGTACCGGAAGAAGTATCCAGATGTCTATTTTGTTATTACTCTTCAACTTAGCTAAGCTTGTTTACAAATTTTTTAAATTCTGAACCTCTGTGCTCAAAATTTTCAAACATATCAAAACTCTTGCATGCCGGTGAAAGCAGAACTGAATCGCCTTTCACGCCGGACTTATATGATTTCCTAATTGCATCCTCAAATGTTTCCGCAGTTTCAATTTCTTTTTTTCCTTTGTAATGATCATATATCTTTTCCCTGGTCTCACCTATTGCAATGATCTTTTTTACCCTGTCATTTACAAGTGCGTCTATTCTCGAATAGTTATTTCCCTTTTCCCTACCTCCGAGAATCAGGATCACGTTGCCGTCAAATGATTCGAGCGCTACAATCAGCGAGTCTATGTTAGTTGCTTTTGAATCATTGTAAAATTTTATTCCGTTAAGCTCCCTTACAAATTCTATCCTGTGTTCTACTCCCGGAAATTTCCTTAGTGTTTCAGCAATTATTTCTTTTTTAATTTCAAAAGCCCTTGCCGAAATCACAGCCGCAAGTGAATTATATAAATTATGGTTTCCTCTTATATTGATTTCCCGTGTTTCCATTATCTCTTCTGTAATGTCTTTTACTTTGTCAAAGTAAATTAATTTTCCGTTTTTAATAAAACTTCCGGCTTCTGTAACTTCACTCAGATCCTCTTTAATGCTGAAGTATGATCTTTGAGATTTAATCCCTTCCGCATTTTTTCTTAATATATCATCGTCATAATTTATTACCGTAAGGTCTTCTTCATCCTGATTCTTGATTATTTCAAGCTTTGATTTGAGATAATTGTTAAAGTTACCATGCCAGTCAATGTGATCCGGAGTTATATTCATCAGTACTGCCACTCCCGGTTTGAATTTTTCAATGTCATGCAACTGAAAACTGCTTAACTCAATTATCACAATTGAATTTTCTTTCAGATCACTCACCACTTCTGAAAATGCAGTTCCTACATTCCCGCAGACTTTCGCATCATATCCTGCATTCTTAAAAATTTCCCCCGTCAGTATGGTCGTAGTTGTTTTACCATTCGTCCCGGTTATTGCTATCAATGGAACCTTGCAGAATCTGAATGCGATCTCTATTTCCGAATAGATTTTTTTTCCGAGCTTTCCGGCTTTGACAAGTACTTCACTATCTGGCGGTATTCCGGGACTTTTTACAAAGACGTCATTCTCAAAGATCCTCTCTGAATGTGTTCCTGTCTCAAACTCGATCCCCTCTTTTCTAAGCTCATCTTCATTCAGAAATTTTAATTTCTCAATGGGATTTCCATCACTTAAAAAAACCTTCGAACCGTTTCTCCTGAGAAGTTTTGCTGCAGCTATTCCGCTTCTGCCTGCTCCCAGTATTGTGAAAGAACATTTTGTGAAATTCATTATCTTATCTTTAGCGATGCTAATGTAAGTATTGCCAGCAATATCGCGATAATATAAAACCTCACCACTATCTTCGGTTCCGGTATTCCTTTCATTTCAAAGTGATGATGTATCGGCGCCATTCTGAAAACTCTTCTGCCCTCTCCGTATCTCTTGCGTGTATATTTGAAATAATATCTCTGAACGATAACTGATAAGGCTTCAACAAAAAATATCCCACCGAGAACCGGAAGCATGAATTCTTTTTTAACAAGCACACAAAGAGTTCCTATCGCTCCTCCTAATGCAAGTGAACCGGTGTCACCCATAAATACCTGAGCCGGATAAAAATTGTACCATAAAAATCCCAGTGCAGCTCCGCTCAATGCCGCGCAATAGATCGCAAGCTCTCCATTGCCTCTTAAATAAATTATGTTAAGATACTTTGCCGTTTCAATGTTGCCCGACACATAAGCAACTATTCCAAGCGTAAGCGCCACAACTCCTACCGTGCCTGTTGCAAGTCCGTCAAGACCGTCCGTAAAATTCACAGCATTCGAAGTCGCAGTGATTATAAAAACTACAATCGGTATGTACAAATATGAAAAATCAAACTCATAGCTTTTTAAAAAAGGAATGGTAGTTATCGAATGGATCCCTTCAAACTGCGGAAGAAAGTAAATTGCACAGCCAACTATTAATCCGACACCGATCTGTCCAATCAGTTTGTATCTTTCAGCAAGTCCTTTTTTATATTTCTTTATCACCTTCAGATAATCATCAGTAAAACCTACGATCCCCAGAGCAACCGTCACAAACAAAATTATCAGAATATAAATATTACTGAGATCACCCCAGAGCAAAACCGGAATAAGCACAGAGAATAAAATTATGAACCCTCCCATGGTCGGAGTACCGGCTTTTGACCAGTGAAATTGCGGACCGTCTTCCTTCCTTGCCTCTCCGATCTGCTTCTTTTGTAAGATCCTTATTATCTTGGGACCGAGTACAAAGCTTATTAGTAATGCTGTTACTGCCGCCAACGCTGAACGAAATGTTATGAACCTGAATAAGTCAAATCCCGGCGGATTAAATTTCTCGTTTATCAGTTCGGCTAATTTAAATAGCATGATTTAAATGTTTGAAATTCCTTTTACCACTTCTTCCATTTGCATTCCTCTTGAACCTTTCACATACACAATGTCACCGTTTTTTAAATTCATATTAAGCATCCTTATCATGTCTTCTTTATTCTCAAAATAAAAATTATTCTTTACGCCTTTAGCGTTATAAAATGTTTTGAATGATTCTCTCCCGTATGTGTAGAGATTTTTCAATCCTCTTTTTTTCGCAAACCTGCCTATCTTCGAATGCTCATCGCTGCTGCTTTTTCCGAGCTCAAGCATATCCGAAAGCACCGCATACTTTTCACCTTTGGTTTCGAAACCCAGCATAGTTTCTATTCCCATCATCACAGATTCCGGATTACTGTTGTAGGTATCATTAATAACTGTCATTTTTTTTGTTTTCACAATTTCCATTCTTTTGGCTGATGCCTGTCTGAATTTTTTTAAAGCTTCCTTAATTTTTTTTTCATTAATTTTAAAATACAATCCGACGGCGACGGCGGCTAAACCGTTATATATCGAATGTTTGCCAAAGGTTGAGACTGTAACGGTAAATTCTTTTTTTTGATATTCAATTTTAATTTCGGGTTCGTAATTTTCATTATAACCTTTAAATCTTCCTTTGACATCCGTGTTAAACTCATAAGAATAAGAAAATTTTTTTTCATTGCCGGTTCCTCCTGAATAGTTTTTTATGAACTTGTCGTCATAATTAAAAAATATAATGCTTTTATTTTTTTTCTTTAGATAATCGAATAATTCAAATTCCGCCTTTGCAACACCTTTTATATCTCCGAAAAACTCCAGATGCTCTCTTCCTATATTCGTCACTAATCCGTAATCCGGTTCTGCAATTCCGCAAAGATATTTTATCTCTCCAAAGTGATTGCATCCTACTTCCAGCAGACAAAATTCGTGTGACTTTTTCAGTCTGAGCAGAGTCAGCGGCAAGCCGATATGATTATTAAAATTACCTTCGGTCTTCAGCACCTTATACTTCTGCGAAAGTACCGCCGCTGTGAGATCCTTAGTCGTCGTCTTCCCATTGCTTCCGCCAATGCACAACACGGGAATATCAAAATTGCTCTTATGTATCTTTGCAAATTCACCCAGTGCCGGAGTCGTATCTTTTACAGTAAGAAAAACTTTTCCTTTGTAGTTTTTACCTTCTCTTCTGAACCAACTCTCATTTACAACTGCGATGCTGATCTCTTTTTTAAAAACTTCTTTTATATATTTATGTCCGTCAGTTCTTTCTCCTTTAATTGCAAAAAAAATCTCGCCTTGTTTTGCTGCTCTCGAATCGATGGTCACGCCCGAAAAACTATTCTTCTTTAGCTTATTAAAATTTATCTGCTCAACGTGATTTACTAATACCAGATCTTTAACCTTCAGCATAAATTATCCTGCAAGTTGTAAATACTTTTCAACGATTTCCTTATCATCAAAATGACTTCTTACACCATTTATCTCCTGATATGTTTCATGACCTTTTCCGCAGATAAGCAAAATGTCGCCCTCACGGGAAAATTCAATTCCTCTTTTTATGGCATCTTCCCTGTTCTCTACAACTTCAAAATTATCCCCGGTAGTAATGCCTTTAAGTATCTCATTAATAATCTCCACCGGATCTTCAAATCTCGGATTATCCGAAGTTATTATTGAGTGATCTGAAAGTGTCGTTGCAAAATTTCCCATCACCGGTCTTTTCGTTCTATCCTTATTACCGCCGCATCCAAAAATCGTGATCACACGCGCATTTATCTTCTCTTCATTGACGATCTCTCTTGCTGCTTCAATTGCATTTTTCAGTGAATCAGAAGTATGCGAATAATCAATAACGGCAATTGCTCCGTTCGGTAAATTGATCCTGTTGAATCTTCCGCTCACTTCTGAAAAATTAAGCAGTGATCTCTGTATTGATCCGATATCAATATCATAATGAAGAGCTGCGGATATTGATGCAAGAATATTGTAAACGTTGAATCTCCCTGTCAATCCTGATTTCATCCGGTAAACTTTACCATTATAATTCAGATCAAACTCAAGACCTTTTCTCTCTACTTTTTGCTTTGTAGCCCGCAGATCACTTTCACTGCTGATCGAGTAAAAAAAATGTTGCGCTGCCGTGTCTGTCAGAATTTTTTTTCCGTATTCATCATCACTGTTGGAAACCGCAAGACTTTCGGCTGAAAGATTACTAAAGAGTTTCCGCTTTGCTTCAAAATAATTTTCCATGTCATGATGAAAATCCAAATGCTCGCTTGTTAAGTTTGTGAAGATTGCCGAATCGAAATTTAACCCGTATACTCTGTCCATTGACAATGCGATTGACGAAACTTCCATTGCACAAAAATTCATTTTAGATTTTACCATTTCTCCGAGCATCATGTTAAGTTCTATTGAATCCGGTGTAGTTAAGGATGAATCTGTTTTCTTACTTCCTGTTTCATAATCAATCGTCCCAATAAGACCTGTTCTGTATCCTGCGTCATTCAGAAATGCTCTGATAAGGTAAGTTGTTGTCGTCTTACCGTTTGTTCCTGTCACTCCTATCAGCCTGATCTTTTCTGATGGATTGTCATAATAACTTCCGCTTATCAGTGCCATCTTTTTCCTGATCTCATTCACTTTCAAAACTTCTGCATCCGCGGACAAATCCTCTTCTGTTATGATCAGTGATGCGCCATTTGAAACCGCACTGCTGACAAATTTATTGCCGTCTTCTTTAAGTCCCTTAATTGCAAAAAATATATACCCGGGCTTTACTTTTCTTGAATCATAAGCCAAACC
>JAWXBH010000138.1:0-15489 GCA_034439935.1 bacterium
TTACTAATTACCAATTACTAATTACTAATTTCAACTTTCAACTTTTAACTTTTAACTTTTAACTTTTAACTTTCAACTTTCAACTTTTAGATTCCGTATTAAGAATATTCATAAAATAAAAAAACTTTAATGGACATCTTAATCTTAGGAGGATCGGTCTTTCTCGGAAGACAGCTTGTTGAATTTGCGCAGGCGCGAAATCAGAATGTCACTTTGTTTAACAGGGGAGTTCGTAATCCCGACCTGTATCCGGATGTTGAAAAGCTTAGAGGTGACAGGAACGGTGACATCAGCTCACTCGAAGGAAAAAAATTTGATGTTGTCATTGATACTTCAGGGCACATTCCAGGAAGCGTGAAAAAGTTAGCGGAGATGCTAAAGGATTCAGCAGGTCACTATACTTTCATTTCCAGCATTTCTGCTTACAAGGATTTTTCTGAGAACGGAATAAATGAAAGTTCAGAAACAGCGGTCGTGACTGATGGTAATGTGAATGAAATGACAATGGAGAATTACGGAGCATTAAAAGTCTTATGTGAGAATGCAGTGTCCGATGTATTTAAAGACCGCGCACTGAACATCAGACCTGGACTTATTGTCGGGATGAATGACTGGTCGGACAGATTCACTTACTGGATACACAGCATTGATAAAGGAGGGGAAGTTCTTGTGCCGGATACAAAGGATTATCACGTGCAGTTCATTGATGTCAAGGATCTTGCGGAATGGATAATTAAAATGGCTGAAGAAAGAAAGTCAGGATTATACAACGCGACAGGACCCGGTCAGCCGCTTACATTTGGAAATTTTATTAATGAGTGTGTAAATTATTCGAAGAATGATGCGAAGCTGATATGGGCAGATGAAAAATTTTTGCTTGATGAAGGTGCAGTTCCCTGGTCAGAACTGCCGATGTGGGTTCCAAAAGAAGATCAGGGTGTGAACAACATTGACATAAGTAAAGCCATCAAAGATGGTTTGACATTCAGACCAATTCAAGAAACTTTAAAAGATACTCTACTATTTGATAAATCAAGAAATAATCATGTCCTTAAAGCCGGGTTAAGTCCGGAAAAGGAAACCGAACTGATCTCAAAGTTGAAACAAAGATCAGATTAATCATTCATCCGTTCCTCTAAAATTGTTTAAAATTATTAAAGGCAAAATCAAACATTTTATTACAAATTATTTATTCCTATTTTATACCATTCGAAAAGGACTAAATTTATTTCAAAAACTTTTAACTTAAAAAGAACTATGTCTAAACGACTATTAGTTGGATTAGCGTTTTTTATTTTTTGTGTATCAATTACAACACAGACATACGCACAGGTAAAAACTAATTACAATCTTTTCACCCCATCTGACAACAGCACATTTTCAAATTCACCTGAACTGAAATCTGCCGTCGCAAATGCAACAATCCTTGATATCAACAGGGAAGAGTTAAGATCTTTGAGTGAGAACAAAAATCCCGAGATCACAATTGATATTCCTTATATGAACTCCACTGCAAGACTTGAACTTAAAAGATTTGATATTCTTACACCGAATGCGAAGATAGTTTCAAGAACAGCAGCCGGAAATGTAGAAGTAACTCTTGATGATGTTGCTTTTTCTTACAATGGAAAAGTTCAGGGAATGGAAAACACAATGGTTTCCATTACATTTACTAAGAACAATGTTACCGGTCTGATGGTAACAGGCAATGACAATTATGTATTAGGCGCATTGAATGATAACAGGGGCGTTGAAACAGGTCAGTTTGTACTTTACAGAGAAAGCGATCTTAAAGCAAAGAACTCCTTTAACTGCGCTACAGAAGATAATATGTCTTCAGAATATTTAAGTGATATGAGAAATATCATAATGCAAAGCATGAATAACGATTCACCAACAGATCTTTATGTTGCCGAGATAGCTCTTGAGCTGGATTTCGCGACATACAATATTTACGGAGCATCAATTCAGAATACAACTAATTATGCACTGGCATTAATGGCGGCATCGTCTGCAATATACATGAAGGAAGTAAATGTAAGATTTGTAATTCCTTATGTAAGGGTCTGGACTTCACCGGATCCATATACCGGTGGAAATTCAAACGCATTGCTGAACCAGTTCAGAGCTGAATGGAATGCAAACCAGCAGTCAGTTCAGAGAGCACTTGCGCATTTTATTACAAGAAGAGGTGGCGGTCTCGGAGGAATTGCCTGGGTAAATGCATTATGCTCCAGTTTAAGCGGTGGGATTGGTTACGGTTTAAGCGGTACAGACGGACCGATATTGCCTCTGCCAACTTATTCATGGGATGTAATGGTTGTCTCGCACGAGATCGGACATAATTTCGGTTCAAATCATACACACAATTGCGGATGGGTAGACGGTCCGATCGACAGTTGTTATGCTGTTGAAGGCGGATGTTACAACGGTCCTGCAATTGCAAGGGTTGGAACGATCATGAGCTATTGCCATCTTAACGGATCTATAAGTTTGACCAAAGGTTTTGGTACGCAGCCAAGGGCAGTATTAAGAAATGCTGCAGAATCAGTAAGCTGCATGTATATTTCAGACAGAACTTTATACATGGGATATCCTAACGGCGGTGAAACATTCAGAACCGGTCTCAGCACGCAGATCTACTGGGGAACATCACTTACCGGAAACATCAATATAGAATTATCAACTAACAACGGTTCAAGCTGGCAGACAATTCAAAATAATGTCGCTGCAACTGACAGGATATATGACTGGATATTACCTGTGATCTCTTCGACTGCTCAGGCAAAGGTAAGAGTCATTAGTTCAGCAAATCCTTCAGTCGGGGATACAACTGACGCTTCGTTCAAAATTTTACTCAGCTATCTGCCTTACAACCTTGTTTCACCTCCGACCTTGTCAAGACTGGAAGTGGCTTTCAATAGTACACAAAGTCAGAAGTTTGTATGGAGCCGTGCAGGAACAGATCCTTCATTAAAATATAAGGTCAAATTCAGAAAGATAGGCGCTACAACAGATTATATATATAACGCGGATAATAGCGGCAACGATTCGGTAGCATCATTGAGAAAAAGTTTACTTGATTCACTTGCATTAACATTAGGAACTACAGGTGATTCAGTAAGATGCAGCTGGAGAGTATGGTCTTATAACGGCTTTGATTCGGCAGCATCTGCAAGCAGCTTCCTTATCACTCTTATAAGAACGACAGTTGGTATCAATGTTATCTCTTCAACTGTTCCGGACAAATTCTCACTTGGAAATAATTATCCAAATCCATTCAATCCGGAAACAAACATTAAATTTGATGTAGCAAAATCAACCTTTGTTGAGCTTGCGATCTATGATTCAAGAGGACGTGAGATCAACAGGCTTGTAAATGAGATCTTAAGCCCGGGAAGCTATGAATACAGCTTTAATGCAGGTAACCTTCCGAGCGGAGTATATTTCTACAGAATTAAAACATCAGACTTCTCTGATACAAAGAGAATGATGCTTATCAAATAATAGTTAACAGTTAAAGAGTTAAGAATTATTAAACCCGGGACTTTAAAAGTTACCGGGTTTTTTATATGTTTTCCGCATTTTATTAATGTGGTTACCGGTAGAAATTAACATTTTATAGGTTATAGTTATCATTTGTTAGGTTGAAGTTATCATTTGCCTTTACGAAATTGGGATTTGGAATTTCGGAATTGGGATTTGTTACAATGAAGGTCTATAATTCACTTGGAAAGGATGTTATAACGTTAATTGATGAAAATAAGCAAGCAGGTTATTATCAGGCGACATTTGATGGAAGCAATCTTCCGAGCGGGATGTATTTTTACAGATTGTCAGTTGATGGAAATGTTATTGATACGAAGCGAATGGCGCTGGTGAAGTAACGTAAAACGCGGGACGTGAAACGTCAAATGGCAAGACGAAGAGAATGCAGCACCATATTGTTGATGACAACAATTAGGTTTTGGAAATGTATTTTACCATGGAGATAAAGTATAAAAGAAATTAAATACTGTTCAGTTTAAGTTACCTGGAAGCGGTGAAATTAATTTTTCACCGCTTCTATTATTATGTTCAATAAGAATATTTGTGCAAATGTAGAAAACCGTTTGACATTTAAATTTAATATTTTTAATTTACATTAATTTTGGAAGAGTAATATTAGGAAGAAATTAATTTTTACTACAAACTCTTACCTGTTTCTTCTATAAGTATTCTTTAAGGATTGCCAAAAATATTTTTATAAAATTTAAATATTACGATTATGGCAAATTTAAAAAATGTTTTACTTATCATTGCTTTATCTATTCCTCTTTTTTCATCTGCGCAGTTAACTTACCCCACCAAATATCCGACTGCAATAATTCCTCATCCAAGTAATGGTAGTGTATTTTTTTTCGCTTATTAACCAATGCAATATTATAATTATCCTATGGGACAGGATACATTTAAAATATCTTACATTAATGGCGCTACTGGACGAAGATATTTAGCTAGATCAATTGATTTTGGTATAACTTGGTCAGACACACAATTAATAACAGGTGTACCAAAAATTTATGAAAGTATTGTAAAAGGAGTAGATTCAACTAACATATATATGGGTTTTAACAAATGGATAGGTTCAGTTTCCTATATGTATAAAGCAGTATCCACTGATGGTGGTTATAGTTTTTTGAAAGACAGTGTTGTTATGGAGTTAGGGGAAGATAAGTCGTTTTTGTGGAATGAAGATTCTCGTGAATACTGGGGATATGTCCGCCCTAGAAATATTACTAATGATTGTTTTTTTATAATGGAAGATTCATAGGGAACGGAGTTAGAAAAATTGCTTTGATGAAAAATAACAACTTTTTTCCTAAAGCAAATGATTGGAGTGCAAGAGATACAATTGTAGAAATTGATCCTTCGGAGTATACTAACATTAATTCTCCTGATTACAGTACGCAAGTTTATTACATGCAGGTTTTTAGAAGTGGTTTAGACTGGTGGGGACTAGTTGGAATGTATCGAGTTGGTGATAATGGAGCTGAACATGAATTATTACCACATACACATCCTGAGTATACTTCAGATGTTGAATTGATGTGGTCGAATGACGGAGAAGATTGGTATAGAACAAATAACCGTCAACCCATTCTCCCCCTTCATGATTCTATAAATACAATTTATGCAGTAGGAACACTAGTCAAAGATTCGATATATATCTATTCATTTGAAAGTACAGTTTTACACTCTTGGTATTGGCTTACAAGTCCCTGCACTGGTACAAGAGATACAGCAGCTTATAAAGATAAGCACTATTCCATTTATCTCCAAAAAATTTCAGTTGCTAAATTAAACGAATGGAGACCTCCCACAATAGTTTATGTAACAGCAGGGGTCGAAGGATTTATAAATACCGGAACAGGCAAACATGTATTAAAAGATACACTAACAGGTGAGCTTAGAAGTACCACTTCTCCGTATAACCTTGAATCAACAGTCAAAGCCCTGATTGATTCTTCATCACTAACGGGAAAATTTGATTTTCCCCACGTAAGCCCCGGAAGTTATTATCTTGTAATAGAAGACAGGAATTCTCTTGAAACATGGAGCTCTTCAGGAATTTCCATTGTTAATAGCACATCTACAAGCTATGATTTTACTGTTGCGTCAACAAGAGCTTATGGAGGAAATTTAGTATTAAAAGGCGGAGAGTATAATATTTATTCAGGAGATGTTGATAACAATAATATAATTGATGTTAGTGACAAAGTGTCTGTCTTTAATGATGCTGCAAGCTTTGTTACCGGCTATGTTGACACAGATATTGACGGAAATTATTTTGTTGATGTAGCTGATGTAAACATAGTTCATAATAATGCCAGCGTTACTAAAATAAGTCCGTAAATTAATTTGAAGTAAATAATCTTATAACCCTATTAAAAATTTAAAATAATTCAAGCATGAATAAAATAATAAAACCTTTTACAAAATTATTCATAACCGGATTTTTTTTATTTGTCTTTAAAATCTCTTATTCCACACCCATCAACATTTTCATTGACAACGTAAACCCTCCAATGAACGCAGTGAGCGTGAATAGGAATTCAGATATATCTGTAGTCTTTACACAGCCTATGAATGCCGCAACAATGAATACCTCTAACATAAAAGTATTCGGTTATCTGAGAGGGTTATTAGATGTAGCTGTAAGTTATGAACAGGCAACGAAAACTCTTACAATAAATCCAAATGAAGAAATGAAGATCGGTGAAGAGATAAGCCTTACATTAACAGATAATATAATGACAATGGGTGGGCAGAGAATTACGCCATTTGTATATAAGTTCAGAGTTCAAGCTTTAGGAGGAAATGGAATATTTAGTAGAATTTCGGGTATTAGTATCGTAAGCATTCAAATGTTGTTAAAAAGTGGTGACATCGATAATGATGGAGATATTGATATAGTTGGAAATAATATCATTTATAAAAATGATGGATTTGCTAATTTTTCATTAGGTAGTACACTAAACATAGAAGGTACTCCTGAACTTGCAGATTTTGATAATGACGGTGATCTTGATATACTTATTCAAAACGGAAGCACAGTATTTTTTTATGTAAATGATGGTTTAGGAAATTTTATTCAAACTTACCAATTTACCGGTGGAGTATCAAACTTTGGTGATTTGAATGGAGACGGAATGCTTGACTTAGCGTCATATAATCCCGCTAACAATCTTGATTTAACAGTTATGAAAAACGAAGACGGTATTTTAGTACAAGATACATCATTCAATTTTACAGAAGGATGCCTTGGTGATTACCGTGACAAAGTGTTGATCGATGATTATAACAATGATGGGTTATTAGATATGATGGCAATAGATGGATTAACGGATCAATTTTTATTTCAATACACCTTATGTAGAAATTATTCTCTTGTGAAAAATATCGGGGCAGGTAGTTTCTCGCAAAACAATTTTTACAACCATACAACCAGTGGAATATCTCCTTGGGTGCTCTCATATTATGATTCAAAATCTTTTGATTATAACAATGACGGTTACGTTGATATTGTTACTCCTGAATTAAAATTCACCAATAATGGCAATGAATCGTTTTCGGCTGCAACTTTAGGATTTTGGTTTGTAAACTCCGCAAATTCTGATTTCACAGGAGATGGATCTTTGGATATGGCGGTAAACATATCGGCAATGAATTCACTTTTTTTATACACAAATAATGGAGTAGGAAATTTTTCAGCCGGTCCTCAAATAAGTAATTATCCAAATTCATCAACTAATGCGGATTACGATAATGATGGTGATATGGACATTGCGTCAATCAATCCTTATACACCGGAAATTGCCATTTTACTTAACACTGACGTTCCTTCCCCGGTAGAACTTTCATCCTTTAACTCAGCAGTTAGCACAAACAATATTACTTTGTACTGGTCTACGTCGAGCGAAAAGAATAATTCGGGATTTGATGTAGAGCGGTCAGACGTCAATGGTCAAACTTCAAATGTGTGGAATAAGCTTGGATTTGTTGATGGAAATGGAAATTCAAGTGCACCTGTCAGCTATACTTTCAGCGATAGAAATCTTCCTTCCGGAAAATATAAGTACAGATTAAAACAGACCGACTTCAATGGCAACTTTGAATATTACAATCTTACAAATGAAGTTGTTATCGGTGTTCCTGTCAAGTCAGGTCTTGTGCAGAACTATCCGAACCCGTTCAATCCTGTTACGAAATTGGGATTTGGAATTTCGGATTTGGGATTTGTAACAATGAAGGTTTATAATTCACTTGGAAAGGAAGTTATGACGTTGATTAATGAAAATAAGCAAGCAGGTTATTATCAGGCAACCTTTGACGGAAACAATCTACCGAGCGGAATGTATTTTTACAGATTGTCCGTTGATGGAAATGTTATTGATACGAAGCGAATGGCGCTGGTTAAATGATAAATTGTAAATTTAAATTATAATTTAAAGCGTTGGGGTAAAAAGCTCTGACGCTTTTTTTATTTTTAAAAGCTCTTTCAATACAACGTCACCGCTGTGTCCCCGCGCGTTGAGGAGTTCGACAATTTAATGTAAACATGTGCGGGAGACACAGCGGAGACGGATGCTCATTGCTCATTGCTCATTGCTCATTGTTCATTGCTCATTGTTCATTGCTCATCGTTACTTTCAACTTTATGATGTACAGCCCGATGAATGTTAACAGCCCGTTTAAGATGAGTATCTCAAAACCGAATTTGTAACCGTTGAATAAGGTCACTGAATTGGTATCAAGATAATATGATAAGACAGGAGCGATAACGCAGATAATTGGTACAAGCCTATCTTTTACTTTTGCTTTCAGATATAATCCGAAAGCGAAAAGCCCCAGCAGGGGACCGTACGTATATCCCGCGACCTTGAAAACCGAATTTATTACCGCGTCATTATTTATCTCCCGAAACAAAATTATTATAAAAAGAAGTATTACCGCGAATGAAATATGAACGGCGTGTCTTGTATTTTTTTGTTTAACAGTTTCCTTATCACTTTTCATTTTAAGGAAATCTATGCAGAAGGAAGTTGTGAGAGTTGTCAGAACCGAATCCGCGCTGGAGAATGTCGCGGCAGTAATTCCAAGTACGAACACAACCGCTGCAAAGCTTCCGAGATGATTAAGAGCGAGTAAAGGAAAGAGCTCGTCCGTCTTGGCAGGGACAGGGATGCCGGAAGATGTCGCGAAAGTGTAAAGCAGAGCACCAAGCGAAACGAAGAACAAATTTACAAGAACAAGAATTGAAACAAACCAGTAGATATTTTTCTGCGCGTCAGAAAGCGTGCGCATGCTCAAATTCTTCTGCATCATATTCTGATCAAGACCTGTCATTACAATTGCAATGAAGACTCCACTGAAGAACTGCTTGAAGAAAAAACTTTTTTCCTGCCAGTCCCAGAAAAATACTTTTGAATAAGGTGAGTCCCTTACTGTTGTAAATATTCCCGTAAAGCTAAGATTAAGATGATCAGCTATCACAATAATGGAAAGGATTACACCAATAAGAAGAAATCCCGATTGAACCGAATCAGTCCATACGAGTGTCCGGATCCCTCCGCGGTAAGTATAAAGCAGGATCAGTGCTATCACGATAGTTGTTGTCAGCCAGAACGGTATGCCCCACTGATTGAAAATAAATATCTGCAGGACAGCCGCTGAAATATATAATCTGAACGCGGCACCAATTAACCTGGAAAGTAAAAAGAAAAATGAGCCGGTCTTTTCTGATGAACTACCGAATCTTTCCCCAAGATATGAATATATCGATGTAAGATTTAATTTATAATAAAGCGGAAGCAATACTTTTGCAATCACGAAATAGCCGAGCAGATATCCCAGCACAAGCTGCATGTATGAGAACTGATCCTTCGCGACCGTTCCCGGAATGGAAATGAAAGTAACTCCGGAAAGTGAATCACCTATCATTCCGAATGCCACGAGAAACCAGGGTGACTGTTTATTGCCGAGGTAGTATGACTCGCTTGTCGCATTGCGCGAAGTGTACCAGGAGATCGTAAGAAGTATGGAAAAATATAATACTATCGAGATGATAAAAAAGACAGGGGGCATTGTTTAAATTTTTACTTCACTTATGTTAGAATCCCATTTGGAAAAAAGGATTGTTGATCCTTTCCTCCATGTCACGCTGGTAAAATTCTTTTTTATCCGGAACATTCTCCATCAGGAATCCATAATATGTTTTAAAGTATTCCTTTTGTGAATTTTTGTCATGCTTTGCTTTTTGCTTGAAGGGATAAGCCTGCTCTTCAGCAAGATGGTTGAGAACGTAATATTCCAGTGCTCTGATTCTGTCATCGGGCTGGTAAGTATTGACTGAGCCGCAACTGTCGCATTTAAGATTGATCGCCATGAATGAATAGATCCTGATCGGCAGCTCAGCGCCGCATTGTGTACAGCGGTGAAGCTTTTTATCATCAATATGCTTCTTAACATTATCGAGGATCTTCCTTGCTGCCTTGCCGTAAGTCGTGACCTCGAATATCCCGAATTCCCAGTCCACCCATTGCTTGAACTCATCGACCTTCTTGCGCTGCTCGCTGATCTGATCCCATGAGAATCCAAGCTTGCTCATTTCGCCTTCCATTTTAATGAAGCCGTCATCAGCTTTCTTTGAAAGCTGCTCAACGGTCTGATTACGAAGACCGGTTTTAATATTATGAATTACCACCGTATCATACTGAAGATTTTCAATTACATTATTAAGGGGTTCTTCGGATTGCTGAAGGACCTCCTTATATCTTTCCTTTAGCTTTACAATAAAGCCGTCCCATCTTGCAATGAGCTGTTGAAATTCAGGTGATGATTCCGATTTACCAAATAATCCCATGATTTTAATTTATGCAATTTCAAAAAGTTTACTTCCGCAGAAAAGGCAGATATCATACTGCATCTCCTCAAGACGTGGAGAAGCGCAGTTCTTGCATTTCATTGTGTGATGCTTTGCCTTTTGCATACCGGCTGAATATTTATCCTGTGTTGCTGATGCATTGCCGAAGATGTCATTCATTCCGGAGAAAGGTTTTACCTTACGGTAATATTCCATTACCTTTTCATCCATCTTAAAATCCCGGATGAAATTCATCAGTTCAGCATCGCCACGTGAAGAGAATTTTTCAATTATCTTGTCATACACTCTTCTAAGCTCGACGGGGAATGCTCCTTTGGCAATTTTGATTTCCGAATTAAGGAGTATTTGTTTTTCTGAATCAGTAAGAGACTCGATCCCATAAGTTTGAAGAAAATTTTTCCAGTTGCTGTCTCCGCCTTTTTCCGAATGCCAGGCGTTCTGAAACGCGTCTTCGGTCTCGGCTTTAAATTCCGATACGTTTTTATTATCCGCCATACAAATTAAAAACTAATATCTTCATGCGATCCCGGACCCTGCATGCTTTCGTACTTCTTTCTGTACTCCGCGTCAAGCTGTGCCATCTTTGCTGCCAGTGAAAAGTCAGACATCATCTTACCTGTCCAGTATGAACTGACATTTGAATAATCAGCAACAGTCATTCCAAAATCTTTCAATACATCCTGTGCATCACGTCCCTGCTTGCCGAGAACGTCCTGCGCGACCATTGACTCAATATATTTTTCAAAGGGAATTGATTCTGCGCTGATTCCCGCACCGCTGCCAAGATTTCCTGAAGCGTTCGTATTGAATGCCGCGGCATACTTCGTGGCAATTGTGAATGAAGTATCGTTCTTCATTCTCGCGAGCCATTCAGCGTTAACTCGATCCCACTTCGGCATGTCAGCACCGATGTCTTTGATCGCTTCGTCAGTTGATGTTCCTGAAGCAAGCTTCGCGTTTACGCCTGCCCATTGTTCCAAAGAGATCCCTTCTACAGCATCTAAATTTGTGCCCATGATTTTTAAAATTTAAGTTTAATAGTTAATTTATTGCAATATAATCATAACACATTTTTATTTCTAACATATTCTTAAGAAAATTTTAATCGTTAGATTTTTTATCTTCAATCAAAACTCATCCGGACCTGTAAAAAATATTTATTCAATAAATTTATAAACGCGGACATAATCAATTTCCATCACTGCCGGGAAAATTTTATTGTCCACTCCTTCGATCCCTCCCCAGTCACCGCCAATGGCAAGATTCATAATCAAAAAAAATTTTTCATCAAAGGGCCAGTATGAATGTCCGTCACCTGTATTAAGGTATTCAAAATATTTTTTTCCGTCAATAAATCCCATGATCCCGTATGGAGTCCAGTCCATTCTGTAGATGTGAAATTTACTGTCTGCAGTCTTTATGTATTTACTGGATGTTATCTCGTTGTTTATGTCACTGTTGTTGTTCTTTGTATGAATTGAAAAATGAACTAACCCCGGTTCGAATCCTACATACTCGAGAATGTCTATCTCTCCGTTGACGGAACCTGATGCATTAAATCCTTTCACAGGCAGCATCCATACTGCCGGCCACGTTCCTCTGCCTTTGCTCATCTTTGCACGGAACTTTATCCTTCCGTACTTCCATTCGCACTTGTCTTTTGTAATTAATCTTGACGAGGTGTACTTGAGGGAATGCATGTTTTCCTCGTGAGCAATTATTTTAAGCACACCTTTTTTGATTTCAATGTTGCTTCCGTCTGTATAATACTGAAGTTCATTATTGCCCCATCCGTCACCTCCGGTTTCAAAACTCCACTTGTTAAGATCGATTGACTCTCCGTTGAATTCGTCCCGCCAGAATGCTTTTTGCTCAAACTTCCATTTGTAATTCCTACTCTGACATAATACAGTTTGACTGAATATGACCGTTAAAAAAACTATAATTAAAACTTTACGAAAATTCATTTTTATTTGGGAATAATGCAAGTTGTCTTTCTTGTTTTGATAATGGCTTTGTCTCTGAAGTGATGCTCTTTATAATTTACTAATTTTCAATTTTCATATACCCGGTTGAATATTCCCGGATCAGCTCCCAACCTGCTTTCACACTCTCAAGGGTTGTGTTAAGATTGCCACCGATAAAACGGATTACAAATTTTTCATTGAGTCTTGTCTGGGTCAACAGGATCTTTCCGCTATTGTTGAGTTTTGCAAGCAATGCTTTGTTAATAAATTCAAGCTCTGATTCCGAAGTGATCCCGGACGGCTTTATTCTGAAGCAGATCAAATTCAAATGCACAGGCGCCATCAATTCAAATCCCGGAGTCTTTTCAATTTGATCCCTGAACCAATGTCCGTATTCTATATGCTCGCTTATTTTATTTTTTAATCCTTCAACTCCGTAGCTTCTTATTACGAACCATAATTTTAATGCGCGAAATTTACGACCAAGAGGAATTCCCCAGTCACGATAATTATTTACCAACTTGTCTTCGGGCGTCTTCAGATATTCGGGCATAATTGCAAATGTTTCAACAAGTGCATTCTTATCTTTGACATAGTAAACCGAGCAATCAAAGTTTGTGAACATCCACTTGTGCGGATTGAAAACAAAACTATCCGCCAGCTCTATTCCTTTATTCATCCAGCGCAGCTCAGGTACGATGAGTGCAGTGCCGGCATAGGATGCGTCTATATGGTGCCAGCAATTATACTTTTGACATATCATTCCGATCTTATCAATTGGATCAATCGCGCACGAGCTTGTAGTGCCGATGGTAGATACAACGCACAGCGGAACATATCCATTTTTAATATCAGTTTGAATTGCCTTCGCAAGTTCTTCAGGTATCATTGCAAAGTTTTCATCAACATTTATCTTAATAAGATTATCAATCCCAAAGCCGGCGATCTTAACTGCCTTATCTACAGATGAATGCGCCTGATCAGAAGTATAAATCCTGAATTTATTTTCTTTGAATCCCGACTTATTGATCTCAAAATTATTTTTGCTTTCTCTTGCGGTGAGCAGAGCGACAAGTGTTGAAGTCGAACTGCTGTCCTGAATCACGCCTGTAAAATTTTCAGGAAGCCCTGTCATCTCGCGGATCCATTCCATCATCCTTTCTTCGAGTTCTTCCGCCGCCGGAGAAGTAAGCCAGATCATGCACTGAGCCGCCAGAGTGGTCGTCAGCATCTCAGCAAGTATCGAAGCTTCACTGACTCCGGTTGGAAAATATGCAAAGAAAGCCGGATGCTGCCAGTGCGTCATTCCGGGTAAAATTATATTTTCAAAATCAGAAAATATTTTATCGAAGCTTTCATTTACATCAGGAGCTGCCAGAGGAAGCTGTATTTTAATGTCACCGGGCTTGATGTCCGGCTTGACAGGATATTGTGAAATGTTTTCGAGATAGTCAGCCATCCAGTCAACAAGCTCATGTGCTTTTTTTCGGAATTCAGAATTGTCCATATTCATTAATTCGTGTTAATTTGTAAAATTCGTGGATAGCTCTTGCTCTAGCCGATCTACAAAAAGCTTTTGCCACTAATTACACGAATTAGCACAAATTTCATAATACTATTCGTTTATATTCCAGGGACTTTTCTCCAAAGTTTATTATTATCCCTAGTTTTATGTCTGATACAGATAAATAATTCAACGTTTGTTTTGTGTGTTCTTCTACGATTTCTTTTTTACTTTTTATTTCCAGAATTATTTTATCATAAACAATAAAATCTGCATCATACTTGTGAGGAAGAATTATTTCTTTATACTTTATAGAAAAGTTTTTTTCGTCCATATACATTTAATTCGTGTTAATTAGTGAAATTCGTGGCAAAGCTCTTTCTTCTTTTTATCCCAGAACTATTTTATCATGAACAATAAAATCCATACTTGTGAGGAAGAATTATTTCTTTTATACTTTATAGAAAGTTTTTTTCTCTTTCAAAATACTAATTCGTGTTAATTTGTGAAATTCGTGGCTAGCTCTTATTCTTGGAAATCATTTTTCAAGCTGATAATAAACAGCAGTTTTAAGCAGATCGATGTCATCATTCCAGTCACCGTAAATTTCCCAGTTTATGCCGGAAATTTTTTTATTATTCCTCATGCACCATTCACGTATTGTGGTATGTGTCTGATTCAACTCCGAATACTCGCCCGTGTGAACTACAAACGCCGCGATGCCTGCCGGTATTTCAGAACATAATACTTTATCATTACCTTCAAATTTCTTCTCAACGATCACACCAACTTCAATTGTTGGTATCTCATCAAGATAAAGTACAATGTTGTTGCCCGTCTTGAAATCATAATCCATATTTAAGAATTCATGAACTTCATCGAGCAGGGTGATGATTGAAGAACTTAGCTCACCGGGCAATGACTGCTTTCTCACAACAGCAGTTGTTTGCGGTTCAATTTTTATTACTCTGATCTCACTGTCCAAATTTATTTTATTTAAAGTTTCTAAAGTTTACCCTGCGCCTTCATACGCTTCCTTGATCCAGGCAATTACATTTTTATCAATGTCTTCTCTTTTTTCTATCCTGATCCTGTGAGTGCACATCGCATTGAAACTTCCTGCAGCTTCAAGCTTTCCTGAAGGTTCCTTACTTTTGAAATTCAGACCAATGTCAATGCGCGCCTTTGTTGACGGCTGTATCAGCCCGAACTGCTTCTTTCTTCTAAGACTTACATAAGCATTCTTGGGAGAGATCTCAATATCACTTCCAAAAGATTTTATGTTTTCGATTAGTGTATCGTATAACGGTTTTAAATCCTCCTTACCTTTGTACTGATTTATCACAAGCTCATCCGAATTCTCTGTGGACCCCGCATCAGAGCCCTTTGATTTATGAGCAATAAGATTCGCAAAGCCGTAAGTAAGCTCATGATCTTCCTTCAGCATTTTAATAATATCGCTGTGCTTGGTTATATTACTTTTCTTTACGATCCCGGTCCATTGTTCCAAAGATTTTCCGGTGTTCTTCTGAAGGTTGTCGATCATTGTTTGAGTGCCTTTGTCCATAATGAAGTTTTTAATTTTAAATAAA
>JAWXBH010000139.1:0-10757 GCA_034439935.1 bacterium
AGCCATGAGCGATGAAAAAGAAAGCGGTCATGGTATGCTTAGTGAACCGCTGTATGCGTGACCCGCATGTACAGTGGTGTGAGAGCCTCTCCCCGTCAGTTACCGCTGGCGGGGCGGGCTACTTGATTATGTGGTGCCATGCTTTCCCCACGAAGATGTGACCTCCGATGTCCGCACAAAACTGCCCACGAAGCGATTTACATTAGAAGCTGTATCAGTTGAGTTTGCAGACAGCCCGTGCGTTGGAGAAAATAAATTTATTAAAAAAGGAAGGGTGGGAAAAAAGTTTTCTTTGGGTGGGAGAAAAAAATACTCTCTTAAAAACTTTGGTCATGCGATGGCTTCAGCGTTTTTTAAGAGTGTATTTTTTTGTGCGTTGGCTTTCTCCCGTGTCATGTCAATTAAAATCTGTTTTTAATAAATGATGCTGTTTCTTGTATGTCCAATTCTTGTGAGGAGTTTCCGCTTCTGATATAAAATTTCTTTTGCAGTGAACCATTCTTGTCTGCCACTTCACAATACAAAGGAGTTTTTGCTGCTTTAATATCAATCTCACAAATTTCTAAGTCGTTCACTATTGGAAATCTTACATTGAGATTTGTCGCTGCAAACTCTTTCCCGAAAGCGTTGTTCAAAATGTTTCTTAGATGCAATTCAAAATGGTCTTTGTTCGCTTCCTTGAAAGTGTTGTAGTCAGATTCCAGTCCTAAAATTTCTCCTTCGTCTGTAACACCGATTAAAAGTTTTCCTCCTTCTGCATTGCTGAAAGCGGAAATAGTTTTTAAAACTATTTCTTCCATCTTTTTGTCAAGACGGTTTTCTTTCCAGTTCCAACGCATTGTAGATTTGAATTCAAGGAAACCATGTTCTCCTGATTGAATCATATCCATTAAATCTACAGTCGTAGAAACTGTTACTTGCCCGATGGAAATTGTTTTTAGATAATTGTTTAATTCAGTCGCTAACATTTCTCGTCTTGTTTCTAAAAATTTTTCGTAGTTCTCAACTTTCCAAAGTGTTTCATCTTCTGGAATACTTTGAAGTTTTAAAGCGTTTGGAAAATTCTTTTTTACATTTTTCAAATACACATCGGCAAACATTGCTGACTTCTCTCTGTTCTCAACCGAAGTAAGAATAGCTCTGTTTGTTATCTCTTGTGCAATGGCATATTGAAACTGATTGTCCATGTCATAAATTCCTGAATCTCTCAAAACAGAATAAGCGAAAATATGGTCTCGTTCCAAACTGTATTTCTTGCCCATGTTTTTACGAAGTGATAAACCAGTTCCAAGACAAACTGCTCCTTTACTTTTAAAATACCATTTCATTAAAGCAAAAAGCGGATGCCGAATATCTCTGCCAATAAATTCTGACGGCTTTATTTCCAAAGGTCTTTCTTCATCAATCAATGCAAGCAAAGTGTCAAACGGATTTGGATTGTCGTTAATTATTCCAATGTCTTTGTCTAACTTCTGGGGCAACTGACTTATGTAGCGAAATCTGATTTGTGAATAGTAAAACCACTTCACTGCTTTCTTTATTTCTTCTTCGTTGAGTTTGCTGTCGGGCTTATTGAATGTGTATGCGATTATAGGAATGAGTGCATACACTGAATTGATTTCGTCTGTGTGGTCAACGAATGCCTGACTTTGTAATAAGTTGCATACATAATCCAAAACACTTTTGTCAAGTTTGTCCCAAGCTGCAATTAATTTTTCTTTGTTGTCAGCGGTGTGCAGCTTTTCCATTTTAGAACCCATCTTATGAGTAACAGCCAACAAAGCATAAACTATAAAGTCAAGTTTGAAAACAAAACCTTGCTTTTCCAAGTGCTGCAATTTCTTTTTGAATAGTTCTCTTGCCTGTGCCCAGTAACCAGAGATTTGAGCTAATGCAAGTTCTGCATCAGTCAGGTTTACACCACTTGCATTTACGATATAGAAAATGTCAATCGCTTCTTTGATTGTTGCCTTAACTGGAATTACTTGTTCTAAAAAATCACGGTCATAAATTCTTTGAATTGCATTTAGATTGTCTGAAATAATAGTTTCTCTTTCTCTTGGCAATCGTTCTCCGTTGTTTCTTCTTTCTAACTCGTCTGTAATATCTCTTTCTCTTGTTTTGCCTTTGAAAATATCAGTGATGTTTATCCACAGCGGATTGTTCTCCATCATCTTTACTTTGTAATATTCCAACTCAATCGTTTCAACATTAACATACAAGTTTCTAATGTCGTTTTCAATTTCCTTTTCGGTGTAGTAGGGTGGGATTTCACCTTTCATCAACAAATACAAAGTTGTAATTCGTTGCTGTCCGTCAAGAATAATTTTCACTGCACCTTTATTATCTTCATACTTATATTTTCCTTTCAGTTCGGGTGGATTGTTTGTTTCCCATGTAAGCATTGTGCCTGTGGGATAATCTTTAATTAAAGAAGATATGAGGCGTTTCGCATCATCTCTTTTCCAAACATATTCTCTTTGAAATGCTGGAACGAAAAGTTGGTTCTCGTCAATCTTGTCTATGATTTGTCTGATTTTCATTTATTAGGTTTTGTATTTTGTTGAAGTCAAAGATATAATTCTGTTTAGTGGAATTTGATAAAGCGTTGGCGAAAAACTCACTTAAAAAAATTGCTTCGTGAGTTGGCTTGTGCGTTTTTAAAGACTCAACATTGAATAAGTCGTGCGAGGATTACTTGCCGCTCGTATTCCTGCAAAAGCTCGAATGCCTGATGGTTTTGATTTTGAAAAGCCATTTGCATTTGTTTCTGAAAAATGGATAGATGTTTCTCTAACTTTTTATTGTCCCAACTGCTCATAATCGTAATGTACTCTTCCGCATTTTCAACTGCTTCGCGGTATTTTGTTAGTTGTGCTGAATTCATTTTTACTTATAACATATGTTAATTTCTTTTTTCTAATTCAATTTTATCAATGTCTTTTACGGTGATGTTTTCGTTTTCTTCCAACATCAGGATTTCAGAATTGAGGACTTTGTGCTGATGCAAAATTTGTCCGCTTTTTAAAATCACTTTTACTATTTGATAGCCCATTCCGCTTTCGGGAAGATTGACAAGAATATTTATAAAACTGTCGGATAATTTTAACTCTCTTGATTGCATGATAAACTGTTTTTAGTAAGGTGTTTGTTTAAGAAATGTTCCGGATGATGTGCCTTTGGCAAAGTATGCTTCTATGCCTCCGCCTCTTTTTCCAAAGGCAGGTTGCACTTTTCCTCTCTGCAAGGTATCGGTACGCTTTGGCTGAATGTGGAATGCAAACTGTATTTTATTATTATTCGGTAAAGCATATCGTTCAAGCGGGTCGTCATTTGTTGCTTTGCACGACAGGTAATCGTCCATGGTTGTTGTGTAACTTCCTGCAAGCAAACATTTATTTATTCTGTCTATTCTGCGGTCATTATTAAATGCAGAAAGACGAACAAAAATTTCCACTCCGTTTGCATTTGCTACCGGGTTATCAATTGCTCCTCTTTCGTTTTCATTTTTGCTTTCGTTGACTATGTTACTATTTTGCTTTTCATTTAAAACAACAATTGAATTCAGCGTAATGAAAGGCGCACTTGCTTTAAATGCCATGATTCCTTCATCGATTACTTTGCGAACATTCTCGGATTCGCTGCCATTCATTTCAATGACTACTTCTGAATTGAGGACAAGAAATTTTTCTCTTGTGTAAGTTCCTGATTTTGTTGCTTCAATTACCTGATAACCCATTCCTGTTTCGGGTTGGCTTAGTAACTCGCTTTCTTGTGTTGCTGATAGTTTAAATAGCATTATAAAAGTTGTTTAATTTCTGATTGCGAATTTAAGAATTGTATTTATAGTTTGAAAGTGGGTTCAACTTTGTCCGAAACGATTTACATTCATAGCTGTGTCGTTGCAAGTTTGCAGTCAGCCCGTGCGTTGGAGAAAATAAATTTATTAAAAAAGGAAGGGTGGGAAAAAAGTTTTCTTTGGGTGGGAGAAAAAATACTCTCTTAAAAACTTTGGTCGTGTGTTGGCTCGTGCGGTTTTTAATTGTGCTTGCAAAATGCGTGGGCTTATTTTGTTTTCTCTATTATCCAATCCAAATATGTTTTATTGTCCACCAATTTTGTCTGGTCTGCATTATTTTCTTTTTCATCTTCCTTATACCAGTCGAGGCGAAGAATGTTTTTAGCAATCATATTTTCTTTTTTCCAGTCTGCCTTTGCCAATTTACCGAGTTCTGAACTGTCACGAAGCAAAATGAATGAGTTTAAAACAAAGTCCTTCTTGTGTATTCGTTTCAATTCTTTTTCAATGTTTGGCAAAGTCGTATTAGTGCTTTTGTCGGCAATGGTAACTTTCTCTTTGTATTGCTCGGTGGCAAAGTCCTTTGTTCCCATTTGTCCTTTTGGGTCAATGAAATTGATAAAAACTTTGTCTTTGGTAATTAGCCACATAATAAAGTCAGGATAGAAAACTTCGCTATCATCATTTAGATAGATACCGATTGATTTCAAAGATTCAACATTTCGCATTAAGTACACATCAAAGTCATTGAATTTGTCTGGCTTGTCTTTGATGTATTTTGCAAAGTCCTTTACAAATTTCTTTTCACCATCATTGAGTTTGTCGGGTGTGAGTTTTACATCATCTTTTAAAACCAGTTTGTTTTCACGAAGTAGTGGCTCATAAATATGATTACCGATTTTGTCAATGATTAATGCGTTCTCAATATCTCTTATGGTTTTGGTGAAGTCGGCAATTTCTTGATTAAGTTCCTTTTCTGTTTTCTGTTTGGTTGTTGCTCCAACTTTCTTTGAGAGTTTGAATGATTTAACCAAAGTGTATTTCTCAATAAAATCGCCTTTAATTTCTCCCTGACTTTGTTTTAGTTCTTCTTCGTATTGATAAATGCTGCTGTTCAGATGCCAGTTAATTTTGTTTCGGACTTTCTTTACAAATTCTTCTCCGATTTTATTGTTAACATTTTCGGTAAAATCAAAGTCAAGTTCAGGTAATTCGTCTTTGTATTTGATTTCATCAATGTATGCCAATACATCATCAATATTGATTTCAGAAAGTGCAGCACCAGCTTTGTATAAATTGATATTGGCTTCGTCTGCCTGTTCCGTAATTGTTTTGGTAAATGGCTGATAATTGATGAAAGCTGAATAGCTATCATTTGCCTGTTTTAAAGAGTTTCTAATGTTTTTACCTTCTTCATTTCTGTTTGTTCGGTAATCCAAACTGAAACTGAAACTATTGATAACAGATTTTTGCTGTTTGCCATCAATAACAAATTCATACTCTACTTTTTTATCTGCGGGATAGAGCAACACTTTCTTAACATCAATCGAAGTTTTAGAAAGTTTGAAAATCTTTAAATCTTTTTTGTAGGTGTCAAATTCTACATCACCGCTATTCAGTTTTATCAAACTCGGATTGACTGAAATTTCAAATGTCTTTGTTATTTCCAGTTCGCTGCTGACTGCTTCGGTAAAGGTTTCCAAATAGCTGCGTTGCAAACTGAATACACAAAGGGTTTCCAATCGTTTTAGCTTGTCAAAGTCCGTGTGTTTAAGTGCAAAATAATCTTCAATATGGTTCAGGTCTTTTCGTTTACCATCATTTTTTAAACCTTTCAAACGAACTCCACGCCCGAAAATCTGAATGATTTTATTGCCTTTAGTTTTACCTAAATTAATCAACCCGATTACCGAAACACGAAAACAGTTCCAGCCTTCGGCAAACTTTCTACTACCAATTAATACATTTATAGGAGATTGGGGTTTGTCTATGTTTTCAAAAAGATATTTGTCAATGTTGGTAATGACAACCGAAGTGCTGGTTATTTTATCTACGTTTTCTCCTTTGTAGTCATTGATAAAATTCAAACCATTACCAACGTTAACAATACCCCAATAATCGCCTGTGCCGTATGAAAGCAATATTTCATCGTCTGCCTGTGTATTGCGTGTCAGTTTTAGCTTGCCTTTGTAATAGTTGTTGAATAAGTTTTTGAATTTGGCTCTGTCTGTTTCCGTGAGTTTTGCCAGATAGTCAACAATTTTTGAAATATCCGAAAGTTCATCATCTCCTTTTTTGCCTTCTTCCTTTTTGTCGTTAACCGTATTGCCCATAAAGGCAATCAATGGTCGGTCAGGAAAAGTGGTTGCCGAAAAAAGGTCTTTCATATCTGAGTAATCCAGTTTATTGAATACATCCAATTTTTCTTCAATCACTTTTAAGTTCAATGCAAGGTTGTCATCTAAACTGCCATTTTGCAGCACATCTGCATTTATTTTCTCGAAGTAAAAATCCTTTCCATATCCATCACGATAAAACAGGTTGTAGTTGTAATCGTAGATAATGGATTTGTTGTATTCGTTTTCAAGTTTGCTGTCAAGGTTGTGGAAAGTGGCAGAATACTCAAAAAGGAAACTGTGCTTGATGTTCAGTCGTCTGCGGAGTTTTAAAAATTCACCTTCATCATCTTTTTGATTTGTTCCCAAACCAATGTGAGCTTCATCAACTAAAATTAAACGTTGATATTTTTTGTTGTCGGGAAAATCAAAAAAATCATCGGCTTTGTTTAGCAAGGCACTTGTTGTGTCGATGGTAAACCTGATTTTATTGCGATGTATCTTGTTTAGATACTCCACCAGTGGCGTTACTTCCCTTTCGTGTTGATGAATCAAGTTTACTCCAGGTGTTGTGATAATGATTTCAAGGTCTTTGAAACCTTTGTTGTGTTCAATAAACTGAAAAACATTGATATGCATTATTATTGTTTTTCCACTACCTGTTGCCATCCAATATGCCAATGCACTTTTAGCAAAATCTTCAAATTCTTTGTTGTCTCTGTTTCTAAAGAATACTTCGGTAAAGTAAACGGCTAAAATCTGATAATAGCGAAGTGTAACCTTGTTTTGCTTGTGTGCTTCAAGGTATGAGTTGTAAGCTTTCAAATACTTTTTTACAGCATCCAAAACTTTCTCGTCCAAACCTATGGAAGCATCAAATGCTTCAATTTTGTCTTGTGTTGCCTTGTCGAATAAATCAATCGTTTCCTTCAGGAAATGTTTGCGTATATGTTGGTATAGCTTTAATTCCATTGGGTCTATTGATTAAATATATCAGCGTGAATAATGTTTAGTCCTAACACTCTTTTACCTACCTGCAATTGTTTGTCTTTTAGTGTAGCCAGAATATTGAAATCATAATTGACTTCTATTTGTGTCGCTTTGGGGTATTTCCCTGCAATTTCGATAATGGCTTTGCTATCATCTTCACCTAAAGCAATATCACGCCAAACCACCAAGGTATCATTCGTTTCAACCACTTTGTAATACTTCTTGCCAACGGTGTAGGTTTTAATACCTTTCACTTCATAGCCTTCCAGGTAATTGTAGGTGTCAACCAAATCAACAAAGCCTTCTTTGGTTGGCTGACCGTATTTTATTTTATTGCTGAACGGTTTACTAAGGTTTAAAGTGCTATTGATTTTATTGAGTTCGGGCTTATAGAGATATTTTAACGGAAGATTTTTGGGTGTTTCGCCTTCATATTGTTCAATAGCATCTAATATATCTTCATATTGTTCGAGAACAAAATATTTAAAAATGTGGATTGTTGAGCCATCATTGTTAATAGGTTTACCATCTTTCCAGTTATCACTGTAAATAACCTTTTGAATACGTGTCTTTGTTACTGAATCAAAATATTTTCCAACTTCAACCAAGATATATTTTCTTAGTCCTTCTTCTTCATCCACTTTATTAATTTTTATAACAGCGTGACCTGTCGTTCCTGAACCTGCAAATTGGTCAAGAATTAGTGACTGACTATCAGTAGATAAATTAATTGTTTCAATTACAGCATATAATGATTTAGAAAAGCTGAATGGAGATTTGCCGAACAGTTTCTTAAGTAGTTTTGTTCCATGTGAAGAAGCATCATATTGCGCACCCACCCAAACACTCTTTGGTCTACTACCAACTTTAATTCTATCCTTAATTCTTACTTTATAATCGCCATTTGTTTTTTCAATTTTAATATCACCAACTTTTAAATGTTTCAAAAAAGATGGTCGAGTTTTTCTCCAAACTCTTTGTTTTCCATCACTATCAATAGGTTCAATTTTAACAAATCCATTTCCTAATTCAAGCGAAACATCTTCAGTCTCTGGGTTTAAATATATTGGGTAAAAAGAGTTTGGTCGTTCTCTTGGCGTAGAATAACCACCTGTTCTCAAAAAATCTCTCCACTTGTATGCCGAAATATCGTCTGAATATTTATACTCAGCCTTTTTAGTTTCAGTCAGTTCAATAAAATTGATATTCACATTTTCTTTTTTCTTTGCATATGTTAAAATGTATTCGTGTGAAGTTGCCAAAAATTCATCGTTGGTTCTACCTGATGGTTTTATTTCAATTATCAAATATCCAAGACGGTTTTCTATACCGAATATTTCGTTCATTAATTGTCCTAAATTTTGAACTTCAAAATCATCTATAGCACAATTTATTAAGCCATCTTTATGCAACAAAGATTTAGATTTAAGAAGATTTTGGTGCATAATGGTCAACCAAGAAGAATGTCGAAAATGATTTTTGTAAAGTATTTCAGAAGCTCCAGTGTTATACGGTGGGTCGATATAATTGCAATTTATTTTACCGTTATATCGTTCTTCAATTAGATTTAATGCTTGATAATTCTCCGAATTAACCAAGACACCATTCGTTCTTTCATCTAAATTTTCAATCTCTGCCAGTATTTTATCCTTAAACGGATTGCTGCCATCTATCTGCTTAAAGAATTTTGTATCTAAAACCAATGTGGGTTGGCCTTTCATGTCGGCAAGGGTTTTTACTTTTAAACTAAACAGCTTTTCCCATTCGGCAAGTTGGGCTTTGTTGTCTAAAATTTCTTCGTAAAATTTCTCATCAATGTTATCTATGGTAAGGCAATATTCACTTTCTACCACTTTCTTTTTCATTGTAAAGAGTTTCTTTTGAAACTCTTCAATAGAACTTAAAAAGTCAATAATTCTGCTGCTAACAGATTCAAATGCTTTGGCAATAATTAATGTTGTGTTATCCAACTTGCCATCTAAAATACTCTTAAGGTCGCTAAGTATATGATTTTTGATGTAGCGTTCTTTTTCCTGCGTTAGGAACTCCTGTAAGTTTTCGTGAATGAAATAGTCGCTGTCATTACCGATATAAAAACTGTTTAGCTTTTGGTCAATATTGTAAATGGTTTCAAGCGTTTTATCAGAAAAATGTTCCTGTCCGTTTTCGGATACAATTTCAATTTTGCTTCCCCGTTCAAAGTTTTTATTAATCTTATTGAGTAAAGTTTTTCGGTTTACACGTAAGGCAACAATACCCTTTACACTTCCGTCTTGCACTTTGTCGTAATCATCGGTGAGGTCGTTATAAACTGGTTTGCCATCAGCAAACAAATAATTCTCTAATTTCTCCTTGCTCTTGAAAACATCTTTAAATAAACCTTCAAATAATTTTGCTTTGGTGGTAGACGAATCAGAAAGGTTAAATACTATTCGGGTAACTCCGTCCTTTTCTTCAAAGCGGTTGAATTTGTAATGCTTTAGCTTTGTGTCTTTGTTGTTGTTCCTTGCTGTTTCTTCACCTGTGCTGTCTTCGTTGGTTTCTAATCGCAGTTCAAATTCTTTGTCAAGATGTTTTAGTTTAAACTTTATCGCATTGAATGAATTGCCTGTCTTGATGTATAAACTGCCTTTGTGTTTCCAATGAAACATTGTGTCATTGCCGTCATAGTCGGCTTCGTATGGCACTTTGTATAAACTTCGGCTTCTGTTGTTATAGCCAAAATCACCGTTGGAGTAATACATTTCAAAATAACCGAGAATGTGGTTATAGATTTTGTCTTTTATTTCGTCCGTGATGTTAAACTCTTTGGTAGAAGCTGTTAATGCGGCAGATAAATTGTCTTTTTCAATATCATCTTTGCTAAAATCTATCAACGTTTGAATAGCAGTGAAATTAACCGATGGCTCGTTTGCCAAACTTTCCTGATTGAATTTTTTCAGATAAGTCGTAAGGCTTGTCAATTCAACTTGTTTTTCAATATTGCTAACCAGTTCAAGGGTTTTATTGATGATGGGTTCAAGACATTGTTCGTCCTTTCCGTCAATGAAGTTTTCAATCTCTTTACGTTTCAGATTGTATATTCTGTAAATCCCAAAGTCCAAGTCATTGGCGTTGAACTGGAACATTTCCTTTAGGAAAAACTTTAACTGGTCTATTGAATTTTCTTTACTCATTTTGTCTTTATATGAATTCGCTAATTTACGTTTTTAAGTGTCGTTGTCGTCATTTGTGCGTTGGCAAAAAGTGGCTCTTTTGGTTTTGCGAAGGGTCGGCTTTGTGTGTCAGGGCAAAACCAAATGTGCCAATGTGCGGCTGGCTAAAATTGTTTTTATAAAATGCGGGTCGGCAAAAAAAATAAAACACGAAGCGTTGGGCTGTCGTGTCGGAAAGTCAGTCAGCAGTTGCTGTCTAAATTGGTCGTTGTTATATGTCTGTCCACTTGTCAAAATTTGTTGCCGTCTGTTTGGTTTAAGTCCGTCTGTTTCAAGTTAGCACTGTCGTCAAATAGCATTGCCCATAACTACGGGATAAACGACATAAAATGTCATCTATCACCGTGAAGATGAGCAAAGTAATTGACATCTACAAATTCAGAAATGTATCAGGCTTCTCTGCCGATATGCGTTGAC
>JAWXBH010000140.1:0-5995 GCA_034439935.1 bacterium
GAATCAAGGAATCAGATCGTGAAACTATTTCAAATAAAAGGAAATTCGATTTTGAAAAAAATTTAATTAATAAATCAAGATCAGAAATTGATTTTATATCAAGTAAAATTCATGATCTTGTGAAATCTCTTGAAAAATATCCCGAAATATTTGTTTATAGCCATGAAATTCAAAATGCTAGTTTATTAAATAAAATTGATGATTCCAGAAGGAATAAATTTATTGAATTTAAAAAACTAGCTAACGACGTACTGTTGTCAATTGGAAACGAGAGGTTAAATGAATTAAATTCATTGATGCTTGAATGGGAAACTTTAAAGAGCCTATTTGAAGAAAAATATGAGTTAGCCAAAATACAAACTACATCTAATCAAAGTCAGTTGTCGGAAATTCAACGAATTGAAAAAAGACTTGAAGAATTGACTAATAACGTAGCTAATAGAAATCAAATAATTAAAGAACTTGGAACTCCAGATCTAGAATTTAATATATTAAGAGAACAATGGTTTGCTTTGCATCAGGAAAAGGTAGCACTATTGAATGAACAAGCTCAAAAATTCTCACAACTCTCAAATGGACAAATAAGAGCTGAGGTTACAAAATCGATTGATATAAAACAAATTAAGTCTCAAATTACTTCTGCTTTGCAGGGAACAAGAATACATGATGTGAAAATTCAGCATTTGTGTGAAAATGTAAGATTAGCAGATAGTCCTTTGGAAAATTGGAGGGACTTGTTAAATGAACTCAAACTTCTCGCTGAATTTAAATTAATTGAGGATAAGAAAATTAATGTACCAGATACACCAATTTTAAAAAAACATGACTTTAATGAAGGCAACATAAATAAAATTGCACAAATTTTAACTACAGATTCATGGTTAAACATTTCAACAACTGAAATAGAATTTACGCCGGAATTTAAATATAATACAAATAGTGATTTAGGGGATGAGATTCCTTTTTCTGATGCATCAGCAGGTCAACAAGCAACAGCTTTATTTACCGTTTTATTAAATCAACCTGGACTACCCCTCGTTATTGATCAACCTGAAGATGATATAGATAATAAAGCCATAAAAGAAATAATCGAAAATATTTGGAATTCTAAAAAATCAAGACAGTTAATATTTACAAGCCACAATGCAAACATTGTTGTAAATGGAGATGCAGAATTAGTAGTTTGCTGTGACTACAGCGACTCTGGTGTTAAAACAAGAGGCTGCATCAAAGAAAAAGGTGCTATCGACACGAAGAAAGTCAGAGACGAAATAACTTCAATAATGGAGGGTGGAGAAAAAGCTTTTAAACTAAGGAAAGCTAAATATGGGTTTTAGGGACTATAAATTATCCTCGGGACACCCGAAAGAGCAAGATTCAAACTAAACACATACTGCCCATTTATTTAATATTCTGAGCTATTAACCAAACATATTCAAAAGTCTCTTTCCTAACTTTTTCTGTACCACCGGCAACTAATTCTCTTACTGCAGAATACGTAATTTCAGGAATAGGAGGAGGGTGCTTTTTTATAAAGAACGGCCAGTTGTCCATGGAGAGCATCATAAATGGTTTTGATTTCTTCTTTTTGGCTTGGAGTTAATATTATCCAGGGATTCTCTGGAAGATTCTTTTACAGATTCATCACATATTCAAAATGCTGCCAATTGGCCGATAGGGTTTTACGGCGAATGCAGCAAGTGATGATGGCCGCATTCAATCCTTTGGGCTTTTCCTTTCGTTTATTCTTCAATAAGGCTTCGGCACCTACGCCGAACCGTTTCCCTGTATGATGTGATCAAACCAACGCTCTATTCGGATATGAAATCCGGCAAATTATCCTTTACCAAAGATCAACGGGGAAAGCACAAAATCGACCAGGCAGAGTTGGAGCGTGTCTATAAAAAGCGTCAAGGTGCAAACGTTAGCTCTACCAATTCTGACGTAAAGAACCGGTCTGATCCAAACACATCTGGAACTGGTTCAATCCATAATGAACTTGAGAAAAAGCTCTTGGAGCAAAAGGTTGAGTTTCTGGAATCCCAGTTAAGGTCAAAGGACGAGATGATCGACAAGTGGCAAGATGCGTTTGATAAGGCTCAGAAGACCGCTGATAAGATCACGGCACTTTTGGAGGATAAGTCTATCCTGGATCAAAATACCGCCCATACGCGCAAAATAGAGACCCTAGAGAGCACAATAAACAAATTAATGGCACGGATGGAGGAGCGGTAAAAACGGATAGAAGTCAGACGAGCCAGAGCCGAACAACAAGAAAATCAGATTCAGGATAATGAACCAGCCATGATAAAGGAGGGCAGAGGGCTTTGGAAAAGGATGTTTGGCTAAAACTGATTCTTTGAATTTATTAACAAACTATTAACAAGTGAAATCTATTTTTAGGGTTACTTATTTTAAACTAATTACATAAACATTTAATATGCAAATAAACTCTTAATAATTAAAATAGACTTTCTTATGTACCAATTAATTCAAAAACTGCAATACCCCACTTTGGTGTTGGTGATATTATTTCAGAATTGCAAAATCGATAAAAAAGGAAGTGACCTGTTGGAAGGGTATCTTTATGTCGAAGATAAACAAGATGCTGCAACAACTCAACCATTTCTCATTCTTGATTTCAATAGTAGTGAAAATTATTCAGAAGATCCAAAAAGTCATATTAGCAACAGTGATAGTTTTGATATCAACCCATTCAAGGAGTATTTAGAAAGGTCATTTTTTAATGGGGTATCATCAAGATATAATATTAATGAAATTCCTGGACATATATTTAAAGATAATCATGATGGGACATATCAAAAAATTAGTGTAAAGAGGTTTGTTAAAAACTATAGCTATCCGGAAGTAAAACTTGTTGATAAAGTATACTTCACAGATCGTGTTACAGATACTAAACAGCTTAATGCTTCTGCCAAAATAATAGGAGTGAACATAGACAAAGAAAATATTATTGAATTGACTCTAAAGGACGAAACAACAGCCTATTTGCAAGATTCATTAATTAATGATACGTTGATTACTGCTTTCATAAACCGTATTAATCCAAGTGAACTTCAGGACTATTACTTTGTTCAAGGTGTTACAATTTCAAGTGTAACTCATAGATCTTATAAAAAGCAGTCCTATAAAGCAAAAGTTGATTATGCCTGGGTAACAGCTAGTGGAAGTAGTTATGGATCAAAGGAGAATATTAAATCCAAACTGGATATAAGTTTAGAACTAACTAAACTAAAAGGCTCTACTTTAGATACAACAGTTAGACCTCAGTAGCTAAAATTCACTAACAAAAACTATCCAAACTATAAATCTTAAAACCATACCAGAAAATTTATTACTTGAATTTTATAAAGATTTAGCCCAACCAGGAGTGCAACAAATTGGCAATGCAATAGGAGATATACATAGCGTAACAAGTCTTGCCGCGTTACCTTTCAAAATAATCAACCATAAAAAAGAACTCTGGTTCGCTCACAATTTGGAGAAATATAGAATTAAGATGATCAATATTGATCCAAAAATAGTTCATAGCGCATTACCTGAAATTGCAGTTCCAGTATTAGAGAAAATGACTTATACAACATGCGAAGAACTAGGTGAAATGTTTGCGAATCTGTTGAAGAATGCCTCAATCGAAAATGGAGTAAATAAAGCACATCCAAATTTTGTGAACATAATTTCATCTATTTCAAGAGATGAAGCAATTATGCTTGAAGATATGCAGAATACAATGACATCTACTCCCTTTTTGTTTGTTAGGAGAACCTATCCCTCAGGGCATTGGAACACACCAATAACATGTTTTACAAAATATAAAAATGATAGTCGATTATCTTTCCCTAACAATGTCGAGTTTTATTTTGATAATCTTGAGAAATTAGGTTTGTTTTATCATTCCGATGCTAACCTTAATGAAAGTTATGATCAATTAGAGTCTCAAATAAAAAATGAAATGGATCGAATTAATGAAAATAAAGGTGAGAGCTATGCATTTTATCATAGGCACATAGGAATTACGTCAATCGGAAAAATGTTTCTCAAGGCAGTATTTGACTAATACCTTCAAGTTGTTTGATGAATAACTAAAATCCAAAGAGCGATTGAAAATTCAATAATCCAAAACCTTCTCCAACGCCTTATCTGTTCTATCCGTGACAAAGGCCTTCATATATTCCACCGTAACGTTGATATCGGAATGCCTATAAAGTTGTTGTAGGATCTGGATCGGTATTTTTCATCCACTGATTAGTGGCAAAGGAGTGTCTTGCGTATGCATGGTGAGTTTAACCTTGAACTCTAACTGTTTACCTATTGCTTTGAGTGCGGCATCCAGGTTAAAAAGCCTGTATCGGATTTGGTTTTGCAAGGCAATTGGATCAGTCAGGCTTTCAAATCCTCGAAGCTCCGGAAAAACATATTCCTCCGCAACTTTCTTTTTGAATCGTGTTTTCTGGTATTCGGCCAAAAGGAGGAGGGCTTTTTCCGATAGTTTTAAACTCCCAGATTTATTATTTTTTGCCATGGTGTAAGAAAGCCTCCCCTGATCTATGTTTTTCCATTTCAGGGTTAAAACATCACTGGCCCTGGTTCATGCTGTATAAAAAGAAAATAAGAATACATTTCTGGCATGGTGGGAGTAGGGTTTATTTAATATAAAAAGAATACTTAGTTTATTATGTCTTAGATTTATATCTGATATTCAATTATATACATATATACTTTCATATTATGATTAAATTTAATATATTTTGGGAACTTATGACAAATGCCACAGGTTATCTTGATATTATTAATTTTTAAAATAAGATAAACTATATAAACTATGTCAAATAATTATCATGTTTCCAAAGACAAAGAAAAAGGCCAATGGCGGGTTCAAAAGGAAAATCCATCTAGAGCAAGCGGTTTTGTGGATACGCAAAAAGAGGCCGAACGACTAGCTAAAGAATACTCCAAAAATTCGGGAGGAGGAGAGATCAGGATTCATGGCCTGGATGGTAAAATCAGGGACTCCGATACCGTTAAACCTGGCAATGATCCAAGATCTTCAAAAGACAAAAAACATTAATTATGGGTTCAATTGATAAATTAAGAATTGAAGTCCTGCCTGTTGCTTTGACTGCATTTGAAAATAGCGAATTATCAACAGCACCCGTAATCCACTTCTCTCTAAGTCTATTCCACGATGGGAGATTGGTTTTGTTTGATTATTTTCCGGAGAATGCGGCATGTAAAACTACCGAGAAATACAAGAACCTGATCTCTAAGCAAGTTGATTTCTGTTATAGGACCGGATGGGAAATTGCAACTAAGAATGGATGCTGTTGCAGGAGTTTTGACCTACTTTATGATGAAGACTTACCAAATGATTGGGCCTCCAGGTTGCAGGTATGGGAAGCACTGGGGCGACAACATATTTTAAGACCCGCAAGTATTTGCTAATCTATTGAATGAACGAAACAATATCAGTATTGGTTCTGTACTAATAATCCAGGACAGTGTCCAGGGCCTCATCTGATTCCTTGAACATAAAGGAATATTGATACCCAATTGTAGTAAGAATAGATGAATGGCGATAAAGTTGTTGTAGCCTTTGGATGGGTATTTTATCTCCGGAAATTGAGGCAAAGGAATGTCTTGCCACAAGCATGGTCAATTTTTGTTCAAATCCTAATAGATCGTTGCTGATGCAATTTAGGTATTTTTCTTTTTACGTAATGATTCTCCTTTCAACTCTATTTTGTGCGTATTGGCTGTCAATCTGTCACATATTGCATCGGCAAGGGTTGGTTCATTGATGTATTCGTACCACTTATTTACAGGCAACTGAGATGTTATAATCATAGATCCCTTTGCAAAACGATCTTCCAGTATTTGTAGCAAGGTTAACCTTATGTCGTGATTCAGTGGCTGTAATCCAAAATCATCTAGTATTAACAGCGGTGTTTTAGCCATTATATTAATCCAGCGGATA
>JAWXBH010000141.1:0-2633 GCA_034439935.1 bacterium
GGTAATTCACTATAACAACATTGGTAACAAATCAAACATTTGCCCAGTAATAGTTGAGGGCACACCAGAACAATTAAGTTTTGCATGGAACGTAGGAGTTGGCAATTCAACAGGTATTGGTTTTGGAGCTTTAAATTAAAAGTGATGAAATACTTTGTAGTGAAATATTCGGGAGCTTTTGGGTTTATAAAAACAGATAGAAAATGAGCTTAGATACAGTTTTAAAAATCGGGAAAGCTTTTAGAGAATCAGCTAATGGTTTAAAGTATCATAAATATATTAAACCCTGTCCAAAAGATACAGACAAGGAATCTGTTATAAGGTTTTCATTGCCCGTTAATGATGATTTCAGTTTTGATTTTGACAATCTTTCAGAAATTACAGATGAAAACATCATCGGTTCTGAAAGTAAAGATTCAGAACTATATTATCTACGCTTTAAAACTTCTGACAATGATAGTTCGCCCTCAAAATATCTATTTGGTGATATCTTTTATAAAATAAATGAGGGTAAAGAAGAAAACATTAAGACCGCAATTGTTGAGAACAATAGTTCATTCGAAAATTGGGACAAGTTTATACAAAAGGAATTAATTGATAAATTATCAAAATTAGTAAGCAAAAATAAGATCACTGAAATTTCCTTATTAAAAGAGTCTGCAATGAATCAATTTCATGAACTAGAAATCGTTAAGAAATTTCGAAAATCATACCAAAAACATGAAACAGAGATCGAAAACATTATCTTTTATTCCCAAGCCATCATAAACAAAAGCATTAAAGGAAAACTGAATTTAGATATTTTAAAAGATGATAACATACTAAGAATATCAACGGCTGAGTTAATGTTTAATAAAATAAATTCTGAGAAAACATCAAAAAGCAAACTTGAAAAAATATTTAACAATGAGTTTATGTCATGGGATGAGATAAATTCATCTTCAACCAATATTGATTTATTAATTAACAAAGTTTATAAAAATCAAGTTTTTCTTCATTTCGACTTTTCACAAACTATATTAAACAAAAAGTATTGGCATGAATTTAACGAATTAATCTACATCACAGGTGGGATTTTTACAGATTTTTTCACAGAAAACAGTATATCTGGCAAGGTGTTAAATAAAACACTATATAAAACTCTCTGTTCTGGGGATGATAAAAACGATATTCAATTTCCCAACTTTAGTGGTAATGAAAAACATAAATCAAAATCGTTTACCGAAGATGAAGTAAAAGATTTGTTTTATGCTATTGATTATTCTAAAAAAGCAGTTATCAGTCCTACCGCGGATGTAAAACTTATTGTTTTACCCAATGGAGATAACTTAAAAGCAGAAGACTATGAAAAGTTCCAACAAAATGCTTTCAGTTTAACTTCTGAAGTTCTTGCTAACCGAAAAAACACAGAAATTAAAATCAATGATGATATTTTACTATCATGGTTTGATGAAGCATCGGAAAATGAAAGTGTAGTCACGCATTTTGATATGGTGTTTAGTAAAAAAGGTGGAATGACAACACCAGATACCGATTTAATAGAACTGTCAGGAGTCAGTAAAAGTAGCTTACAACAAATTCGAGAACGTATTAGAAATACCACTATCGAAATTCTTTCAAAAAGAAAAAAAGAAATACAAAGTGACAAATTAATTTCACCTTCAATTAATTGGTCTTTTTCGCAGCTAATGGGTTCACCTCAAGCTGACTCTAACGGAAAAATTCAATTTAAAGTTAATCCAAGATACCAAACCCATTTACTTAAAATCCTTCCACAGATTTATTGTGGCACCTATCATATTGATAACCTGATTTTACCATCATTTATATCAAATGTAGAGTACTCAATACGCCATGGCGACTCCAAGTTCAAATTATTGAAATACGATTTAGAATTTATTTTATCAATTCAGAATACAAAAACTTATAAAAGCAATTATATGAAAATAGTAGAATCAGAAAGCTATCAAATTGGGCTTTTGCTAGGCAAATTATCTCAAAATTTTGCAGGAGAAAATTCTCCTATCAAATCTTTTGAAAAAAATAACGTAGGAAATCTTACTCGAAAAATACCTACGCTAAAAGATTTTATAGAATTCAAAAATGATGTAGAGCAAAAACTTATCATGCATGAGAAAAACAAATACACATTTAAATTATCAAGTGAGCTCTCTGAAAAAGTAAAACAATTCACTGGAATATACGACAAACAAGAATGTGCTTTTGGTTTTTTTGAAAGCTATTATTCTTCATTTAAAACTACCCCCATCACGGAAAACAACTAATTTAAAATCAATACAATGAATGCATTATTAAAAAAATCAGAATTATTGTTTCTATATGAATCAACTTATTCTATGCCAAATGGAGACCCTTTCACGGGGGAACAACGCTATGATGAAGAAACAAAAAAAGCCTTAGTAAGTGATGTTCGAATCAAACGATTCATTAGAGATTTTTTAATCAACCAAGGAAAGGAAGTATATGTTTGGAATGATCAATCAAATATGACTGCGAATGAATCCGGTGCTGCGGCTAGAGTAAAATCGCTGAAAGAAAAGTATAAAGAAGAAAGTGAATTATTTAAAAAAGATAAGAACGGAAAACCCACTAAGGATTTTGACACAAAAAGA
>JAWXBH010000142.1:0-4530 GCA_034439935.1 bacterium
ATTCTGCTGACTTTGAGTGAATGTAGTTTTAAAGACATTTATATTTGATTCGTAATGTAGTTTCGGAGTACGATAGTTTTGTTTGTAGTAATATTGACGCTCTAAGGAACGTTACCCTGATTTACATGAAACCCAGCTCAAGCTTTGCGACTTCACTCATCATCCTTTGACTCCAGGGCGGATCGAATGTAAGCTGTACTTTGCTTTCATTTACCATGGGATGTTCCCTGACTTTCTGCTCGATCTCTCCCGGCAAGATTCCTGCTACAGGACAAGACGGCGAAGTAAGTGTCATTACAATTAATACATCACCGTTAGTGGCTACCTTAATATCATAGATAAGACCAAGCTCCCAGACATCTACCGGGATTTCAGGATCATGACAAGTTTTTAGAACTTTGATCACTTCTTCTTTTATTTCTTCGGTGGAATGCTGAGACTTAACAGTTGCTGTTTCCTTTTCAGAATTTTCACTAACAATAATTTCCTGATTTGGTACATCAGGGTTGAGCTGAACCGTTTCAGCAACAGGATTCAATTCGGTATTTACTTTTTCTTCATTCATAACATTATAAAATTTTTTGATCTTAGTTAACAGATTGTCCGGCATAAGTCGTTGCGTATTTTTTCATGTAATTTATCATTGCGCTTAGTCCGTTTGCACGGTTTGGTGAAAGGTGTTCTTTCATTCCGATCTTATTTATGAAGTCAAGCTTTGCATTTACAATATCTTCAGGCTTCTGACCTGACAAGACATTTATAAGCAAAGCGATCAGTCCTTTTGTTATTATCGCGTCACTGTCGGCTTTGTACAATATCTTTCCATCTTTCATTTCTGCATTAAGCCAGACCTGCGACTGACAGCCCTTTACTTTATGCTCTTCTGTTTTATACCTTTCATCTATAAGCGGAAGATTCTTTCCCATTTCGATTATGTATTCATACTTTCCCATCCAGTCATCAAACAAGCTGAAGTCTTCTGTAATCTGCGTTTCTATTTCACTGATAGATTTCAATTTCTATAAAAATAATTTTTTAACTTTCAGAATCCCCGCACCAAGCAAATCAATTTCTTCTTTAGTATTATAAATTGCAAAAGAAGCCCTCACAGTTCCGGGAAGGTTGTATCTCTGCTCGATCAGCGGCTGTGTGCAATGAAATCCTGTCCTTACTGCAATTCCCATCTGATCAAGAATAGTCCCGGTGTCATAGGGATGCACACCATCAACAAGAAAAGATATGACGCTTACTTTATTTTTTGCCGTCCCTATGAATTTGATGCCACCGATGCCATTAAGAACATCATTGCCATAATTCAATAGCTCATTTTCATGAACGGCAATATTTTCATAACCTGTTTTATTTATAAAATCTATCGCAGCGCCAAGTCCGATCGCTCCTTCAATATTCGGAGTTCCGGCTTCGAACTTATACGGAAGTTCATTAAAGATCGTACTGTCATAAGTAACACTCTTTATCATTTCACCTCCGCTCTGATATGGAGGCATCGTATTGAGAAATTTTTCTTTTCCATAAAGCGCACCAATACCTGTCGGTCCGTACATTTTATGACCTGACATAGCAAGAAAATCACAGTCAAGCTCACGAACATCAAGCTTTATATGAGGAGCTGCCTGCGCCGCATCAAGCATTACAGCGATATTATGTGAATGAGCGATCTCGATTATTTCTTTAACAGGATTAATTGTACCGAGAGAATTGGATGCGTAAACCACTGATATCAATTTTACCTTTTCTTTAAGCATGCTTTCAAACTCATCCATTATAAGCTCACCGGATTCATTCACCGGAATGAACTTCAGCGTTGCTTTTTTCTTCTCACAAAGAAGTCTCCACGGAACAAAGTTAGAATGATGTTCCATTCCTGAAATGATGATCTCATCGCCTTCCTTTAAAATACTTTCACCGAAAGTTGCAGCAACAAGATTCACGCTTTCTGTAGTTCCGCTTGTAAAAATAATTTCTCTTGTTGAGTCTGCGTTTACAAACGAGCGAACTTTCTCACGCGCGCCTTCATAAGCGGATGTCGCTCTTTCGCTAAGCGTATGGACGCCGCGATGAACATTGCTGTTGATGGTTTCATAATAACCTGAAATGGAATTGATAACCGATAGCGGCTTTTGATTTGTCGCTGCATTATCAAAGTAAACTAATGGATTTCCGTTTATCTTCTGAGCAAGGATTGGAAATTGTTCGCGGAGTTTATTTACGTTAATCGAATTGGTGGATTTTACCTGCTCATCCATAAGAACTATTTCTTATACTTTAACTTGCTCTCCAGCATTATCTGAAGCTTATCTCTTAATCCTTTTATCTTTACCGAATCAAGAACATCACCCGCAAAAGCATTCAGCAAAATTATCCTCGCCTGCTCTCTGCCTATTCCTCTTGACTGAAGATAGAACATTTCGTTTTCATTAAGCTGACCCGTAGTAGCACCGTGACTGCACTTCACATCATCGGCAAATATCTCAAGCTGGGGCTTTGAATAAATTGTCGCGTCTTCCGATAAAAGTATATTTCCGTTTGACTGATAAGCGTTTGTCTTCTGCGCGTCTTCGCGAACCATGATCTTGCCGTTGAAAACTCCCGTCGCGCTGTCGTTGATTATTCCTTTGTAAAGTTCGTTGCTGTAACAATGCGGCATTGCGTGATCGGCAAGAGTATGATTGTCCACATGCTGCTTTCCCGATAAAAGATACAAACCGTAAAAATGACATTCCGTATTCGAGCCATTGAAAACTGAATTCAGATTATTTCTTGTAATCGCTCCGCCCCATGAGATCGTTGTATCGGAAAACATGCTGTTCTTCTCCTGCATCACCTGTGTAGTTCCTATAAAATATGCTTTGCTGTTTTCATTCTGAATTTTATAATGATGAATATTTGAATTTTCACCAAGAACGATTTCAGTCACTGAGTTTGTAAAGCTGTGCTCTTCACCGACAGATATATAATCATAAGCAATTTTTATACTCGCTCCTTCTTCAAGGACAAACAGATTTCTGGGCTGTGATAAAAAGCTTTCCTTTCTTGAATCGGAAATATTGATCACATGAACCGGCTCTTCTATAGTCTCATTTTTTTTAAGATAAATGAAAAGACCGTCAGCCGCGAAAGCTGTGTTCAATGCAGTCAGACTGCTTTTCTTGTACTCCGCATATTTTGAAAAATGCTTTTCAATAATGTCGTTGTGAAGCACGCGACCTTTCATAAAGCTGCCGATGAAACAATTCTTATTATCCGTAATTATATCCGAAAGATCTTCATCAAAGCTTCCGTTGACAAATACGAGCAGATTTACTTTCTCATCAAACAAAACTTCCTTTATTTCTTCACGAGTAATTCCTGAAGTACCCGCAGACTCCGAAGTTTTGAAATCATGTTTCAGGATATTGTTAACATTGGTATACTTCCATTCTTCAAGCTTCTTTACGGGAAAGCCGAGTTCAATGAAGGATGCGATTGCGTCCTGTCTTATTTTATGAAAATAATTTTTCGATTCACCGTTAAGGTTTGCCTCAAGCTTCTTGAAATCTTCAAGCAGCTGTAGTTTCAGATCAGTATTTTCTGTTGCGATTTTATCCATTTAGATTTAAAATTTTTATGCGTTAACTTCTTCTTTCATGTTCTCGATCCAGTCATAACCGTGTTCCTCGAGGTGGAGTGCAAGCGATTTATCACCTGACTTCACGATCCTGCCTTCATACATTACATGCACAAAATCCGGAACGATGTAATCAAGCAGTCTCTGATAATGCGTGATCACTATGAATGCATTGTCTTTGGTCTTAAGTTTATTCACACCGTTAGCCACTATTCTTAGTGCATCAATGTCCAGTCCCGAATCTGTTTCATCGAGAATTGAAAGCTTTGGATTAAGCATTGCAAGCTGGAAAATTTCATTACGTTTCTTTTCTCCGCCAGAAAATCCTACATTCACGTAACGGCTCAACATCTCCGGCTCAATGTCTACAAGCTTTGCTCTTTCCTTTATCATCTTAAGAAAATCAACGGAGCTCATCGGCTCTTCACCTTTGGATTTCCTGATCTCATTGACCGCTGTTTTCAAAAAATTTGTATTTGAAACTCCGGGAATTTCAACCGGATACTGGAACGCAAGAAAGATACCTTCTCTTGCTCTGTCTTCGGGTGAAAGCTCCTGAAGATCTTTTCCTTCAAACAGTATCTCTCCGTCCTGAACTTCATATCCTTCTCTTCCTGCAATTACTGAAGCAAGCGTACTTTTACCGGAACCGTTCGGTCCCATGATAGCATGAACTTCACCAGGATTGACCTGAAGGTTCAGACCTTTCAGTATATCCTTACCGCCTTCATCTGTTTCTACTTTTGCCTTTAGATTTTTTATTGTTAACATATTTCTTTTAATTTGTTAAAAAACTTATTTTTCAATTCTTCTTTTGTTAATTATACTTAAAAACCATTTTTCTTTCATTAATTTCACTATTACAAAACTTTAAGTCTTCGAAGTCTTAGAGGATACAAAAT
>JAWXBH010000143.1:0-3695 GCA_034439935.1 bacterium
AAACAATGGCAGAATAAAAAAAGCAACTGGTTTGTGTAAGAAATGTTGGAGAATAAACGAAGGTGATTTTTCTCCACCGTTACCAAATGGAATTGCAAATGCTAAAAGCACTCCTGTAATTGTAGGATGAACTCCAGAGTGCAACATAAAATACCACATTGCAATTCCTCCAATTAAATACGGAATGAGATTGTGAATTTTCAAACGATTGAGAAGTAAGAGCAGTCCGAAAATACCTAACGCAATAAACAAATTTGTAAACGCTAATGAAGTTGTGTAGAAGACTGCAATAAGAATGATTGCTCCCAAGTCGTCAATAATTGCAATGGCTATCAACAAAACTTTTAATGATGCCGGAACACGATTACCTAAAAGTGAAAGTATTCCGACCGCAAATGCAATGTCGGTTGCCATTGGAATACCTGCACCCGCTTGCGTTGGTGTCCCGAAGTTGAACAAGAGAAAAAGTCCTGCTGGCACAAGCATACCACCAATAGCAGCAACAATAGGAAGTAAGGCGTTCTTAAAGTCCGAAAGTTCTCCTTGATAAATTTCCCGTTCTAACTCAAGCCCGATAAGTAAAAAGAAAATAGTCATCAGTCCATCATTTATCCAATGCACTGAACTTTCTCCTGCAATTTGGAAATGCCATAAGTGCAAATAGTTGTCAGCGAGAAATGAGTTAGCAAGTAAAAGTGAAACCGCTGTGCAAAAAATCAGGAGAAGTCCTCCTGCTTTTTCGCTGTCAAAAAATTCGGTGAATAACTTAGTTAGTTTCATTTTCTTTTTCCTTTGCTGTCATTAGTCCGAACATCATTACAAAAACTGAAATTATTATGGTTTGAATGATAAGGGATTTGTTTACCATTGGGATACTTTGTTCGGGCACAATAGCTAAAAAAAGCAAGATGGTGATTAATCCTCTTGGTGCTACAAAAAAAAGTGGTGATGCCGATAGTTTTGAAATTTTGAGGGCAAGCCATCTGATTATAATAATTGATATAACAATGGCGGTCGCCCAAGGAATGGTTTCGGTGTTTAGAATTTCTTTTGCTTCCATCAAGAAACCAAATAGCATAAAAAATAAAGCACGAATTAGAAAAGTAGCTTCTATTGTAATCTCCTTGAACTTCTTAACTTCCCTGTCTAATTTTTCAGGTCTTAATTTTTCAATCCATTTAAATCGTTTCAGTTCATCAAGATTACCCAGAAATAAACCAAAAACAAGAATAAAGACTAATCCTGGCAAATGATACACTTTTGATATAGCGTAAATGAGAATTACAATTAAAATAATTGGAGTAAATGTGATGTGATGTTTTATGCGACTTAGTAAAAATGATAGTGCAATAACCGCAATGAAAGAAATAAAAATAATGAGAAGCAATTGCAAAGCGAAGTTGCCAAATGATTGGGCATTGAAAATCTCGTTAAGCGCAATAAAATTAAAGAACAGCACACCAAAAATATCCGACAAACTGCTTTCATAAATAGCAAATTCTTTGTGATAAGAGGACAGATTTCTAACGCTTGGAATAGCAATAGCACTACTGATAACACAAAATGGAATTGCATTTACCAAAGCGACTTTAAATGGAACATGACCGAAGTATTGAAAAGCAAATGCAAAAAGAAATGCCAATACAATCATTGGAATGAGTGCATTGAGTGATGACTTTTTAATCACAGATAGTTTTGACTTATTGAGTTCCAGTTCTAACGAACCTTCCAATACAATTAGGATTAAACCAATTGTTCCGAATATCGGTAAAAGAGGATTTAAGTCTGGAATATGTAACTGAAAGAAGTCAGTTGTTTGCCTGACTAACCAACCTAAAAGCAACAGTAGAATAACAGAAGGAATTTTAGTAAGTGGTGAACTGATGTCAAACACATAAGCCAATAAAAGCAACAAACAAATAGTGATAATTATAGTTACGGTCATGGTTTACTTGGTTAGATTAAGCAGTTCGGAAAAACTTTGTTCATTAATTATTAGGTCGGCATGATGATTTAACAATTCGTCTTTTGAGCAAAATGCAATGCCAAGTCCCGCTTCTTTAATCATACAAAGGTCGTTCTTGCTATCGCCAATGGCAATGCAGTTTTCTTTTTGGATTTCATATTTTTCAAGCAAACTCAATAGTGCGTTGGTTTTGCAAAGCGAATGCTTGCATAAACTATTCGCATGGCTGAAAAGAAATGACGGTATTTTTACTTCACCTGTGCAGATGCTTTTTGAAAATTCAAGTTCATTTGATAGTGAAAAATCCATACCCAATTTATTTTTGATGTGGTTGGTGATACAGTCGTAACTGTCTGAAATAATTCCAACCATGTAGCCCCGTTTTTTGAGCTGTTTAATAACTTCTTTTGTCCCCTCCACTACTGGAATACTATCGGCAATTTCAATCAATTCACTAATCGTTATCCCTTTCAGTAATGTGGCAATTCGCTTGGTAAGAATGATAACATCCGTTTCGGCTGAACGAATATTCATCAGTTCTTTTTTGAAATTGAATTTTTCGGCACAAGTATCAATGAAACGACCTTGCAAAAGTGTGTTGTCCATGTCAAACACAAACAACTTGCTAAGTGCGCTGAGTTGATTATCCAAAGCAAATTCCATTTGTGAACGAATTTCGTTGAGTACTCCAAGTTCTTCAAAATTGTAATGAGGATTTTTGGAGGATGCAGCCTTCATAATAATTGTCTGGGCTACTTCTTTACTCATTTTACCGAGTGCCTGCCAAGGTTTGCTTTTGTTTTCAATGTAGCCAATCTCCACCTCTTTCATCCGCACATTCATCTGGTGCATGTCTATGAGTATGCCAATATCCACTCCATAATCGTCTCTAAAATCTAATTGCTTAAAAAGAGATTTTCTTCCGGCTATCATTCCGCTTAGAGGTTGAGTGAACCTAAGAAGTTCGGGAAAGAAAATGCTCATGAGTGGTTTAGCGGCAAGTTCTGTTACTCTTCCTGCATTACGACTAAAAGATGATTTAACAAAGTCAACTTCGCCTTGTAGAATTGGGTCGGTAAGTAATTTAATGGTGTAATGTGGATAAGGGTCAATATCACCATCAAGAAAGGCGATGATGTCATTCGTGGCACAAAGCACACCGTCTTTCATAGATGCTCCTTTGCCAAGTTTGGTGCTTGTGATTACTTTGGCTCCACAATCTTGTGCAATGGAAACTGTTTTGTCAAGCGATTTATCGTCCACCACAATAACTTCTGTTACATGCGGCTGTCCTTTTGCAAAGTTCACTACGCTGGCAATGCTCTCTTCTTCATTAAGTGTCGGTATAATTACTGTAATCATTTGTCTGTCAATTTTTGTTTAATGCATTATTGTCAAAAGTAGATTTTTATGCGGTCAATCTAACATGAAGATGGTCTTTGTGCGTTGGGATAAGACATTGTTTTTAAAATGTGCGGTGGAAAAAAAATAAAAACACAGTGGTCGGCTTGAGTGTCGCCTCATAGTAAATGTAGTCTGTCCCATTATGGTCATAATCTTTGGTCGGTCGATTAATTCGTGTTCTGTCGTCATAGGGTTTTGCGTATAACGTCAGTTCGTCTAAAAACTACCGTTTGTAAAACAAATATAAGCTAATAAAACGCGTTTTAAGCAGCCTTCAAAAAATATTCGGAATTGTGTTTTGTAAAATTCGGATGAATTAAAACCA
>JAWXBH010000144.1:0-3918 GCA_034439935.1 bacterium
TTTCAACTTTCAACTTTTCAACTTTCAACTTTTCAACTTTCAACTTTTCAACTTTCAACTTTTCAACTTTCAACTTTTAACTTTTAACTTTTAACTTTTAACCAATATAAAAAATGATCCCACCCTATTACAGGATGGGATCATCTTAATTATTTTACTAGCTTTTAACTGCTAACTACTTTACAAGAAGCATTCTTCTTGTCTGTACAAAGTCACCAGCTTCTATCTTATAAAAATAAATACCGCTGGCGAAATTTTCTCCGTTAAAATCAACGTTGTAAAATCCTGCGTTCTTTTGCTCATTGACCAGTGTCATTACTTCTTTACCAAGCAGATCATAGATCTTCAGCTTAACAAAGCCGGCGGAAGGTATAGCGAAGTTGATGACCGTAGTAGGATTGAACGGATTCGGGTAATTCTGATTAAGCTCAAATTGCGAAGGAACTCCGGCTAAGTTAGTTTCAATTCCTACAGGTCCTACATTAAGTCTTAACCTGATATTTTTAACCGGTGTTATAGGATCATTGGTATTCACTTTCAAGATTCCTGTGTAAGATCCGATGATCAACCCTGTTGCGTTGAAGTTCACACTTACATTCTGATTGCCTCCCGGAGCGATCGTTCCTGATGAAGGAACTTCTTCAACCCATCCGAGACCTCTTTCAAATTTAATTGCAAGATTATTGTGAACGTATGTATTATTGAATACTGTCTGAAGTCCTACAGTACCTGTTGAATTCTCAGTTCCGATCGTTGCAGAATTATCAGGAGAATTAATCGAAAGGTACTGATAAATAATTCTACCGTCATTATAAATGATTATCTGATAAGTATACGGTCCACCAGCCGGCGGATCATAATGAGGAACATCTTTCCATTCAACAATGAACCTGTTATTCTGCGGCTCACTCTTATACCATACACTACCTGTAACTCTTGTATCCATATCATCCCAGAAACAGTACAATGCTGCGTTAGGATCAAGTGTATTCGGGATCGTGGTATTATCATACGCGTTTGAAATAGCATTAACATCGAATCCTGCCCATCCGTTTGTACAGATCTTTAGCTGTGTATAGTTTGTTCCGTAATAATTAAATGTAAATGGAATCGGAACAATTACCGACCCGTCATCTCCTGTACCGCTTGTCCAGGATGTGATCTGTGTTCCGCCGCCGTTTGTAATATCAACCCAGTTAAATACAGGTCCGCCCGGTGAATCACTGTCTATCCATCTGTAGCCGCCTGCATCAGGTCCGCCGCTGCTGTCAGTCTGAGCTGAGCCATGAAAAATATCCGGAGCGCCTTTGGGCTGTTTTCCCATCTGACTTATCTGCTCTGCTGTGAATTCTGATTTTATATTCAGATTATCCAGAGTGACTGATGATTCCGACAGATCAAATGTAAGTGGGAATTGTCCGTTGTTACTGATAACAAGGTTTCTTGATGTCGACTGATTAATAGGAAGATTTACCACTATTGAATCAAGTGATGTAGCAACAGTCGGTGGTATTCCTCTTCTTAAATTTAAATTATTAGTTTGTGCTGAGGCAAGTGAATCTGTTCCGCTGTAACCGTAAACTCTCCATTGCCCGACTAATGAATCACCAACGTTCACGCCTGCTCCTGCAAGTAGTGAATCCAGCTTTGAGTTTCTGACGCTCAATACAGTGTCATAGCTGTTATTGTTTGCGCCGACAATAAACTTTATATTAGCTGTTGTTGAAAAATTCGGACTTGCATAGATCCATTTATACTTTACCGCTTCACCGGATTTTGTCCAGTTAATATTTTGTATTGCTGAGTTTGTTATTAATGTAAAGATAGTTGTATTGTTCGGAGGAGAGGACAAATTGAAAGCTGTTAATAACGGCTTTCCTCTTTTTAATGTAATTGCTCTCGGACCGTTAATAGCTTTTAATGAATCATTTGCCTGATTATTTCTGAATGACCATACATCCCATTGTCCGACCAGTGAATCTCCCTGTTGTACTCCTAAACCTTCAAGTAAAATATCAAGCTGACCGCTTGTTACTGTCAGAGTATTGCCTGATGGCTGCAGCGTAATTTTTCTTGGTGAAGTTGTTGGGTTTCCGAATATCCATTTGTAGGACGCGGTTGATGCTGCTGTGTCCCATGTGAAAGTATAGCTGGTAGTGTTGTTCGGAAGAGTCTGAATTCTGGAACCTGCTGAAGGTGTATTAAGATTAAATGCATTCAGCGGGAAAGTTGAGACCTGTACTTCTGTTGTCCACGCCTGGTAGCTTCCTGTAATATCTTCCGCCCACAGTGGCCATACTTTTCCGTTACCCGAAGTTACACCCATGTAATCACCCTGATAGCCGGTTGCTGTTCCTGAGATTGGTTTTGGCTTGAACTTATGATCCGATACCAAAATGTCTGTCCATGTATTTCCGCCGTCTAATGATCTTGATAAATAAATTTGCGCCGAATCATTTGTCGGTGTATTTCTTGAATCATAATAAACAACATTGATTCCACCTGCTTCATCGACTCTTATCGCCGACATATACTGATACTTTCCGTTGCCCGGCGTATCCTGATTTACTCTTACTGCCGTCCATGTTAATCCACCGTCTGTTGACCTGTGCATGATAGCATCGGATACGTCTGTAGCAGGAGCAACATTTTTTTCAGCAGTTGCCACATATATCCATCCATTTCTTGAGCCGCCGCTTCTGTCAATATCAATTCTGGGAAATCCTGCCATTCTGATACCTGTAAAGAAACTCGCCTGACGAATACCGTTCATATTGCTTGCGTTATTTCTTGTGAACGCCCATGTAACTCCTCCGTCTGTTGACTTCGCGATACCAAGCGAATCTTCTGTGGAGCTTTGACCGTTGGTAGTGCAGTTTGCCCATGTTACAAATACATCACCGGTTGGTCCGACTCTTACATCGCAGCCCTGATGATGGTGACCTGATGATGGGGGCGGACTTACAGGAGCAACGTTTGACCAGTTTACTCCTCCGTTTGATGAATACGACAGAACGATGCGGTTGGTGAAGCTTCCGCCGAATTCGGTATAAACTGTATAAGCTCTTCCGTAGAACGGGCTGGTTGGAGCGTCATCGGTCGATGATAAGTTTTTATCTGCGTTTGATGTTGCACCGGGAAATGTAAGTGTAGGTGACCAGTTTAAACCGTTGTTAGTTGAAAAGCTTGCTCCCAGTGAAAATGAAAGCGTAATGTATGAAATTAAAAATCTTCCGTCCTTGTCGATCATTGGAGCAGGATCACCGAAGTTAAAGAATGGTGTTCCGTTTATTCCTATCAATGTATCATTACCATACCAGTTCACGCCACCGTTTGTTGTTACGTATGTTCCTGTGCAAAAATTTCCTCCCTGAAAAGTATTTGCAGAACCGTACATTATCATTGGATTGGTAGGATGTCTTGTGATAGGAACCTCACTCTGTGTTGCTGGTGCAGGTCGGGGATGAACTCTGAAGTTTGGTGTAATTCCCACTATCCCGTTCGGTGTGGAAACATATCTTGTTTCTGTTGAAAACACTGTTTTGTTGTCAGTCTGTGGAAGACTTGAAAATTCTCCAGAGGGATATAATCCGATTGAAGTCCTCGGATCGATATTCCAGCGCGGGCTTTCATCTGTTGACGATTGACCTGTCATAAGAAAATAGCATAATGCAGCTACAGGAAGAATAAAGAATAGCTTTTTCATTAAATACCCTTTCGTGGTAAGATTTATTATTGGTTTATTATTAAAATATTAAATAGAAGTGATGACAAATTATACTATTAATTCAAGAAATGCAATTTCAATGAAATGCTGACTGAAGCAGACAATTAAATTTAACATTTAAAGAAGAATATCCTATGAGCAAATTTGCTTTTAAAAGGAAAGTATTACAAAAAAATTCCGGAGATAAGAAA
>JAWXBH010000145.1:0-18997 GCA_034439935.1 bacterium
CTTAATAAAGAGAGGACAATCATTCTTATTTCCAACATAAAATAATATTACATTTGACCACCATTCATTGAGAAAGTTTTCTACTAAAAAATTTTCATGATTTTTTATAAACTGATTAGTTTGTTCGATCCCCTTACTTGCAAAATACTCTTGAAAAGATTTATGAATGAATTTATAGCTATTATCTGTTTTAATTAATAAGGGATTTCTTTTCATTAAATCACATTCTAATTGTTCAATTTCAATTTCATCATACCTCTTGGAATTTTTATAAACTGTAAGAATTTCGAAAAGGTCATTTTCAGTTATTTCTAATAAATTTTTGAAATGTAATGTCAATGCAATGTGATTAATCAAATGAGTTCTTATTCCAAATTTATCTTGAGAACTCATTCCATTCTCCTTATCCCATTTTCCCAGGAATATCTCTGTAAATTTATTATATAATTCTGTAATGTTAGCAGGTATTTCTTCTATTTTTTCATTTTCATCGAAAATTATTGCAAGTAAAGTAATGGCAAGTGGGGTTTTAGGGATTGCGGAGGACAAAAAAGTTTTTCTCAACACATTTAATAATTTTTCTTTTAACTCAAATGCGGTAGGATACCATTTTTCTAATAATTCCTCAATCTGTTGAAAGTCCAAAGGTAAAATTTCGAATCTTCGGTATTCTGAAAAAATTTCTGATTTGTTAATTGTTACAGAAGGTCGGCTTGAAATAATTACTTGAGTTTTTTCATATGTAGACGTGAATCTATTAATTTCTTCTAAATAATCTGAAACTTGTTCTTCTGATATTTCATCTAATCCATCAATGAAAATTATTATTTCTCCTTCAAGAAGCAATTTATTTAAGTTTAAAATCCTGTTATTAGAGAGAAACTTCATTTCCATTTCAATAGTGTTATATAAACTAAAATTAAATTTAAAACTTTTTGCTAATACCAGTATAGGGATTCTACAGTTTTCATTTACGTCATCCCTTGCAATATATTCCTTTATTAAATCTAAAATCATTTTCTTAAAAATTGTAGATTTTCCTGACCCCATATCGCCAAAAATCAAACAATTAATTTTCTGATCAAAAATATCTTTTGTTTTAAATCTATTCTTAATTAATTTCTTAAAGTCAATGATTTGAGTGGATTGAATCTGAAGTTTTTCACTTTTAACTACGTTTTCAGGATGTTTAAAAGGCTTTGTATTGTTTTTTACTTTTGTTTCTTCAAGTTGCAAATCAATAAATGTTTCCCAAATAGTTTTTGTTGTTTTATTGTAATAAAGGATTTGAAGTTCTTTCGAAACATTCTCTAAATGTTTCGAAAGATTAGACATGTATTCATGTATTACTGGTTCTTTATCATTAAAATAATCTGGCCATTTTTCATTTAATTTTGAACACAAAATATTGACATCCCAATAAATTACATTTTCATGAATTTTATCTATTTCATTTTTAAAGTTTTCTGTGATTAGACCATTTGTTATTATAATTATTTTATTGGCAGTGACAAGTTTTCTTCCATTAAATGAAAATCCATTTAACTCTACACTGTTAATTTCATTTAATATATATTGGGTACGATTTTTTTCCTCAAATCTTGTAATTCCGCCAACATCTCCTAATTTCAAAATGCAAAAAACATAGTAATTATCTTCCTCAAAAGATTTCTGTTTATAAATTAAGTGTTTATCATTCCCGTCTGAATATTCTTTATGAGATTCAATTCCAGAATTATGTAATATATTCATCACTAAATCGAGTAGGTCTTGGGAAGAAGTAATTCTTTCTTTTAAAATTTTTATCTTAGTTGAATCATCCATTAAGTTAATATTTAATAGTAAAATGGTAACAGTTTTTCAAAAAACTGCTCTTTAATTTATAATTGTTATAAGAACATATAATTTGTAAAATTTTATCTTAACTCATCCAGTTCTTCTTCGCTTCAGGATTCCATTTCATCGTGGTCTTCTTCAGCAGTGTCCAGAACTCTATCGAACTCTTCCCTGTAATGTCACACACTCCGAACTTGGACTCATTCCATCCGCCGAATGAAAATGGCTCTCGCGGAACCGGCACTCCTATATTCACGCCGATCATCCCTGCACTTGCCTTATCCATTATATATCTCGCCGCGCTTCCGCTTTGTGTAAAGACCGAAGCCGCGTTACCGTATTCCGAACTGTTCTCGATCTTTATTGCTTCATCGATGTCTTTAACACGAATGATTGCCAGCACAGGACCAAACACCTCTTCCTTTGCGATCGCCATTTCCGGAGTTACAAAATCAATTACAGTAGGACCTACATAATATCCGTCTTCCTTTCCTTCCACTTTTACATTCCTTCCGTCAACAAGTATTTTCGCTCCGTGCTTTTCAGCTTCGTCAATGTATTTTTCAATTCTGTCTTTTGCTTCTTTTGTAATGACCGATCCGAGATTCTTTCCCGGTATGATCTTCTTTGATTCTTCTACAATCTTATTTACTATGTCTTCAATGTTTCCCACACCAATCATCGCCGATGCAGCCATGCATCTTTGTCCAGCACAGCCTGACATAGAAGCCGCAACGTTGTTGGCAGTCATATCAGGATGTGCATCAGGCAGAACTATTAAATGATTTTTTGCGCCGCCGAGTGCAATGCACCTTTTTAAATTCGAAGTAGCTCGCTTATAAACTATCTTCGCGACATTCGTTGAGCCGACAAACGAAACCGCGGCAATCCCCGGATGGTCACAAATTGCTTCTACAATTTCCTTATCACCGTTCACTACATTAAACACTCCGTCAGGAAGTCCGGCTTCCTTCAACATTTCCGCGATCTTGTTTGAACTGATAGGTACATGCTCCGAAGGTTTCAGTATCATGCAGTTTCCTAAAGCCAACGCGTTTGGGATTGTCCAGTGCGGAACCATGTGAGGGAAATTAAAAGGCGCGATGGATGCAACGACACCCAGCGGCTTGTGCTCGATCCTGCATTCTACTCCTGAACTTACTTCAAGCAGTTCACCCCCGACAAGCTGAGGCAGTGAGCATGCGAACTCCGTCAGCTCAATGCTTTTTTCAACTTCAGCTTTCGCTTCATCAAGTGTTTTGCCGTTCTCAATATGTGTAAGTTCGGCAAGCTCCATAAGATTTTGCTCAAGGAGGGTTTTATATTTATAAAAGACCTGAACCCTTTCCTTTATCGGCATTGCCGACCAGGCAGGAAATGCTTCCGATGCCGCCTTTACAGCTTCATCAAGGTCTTTCTTTTTTGAAAGCGGAACGGTGGAGATCTTTTTTCCGTCAAGCGGACATAAAACATCAAGTGTCTTGTGACCGTTCTTTGTAAAATGTCCTGCGACATAATTTTTTACTTCGGGATACATCGTATTCATTATTATGTTTTTTTGTGAGAAAGAAAAGTAGAAGTTTTAGTTTTTAATTTAAAGGTGATTTTCTGATTTGTGAATTTAGATGAATTTAGATTTGCTTTAAGAGTGAGTAACAACGTTTATATCTTAGTTCGGTCTGAACATTTTTTTAAATTAAAATGAAAACGTCAGAGTATTAAAAAGGCATACCCTGACGTAGTAAAAAAATAAATTTCCCGGACCTCTTATTTAACCAAAATAAATTTCTTCACAAGACTAAATTCCCCGGACAAAAGTTTATACATATACATTCCAGAAGAAAGTTTTCCCGCATCATAATTTATCCTGTATGTTCCATGTGATTTAAAGTCATTGAACACTTCATCAACTTTCTTACCAAGCATGTCATAAACTTCAAATTTATAATTCCCATTATTCTTAATTTCAAATTCTATCACAGTGCTGTTATTGAATGGATTAGGAAAATTTTGTTTCAGTGAATAATTTTCCGGTACTGATTGTGAAATTTGGGTAATACCGACAGGACCAAGTGTACCGTTTAAATTAATGTTCTGAGCATAAATACTTCCGTTTTCCGGAGTCGGCGCCCCTCTTGAATCTACCCAGCATACCATTGTCATTCCGGAAGAATTCATAGCCGTCTTTGAATTCTCTTTATAGCTCGAAGCGGTACTTACATCAAGCGTCGACCCGTTCCAGTTCTGATTTCCGTTTCTGCCAACCGAGATCGCCTTAACCAGAGTTATAAAGGAAGGCAGTATGGGACCATATTCAAACGTCACAACAACGTTTGTATCCTTTGCTAGACAGTTAACACTGAAAAGCTGTACACTGTCAAGTGGTGTATATGCTATACCGCTGTCCCCCCAAAGTCTTGTACCTGTTGATGATAATTTCTGTCCCGAAAGCTGAAAGTGATCCTGAGTAAACGCGTCCTTCTGCGACCAAAAGACAAATGTTTCACCCGTACCCGGGACAAATGCGATCGAAGGACCAACTCTGTCATAGCGTGAATTAAGTGAAGTGCTTGAACCGTTTGAGGGAAATAAAAAAGTCCCTGATGAATTTATTCTTTGAACTCTTGAATCAAGAGCTGTCTGGTTCAGAATATAATATGAATAGAATGCTCCTCCGTTCCCATCAGACTGAATTCGCGGAGCCATGTAAACGGGAACATTTTCACCCGAAGAAGTATAGACCTTAGGAAGAGTATTCCATACCGGATTGCCTGAAGAGTTATATTTATTTGTAAAGATGGTAATGTTATTCGGAATAAAGCTGCCGCCGGTATCAAGCGGACCATATACCCAGCTCAGAATAAAATTACCGTTTTCCGCGGCGCAGACATCCGGATACTGGTAACGCAGACCACCCGGATCCTGTATTGCTATCGGAGTTGCGAATTGAGTTACACCCGCGGCGCTGATCTTCTGCATTGTAATCCACGTGTTATGCTGTGCCGGATTGAAAGTCCACCATGCCACGGCAGTGCTGCCGTCAGAAAGAGCTGCAACCTTCGGCCACACCTGATAAGAGCCGGTATCATTTGTAAGTGTAACTCCGTTTGCTCCCCAAAGAAATTGTCCGGTCGAAGATATCTTGTATGCAAAAGGATTTGCAATAGTATCTGAGGTTGAATTCCGGATGTCTGAAAAAACAAGCAGCGCATTATCCTGTCCGTCATTCTGAAGATCATAATCTCCGAGCCAGCTGTTCTGCGGCTTGTCACTTATCAGAAGACCGTCACTGGCAAACTGCTTTATTCCCAGTGAATTTAATTTTTGCAGATAAACTTTGTACCTTCCGTTGCCGCGCAGATCAAACCAGCTTATGAAGCAGCCGCCGTCACTCGTTGCAACGATTTTTGTCAATGACTGACTGAAATCAACAGAACAAACCGCAAGATTTACCTGAGGATTGGATGACCATTGTGCCTTTGTTCCTGAAATGAAAATAAGTGAGAACAAAAAAAGCATCAGTAATTTTGTTTTCTTGATTTTTCTTTAATAAAATTATTTTAAAAATATTTTGTGCTTTGGGGTTTAAATCATATATTTATTCCTCAGGAAATCATTGATTGAATTCCTTTGAAATTAAATTTAAGATATATTGCAATAATAAAAAAAAAATTGAAAGTAAAAAATTTAAGGATAATAAAAGACTGTTAGATTGTTCAGTCTATAAACAAACCTATTTGATGATAAAACTGGTTATTGCCGCAATGCTTTTCATAAGCTGTACAAAGTTCACTGAAAAAGAAGTCACAGATCCTGCCTCACTGAAAAAGAACGATCACATAAAAAACATCTCTCTGAAAAGTAATAACATCAATGAAGGGCTTATCAGCGCGGGTCCATTTGCGGGCGGGGTAACTGAGACCTCCGCTACTCTGATCGTTAAGCCTGTCAAGCCTGCTTTAATAAGATTTCAGCTTTCCCTTGACTCGGGTTTCAGCGTTCCTTTTTATACAGAAGAAATTCCTTCCGATAAAAACAATTACAATTATACCAAAATTGAGATCAAAGACCTTACTGCCGATACAAAATATTTTTACAGGGCGGTCATAGATGGTTATCTTACCGAACTCACTCATTACTTTAATACTTTTTCCACGGATAAGAAAAAGGATTTTTCGTTCGGCTTCGGTTCCTGCCAGCAGGGTCGGTCCGCCTCAACGCCCGATGTCTTTCCGGTCATCGGAAATGATTCAATAAAGTTTTTCATTCATCTCGGAGACTGGACTTATCCCGATTACAGGATCGCGCGTGACTTTAACACGAACTGGGATCAGCTTGAACAAAGCTATATGCTGAAGTATGACCCTGCGTATCCTTTTGTAACTGATGTTCTGAGCAAGATGCCTATTGCGTATGTTTATGATGATCACGAATATGCAGGCAATGACGCTGACGGCACGAATCCTTTCAAGAGTAATTCCATTAAAGCTTACTCAATGTTCTTCCCGCATTACAAACTGGAAAATCCTGATAACGGAATTTGGCAGAAATTCCGTTACGGCGATGTTGAATTCTTTATACTTGATCTGCGCTCCCAGCGAAGCAGCAATGAAAATGTTTTTGATGCTGCCGGCAACTTCACACCGCCTGAAGGTCATTCAATACTCAATGGCTTCAAGATCGACGGAGTTGATCAGAAGACCTGGCTCGAAAGCTCCCTGAAAAATTCCGATGCGAAATGGAAAGTTATTGTTTCATCAGTCATCTTTAATCCAAAATATTATGGCGCGCTTAAGGATCCGACCCTAACAAAAGCCTTTCCTCAAATTCAAAGAGGTGTCATTGATAAATGGGCGGGCTTTCCGGATGATATGAATTTTCTTATCAATCTCATAAAGGACAACGATATTAAAAATGTCATAATGCTCAGCGGAGATTCACATTCATCTTACATTGATGACGGAACAAACTCTTTCATACCGGAGATCAGCAGCTCTAATCTTGATACCAAAAATTCAAAGCTTGGTCTGCTTACCGCGCTTGCGGGGTACAATATCTGGAATCAGGGAAGCTTCAATGACGATACTGACGCATACGGAAGAATCAGCTTTCATTATGGGAATGAGGATTACGCGCTGCTTGAGATTGTCGATCAGAACGGCAGCAGTGTCCTGTCGTACAAACTTATTGCGAAATAAAATTAAACAACATTAAAATCCTTTTTTACTGAACACAGTAAAACAATTGCTTGCTGTCAAAGAAATGATCGTATGCTGAACACGATAACGATTTTATTGAATAAGTCACTTATACAATTTTAATTTTTTCACCGCCTTTCCAAAAGATGTTTACTGAGTTGTTAAAAGTTTAAAGTACGAATGAGTAAGTATGAATAACTGCTGATTCAGTTGGATTTATATAATTTCAAGCAGATTTATTTGTAGGAATTGTGAGAGAAGATTTAAGAATTAAAACTACGTCAGAGATGACCTCTCAGGTAATTGTCAGCTTCAACCCTGCTTTTGAAAATGACAAGGTTATGTTGATCGAATTTTATGTCCTCTAGTATTTCATACATCAATGGTCTTACTTTCTTATTAAAGGTCAGAACAAAACGGATGAATTCCATATCAAGACGCTCATCACAGCCTTCAGTCATATCGACCCTTTTATCATCTCCGAACTTACCCTTCAGATATCTTTTGATAATTCCTCCGAGAAGCTTATTCGTCGGAAGATCAAACATGAATATTCTGTCCGCACACATCGCCCTTTTTTTAAACTAGCCTTTGAAATTTCCTTCAATGATCCATTCATCTTTTGATAAGAGTTCATCGACTTTCCTGTTCCATTCACTCTTTTCTGTTTCGACCCATCCGGGCTTCCAGAAATATTTGTCAAGATGATGAACTTCAATTCCTGTAGCATTGCCAAGCTTTATTGAGAATGTAGATTTACCCGCACCGCAGCCGCCGACTATCAGTATCTTCCTTGCCTTATTAACGGGAAAGTCTTTCATGATTATTGATTAAGTCTGAAGATGCTCTATCCAAAGAATGTTCTAATCTCATACGTTAATCTGTCAACAGAAATTTTTTCAATGGGATGACGAGTATCAGGAATGATCAGCAGTTTGCCGTTCTTAAGGTGTCTGTATGCGTTCACTGTCTCTTCGATCGTGACCATTGTGTCAACGTCGCCGACGCTTACCTGAACTTCATTTTCAATGACTGACAGATCTGCATTTTTCAATCTGTTGTTTCTGCCAAGGTCCATCATCATTTCTGAAGTCTTACTCAGCACCGCCCTCCAGTCCTCAGGCGAATGTCGCTGCCTGAGCTGTTCCGCAAACTTTGGGATCTTATGAAGTATCTTATCAGGGTTCAATAGTTTCGATTCTTTGATTGAGCTTTCTTCTGTCCAGTCAAACTTAGTAGCGGTTGTAAATATCTTGTTTATTTTTCCGGGAAAGTTTTTTGCAATGTACAAAGCTACATATCCACCCATGCTGTATCCGTAAACATTAATTCCTTCGAGCCTGTTTTTTTCAATGAAATACAAAACATCTTCAGCGAACATTTCGATGCTGAACATTTTAACGGGAATTTCCTTTCCACCGTGTCCTGAAAAATTTAACAGGCTTACTTTGTAAAATTCTTCAAGCTTCTCTCCCAGCGGCTCAAGCTGAACAGATGATCCAATCGCTCCATGAAGCAATAATAATCTTTCCATACACGATAGATCTTAAATTATGATTTCACGCTGAAAATCCGGCTGCTTCTGTAAATATAATTTCCAGAATTCTTCAGCGATAATATCAGGATCCCACTTCGAACCTACTTTTACAAATCCGGTTACGGTTACGGTTGCAGCGTGTATTCCTTTTGATTTCAATTCCCCGTATAAACTAAAACACAAATTCCGGAGACCGGCTTTTCCTACTCCAAGCGAACTATAAACCGGCACCGGCTCAAGTGATAATCCGCCTCCGGTAAATAATATGCAGCCTTCTTTTCGTTGTATCATATCAGGCAGAACCAACTGCGATGAAAGTAGTGCACCGGCAACATTAATTTTAAAATCAGTTATCAGTTCATCATACTTCAACCTAAGCGGGGTACTCTGTCTCATTGCAAACACATTATAAAGTAATACATCCGTTAAGCCTGAATTGGTTTTTAGTTTTTCAAATGCCTCAATGAGCGAACTCTCATCCCCTGCGTCAGCCTTGTAAACACTCACTTCCACACCTGTCGATTCAAATTCCTCTTTGTATTTTAAAAGTCTTTCTTCATTTCTTGCAACTAATGCAAGCCGGAAGTCTTCTTTAGCAAATTTCCTGGCAACTGCGCTGCTTATGCCGGGTCCGATCCCCACTATGGTTATTAATTTTTTACTCATAATTTTTATATTAAATTGTTTTTAAATTTCTTTTTAATTTTCTTATTTTAAATACCATAAAGCTTTTCTCTTCTGTCCTCAAACAAATTATTTCTTCCGGTGACATTCTTATTCAATGCTTCATCCTGATCTATCTCAACAATTACACATTCGTCTTTATCCGCGCTTCCTCTTGCAAGATACTTTCCCTTCGGATCTACGATGACACTTTCACCCGTGAAAGATAATTCCTTATCTTCCTTAACATCTTTTCCTGTTCTGTTAGCGGTCACAGTAAATATCCTGTTCTCTATAGCGCGGGTGAACATCGCGTTTTGACAATATCCCAGCACAAGATTTGAAGGATGACAGATTATCTGAGCACCTTTCAAAGCGAGGGTACGTGCGGTTTCAGGAAATATCCAGTCGAAGCAGATCATCATTCCTATTTTTGCTTTACCGAATTTTTCGTTCTGTATTTCATAAACTTCCGGGCTTTTATCACCGGGCTTGAACCAAAGCTTTTCTTCATCGAACAAGTGGATCTTTCTGTAAGTAAAAATTTTTCCGTCCGGCTGAACAAGCACTGATGAATTATAAAAATCACTTCCATCCCTTTCACATATTCCCGATACAACAATTGAATTCCTTTCACGGCAGATCTTTTTCAGTTCATTGCAGAACATGCCGTTGCCGGGATCTTCGGAAAGTTTCTTCAGCTCAGCTTTATCACTGAACAAATATCCCGAGTTGGCAAGCTCCGGAATTACAAGCAGATCAAATTCCTCGCCTGATATCAGTTCATATATTTTTTTAATGTTTGATTCCGGATCTCCGAATCGCGGACAAAACTGCAGGTAACCGATTTTCATTTCAGCTTTCCTTTATTACTTTAAAACAAATAAACCATGGCTTGGTCGATAGAACTTCATACGCGTCAGGAAATTTAGTCCTGCATTCATCCACAGGCAGCGGCTCAATTACTTCGTCAATCTTAAAGCCTGTTTCCCTCAGTATCGCGAACATCTCACTAAGCGATCTTCTGTAAAAAGAAACTTTCACATTGTAGGATGGCCATTCGTCCTTTAGCAGCTCACATTCAAAATAATTACCAGTGATGGAATTTTCAAAATCCATAAACGGATGATGCGAAGAAAAGATAAGTTCACCACCTGATCGGAGAACTCTGTTGAACTCACTGAACATAGTCTGCCAGTCCCTTACATAATGCACGACCATAGAGCACACGATAATATCAAAGCTTTCATCGGCGAGAAAATCCATCGGATGATTCAGATTTGCTTTATAGATCTTTGCTTTGTCACCGACCTTATCTTTTGTGAGCGCTATCATTTCATCACTGTACTCCACCGCCGTCACCTCCGCCCCGGCATTTAAAAGCCGGTCTGCATAAACACCCGGACCGCAGCCTGCATCAAGTACTTTTTTGTTTCGTACATCACCAATCAGTGAGAACATAGCTGGTCTCTCATAAAGCGCGTTGTGTGAATTATATTCTATCTTGTTCGCATAGCTCTCGGCGAATTGCCTGTTGTTGTAAACCTCAAGCGAAAGATTGTCAAGATTGATTGAATTATTTTTGGTATTTTTATCCAACAGGATTTTTAAAGTAATCTAATTATTTTTTTGATCATTCAAATTAATTCTTTATATCCCAATCAACAATAATAAAAAATGTCAGCTAACCGTTTAGTCTTATGAAAATATTTTATAACTTACTATTATACTTTTAATATTTGCAACACCTTTGTTGAGTCGCTCCTTCGCTACTGCCGGCAGTGCGTTTCAATAATGATGCACTGCAAGGGCATGAATGTTGAAGATGCTACAAAGTTTTTTATGGATAATTGCTATTATGAAGAGCAGCCTGCAAATTCGGAAGCCGTCCGTGGAACATACGATCCGGGATACCTTTATAATACTTTGAGTAAACTCATGCTGTTTAAATTTAGAGATGATTATAAAATACAGGAAGGTGAAAATTATTCTCTAAGGAAATTTCATGACAGCGTTCTGAAATACGGTTCTCCTCCGATCCGCTTTTAAGGGAAACAATTCTAAAGGATAAAAGCATACGCAATGATCTGTTTTAATTAATTCGTAATTACCTTAGAATAATTCTTCCGGCGGCTCCGGCAGCTCGAGCGCTTTCACAGTACCGACATCACTGCCGGCAAGTCCTTTAATGGAGCCGTACATATCGATAGTATTCGAGATGACTTTCTCGATCTGTTTCTCCCTGGATTTCCAGATCCTCTGCATCGCCAGCTTTTCTCTTTCAAGATCGGTCTTCATTCCGCTGAATCCTTCGACGATCGCTTCAACCTGCTGCCTGAATTCATTGCTGGTCATGTAGCCGTAAAGAAGCTCCATCTTACCTCCTTTGTTCACCTGAGTAATCTTCACCGAATGAGTTGTTATCAGCATTTCTCTTAGCACGAAGGCGAGACTTTTTATTTCCTGAAAGCTGCAGACCCATATTCCCTGTTTCAGACCAAAGCGTGTCATATCTCTGGGCATCGTTTCAGTTACAATTACTGCTATCTCTGCATTCTGTGCCTTTTGATCTTCCTTTAATTTTTCTATCCAGGTATCGCTGAAGGTCTTTGTTCGCTTGCTTTCATAAATGATCTTTCCGCATTCCTGCATCAGATTGTTCCTTACAATATGAATCACATCGGCACCCTGTGCGCCTTTCTTGACTTCCATTATCTTATCAAATGGAAATTCTTTCTTCATGAATTCTTCCAGCGCAAGCTCCTGAATTTCACCCTGCATCTGCTGCGAACCCTGTTCATACTTTCTCGTCATTTCATCCATCAGCTTTTTCTGATCATCAAGCATTTTATCTTTTTCCTTCATCTTAAGCTCAAGCTTTTCTTTTTCACGTATCAGCGCCTTCTCTTCAATTTCCGTTTCACGGTCAAGCATTTCCCTTTCCTTATCAAGAAGCTTCTTTTGCATCTCATGCTTTAGCTCCTCTTCCTTGTCCTTTAATTTTCTGTCACGGTCAAGTATCTCTCTTTCCATTTCAAGCCTCAGAGAGTCTTCATTCACCTTCATCTGATTTACCTTGTCGTTAATTTTTTGCTCCATCTCTGCCTTCAGATATTCCTCGCTCTCCTTCATCTGTCTGTCCTTGTCAGTCATTTTCCTTTCCATCTCCGCCTTGAGCTGTTCCTCGCTTTCTTTAAGCTTTTTCTGAAGCGATCTCATTTCTGCTTCTTTGATGTTAAAGTCCTCAATTAATTTCTTCTGTTCCCTTAGCAGGTTCTCATATTCCCTGATCTCAACTGAACTCCTTTCCTGCTCGCGTCTTGATACCTGTTCCTCCGTTTCCCTGATCTTCTGAAACAGCAGCTTTTCACTTTCCTCTTTTTCATGTTCCATTTTATTCCGCAGCTCAAGCTCATTGCTTCTCATCTCTGATTCCTTTTTCATCATGTCTTCGAGAAGCTTTTTCTGAAGCTCAAGCTCCTTATGATGTTCACGGTTCTTCAGTTCATTTTTTTCCTGCTCGCGTCTGATGGCTCTTACCTGTATATCCTTTTCACGCTCCAACATCTTTTTCTCTACATCGATCTCAAGCTGGTCCTGCTTCTCACGTATCTCACGTTCCTTATTTAGTATTTCGACTTCCTTTTTCTTAAGCTGTAAATTTTCCTTTGTCTTGATATCAAAGTCCTGCTTGATCTTCAGCATTTCAAACTCAACATCTTTCTTCGCTTTGAACAATGCTTCCTCTGCAATTCTTTTCTTTTCCTCTTCAAGCTTTCTTCTTATAATATCATCCTGATCTTCCTTAAGACGTTTAATTTTCAGAAGCTCTTTGTTTATGTCTTCCTTCTTCTGGTTAATTCCTTCAAGCTGTTCGGATAATTTTGCTTCATATTGTTTTTTAGCACGCTCTTCTGCCTGATGAAAAAAAACTTCGTCAGCATTAAAGTCGAATCCGCAGTTAGGACATTTTATTTTTGTCTGAGCCATTTTTATAATTTCAATGTTTGTAGATCAAAATTACTCACTCAATTTTAAAAATAAAATCCACTTAGATCAACTTCGGATTGGGGATTTCCATTGTCGTCCAAAACATTTTTATCAACATTTGAGTAATTTTACATTTATTCTGTTTTGGTAAAATTTTTGCACCAATATCGATCTTTAAAATTAACCTCTAAATAACCTTGAAGATATATTTATGCTGACAAAATAAATTTATGTTAACTCTGCTTTTAAAATTAGTGATAATATTTTTAATTCGTGATCATTCGTGAAATTCGTGGCAAGTTTTTTATTTATTTTGGACGGATGTGGGGGATTGCGAATTTGGGATTTGAATTTGAGATCGTAGATTTTTGATTTGGTAATTTTAGATTGTAGCTTTTGATTTTAGATTCAAGAAAACTTTTCCTCGTGCTTCAGCAGCCATTGCTTTCTCCAGAGCCCGCCCCCGTATCCGACAAGCTTTCCGTCTTCACCGATCACCCTGTGACAAGGGATTACGATCGCGATCCTGTTGTCTCCGTTTGCGTTAGCTACTGCTCTTACCGCCTTTTCATTACCCAGCGCTATAGCCTGTTTCTTGTACGAACGAGTTTCGCCGTAAGGAATTGTCTGAAGGATCTTCCAGACATTATTCTGAAATTGCGTCCCGGGTGTGATCAGCTTCAGATCAAAATCTTTTCGTTTACCCTCAAAATATTCCTCAAGCTGCTTTTGTACAATTTCAAAGTTCTTATTGTTTCCCGGAAGAATGGCGGACTTATAATGTCTCTGTATCTGCTTTAGTTGTGTCTCCAGCATTCTTCTGTCTGTGAACTCCAGCAGGCATATTCCGTCATCATTACCTACAACCATCATTGGTCCCAAAGGTGTTGTAAATCTTGTAAAAGCAAGCGTGGTATTTTCCCTGCTGTCGATTGGCTTTATGTTTGTTGCTTTTTTAAATGAATGTTGAAAACCGCTCAATGATTCATATCCGTTCTCATAAGCAGCCTCTATCACCTTATCACCTTTTTTAATATCATTGAAAGCGTTGTTGATCCTCAGAAGTCTCTGATATGCCTGAAAAGTCATGCCGTGATTTTTGATGAACCACCTGCGCACGCGGCTCGGCTCTATTCCTTTTTTATATAATGTATAATCAGTGATCTTTTCCGATGGGTTTGTTTCGATTTCCTTAAGAATGTTTTTTATTTCCTCCGGAACTTCGCCTGACTTCTCAAGCGGCTTGCATACCTTACAGGGTCTGTATCCGCTAGACATCGCCGCTTTGGCGGTTTCAAAAAATTCAACGTTCTCCTTCTTAGGCTTTCTTGCCGTGCACAAAGGTCTGCAAAATATTCCTGTGGTCTTCACACCGACGATGAACTGACCTTCGAAGCTGCTATCCCTGTCCAGCATTGCCTGATACATTATGTCCGATGATAAAAATAAATTGTTCATGTTTTTTTTTATATAAATTACTCAGAATGCTAATGCGCTTCAACCGATAACTGGACAACCAATTTTTTGGGATTATCCGATAATGTTTTTCTTCCAAAAGATCACCACTAAGACACTAAGACACTAAGACACTAAGAAAAAATTATGATCTTATCTTTGAGGTCTGATAATTGGACATCCAATTTTCCAGGGATGGTGAAATTGTCAGATTATGTTTTCTTTCCAAAAGATCACTTCGAAAACTCCAAGACACTAAGAAAAAATTATGATCGGTTCTTGAGTCTTTGATATAAAAAAACCACTAAGTCACGAAGTAAGAATGTAAGGCTTAGTGCCTTTGTGTCTTTGTGGTAAAAAAAATATTTACTTGAGCAGCATCATTCGTTTTGTTTCCTTAAAGTCCGGAGTTTCAAGAGTATAGAAATAAACACCGCTCGGAAAATCAGCGGCGTCCCATTCTACCTGATAGCTGCCCGGAGATTTCACTTCATTTACAAGTACCGCGGTTTCCTTCCCGCGTATGTCATATATTTTTAATGTAACCAATCCCAATTCGGAGATCCCAAATCCCAAATTTGTAACCGGATTGAAAGGATTGGGATAATTCTGATCCAAAGTAAAATGCTCCGGCTGATTAGTGTTAACTATTACAATGCCAACCTGCTGTGAATACTTGACAGTAACTATATCAAAATCCGTCAGCGAATCAAGCGCAATCCCCGTTACATATATATCTGAATTATTCAGGGTAACACTGTACAAAAAATCTTCCGGCTGATTTGCAAGTTGATATGTTCTCTTCCATGTTAACGCTCCCTGAGCTGAATACTTCAGAAGCGCATAGACAACACTTGCACCTCCGATGTCTGAAGCTCCGCCGACAAATACATTACCTGAATTGTCGACCTGCACTGAATTTCCCTGATCAATTCCGTTTCCCGTGCCGTTATGAACGGATCTCCATTGAACATTTCCGGAAGAATTTATTTTCATTGTCAGCATATCTTCAGAGCCTATGACTGTATCCGACCTGCTATAGCCAGTAATGTAAATGTTACTGGCGGCGTCGATCGCCATTGATAACGCTATGTCAATGTCGTTGCCTGTTCCGTTATGATCACCTGTCCACTGCACAACGCCTGCAGGATCTAATTTCGCATAAAAATAATCCAGTGAACTCTGAGTATTCACAGTGCTTCCGCAAAGGAATATGTTGTTCATATCGTCAGTAAGGACTGAAGCTGCTTTGTCATCATTCTGGCGGGAACCGTTGAATGCTTTCACAAATTTAAATAAACCCGAAGAATCATACTTGATCACTGCCGCGTCAAAATTATTCTGCTGATTTTTTATTTCAGTTGCAATGATAATATTATCAGCATTATCCGTCGCCAATGATACAGCAATGTCATCTTTAGATCCGTCGTATACAGTCGAGCGGATCTGATCACCGTCTTTAGTATATTTAATTGTAACGCAGTCGTAATTGCTCTGAGCATTTCTCATAAAACCGGCAACGATTACATTGCCTGAGTTATCAATTGTAATATCCTGACCGAAGCCGGTTGTATAATCTTTGAGAATGAAGACCTTAAGCCATTGCATATTTCCTGATGAGTCGTATTTACAGGTTGTCACATTTGGTGTGAATGTCGAATCGGTAGTAAAGCCGGTTATGTAAGAATTACCTGCGTTATCAATGCAGGCAGAATTTATCTGATCGGATTGGTCAGTGGGTGAATTGTAACGTTGTGTCCAGATGACTTCCCCTGTGGGTTTGTATTTAATTATCACAAAGTCCGAGAGTGTTCCCTGCCCACTGCTTGTACCGTAGACGTATACATTCCCGGCACCATCGATCTTGAGCCTTGAAACTATGTCAAAAGAATTTGCGGGACCATTGTACTTTCTTACCCATTCTTCTGTTACCTGCGCAAATGAATTTGCGATGAATCCGGAGATGAAAAGAGCAAGTATGAATATTTTCAAAAGATGTTTAAAGTTTAAATTTTGGCTTTAAGATGACTATGGTATTAAATCATTTAACACAGGGACTCTGTGACACTGGGGGTTCACTGGTAAAAATCAAAACATTAACATACGAGGCACGAAGGCACAAACAAAAGAATATATAAAGTATTTACAATATGATCTTTGAGTCTTTGATGGGACAAATGTCACTATTTCAGCAGCACCATTCTTTTTGTTTCCTTAAATCCCGGAGTTTCGAGTGTATAGAAATAAACGCCACTTGGAAAACCGGATGCATTCCATTCCACCTGATAGCTGCCGGGACTTTTAGCTTCATTGACCAGTGTCACAACTTCATTTCCCAGCGCATCATAAACTTTTAACGAAACAAATCCGAATTCCGAGATCCCAAATCCCAATTTTGAAACAGGATTGAACGGATTCGGATAATTCTGATCCAGAGAAAATGTTTCAGGGATTTCCGATGAGGTCTGCTGAACTCCAACCGTTCCGTTATTAAAAATAAAAAGCAGATCATCAACTTCATCAATGCCTGCAAGATCAAGATCACCGTCATTGTCCCTGTCGTGAACAGTTATGCATGAGCCGGCATCGGATGCCTGAAGCGTAATGGGAGTATTTGTAAATATTCCACTGCCATTATTTGCATAGACTTTGTAATCTCCGCTTCCGTAATCGCTAGCGATAAGATCAAGATCATTATCACCGTCAACATCACCGATGTCAATTGCCAGAGGAAATTGTCCTGAATTATAATTTGCAACCGTTCCCAAACCGCCGGCTCCATTACCGAAGATCACACCGATCCTGTTCGTGGTTGAAAGGCACGCGGCAACATCTGCGTTACCGTCACCGTTAATGTCTCCGACAGCAAGTGCCCACGGCGGTCCGCCTAATGAAGAGCGGCTGGAAAAAGTAAGTCCGCCTGTCCCGTTGCCAAGCATCAGAACAATTTCATTGCTTGTGTAACAGCAGATGAACGCGTCCATGATGCCGTCATTATTAGCGTCGGTCATCATAACGCCTGTCTCTCCATTACCTATAGTATTAATATTGTTCGCGGCTGAGAATGTTCCGTTGCCGAGATTATTGAATAAAGAAATATTGCTTCCGCCTCTATTAGCAGTTATGATATCATCAAATCCGTCCCCGTTAAGATCGGCGATCGCTACACCTCTTACATTATTTGCAGCGGTGTATGCAACTCCTGTCTGATAAAGCGCTCCACCGTTAGCCATGAATAAGCTCATGATATTATTGCCGGCATTACCGATGGCGATGTCAACTTTACCGTCATGATTAAAATCCGCGGCATCACTCGGTGAAGGAAGTGAACCGGCAGGTAAAGGATAAAGAACGAACATGGTATCATAGTTAGTACCGTTATTCAGATAAACCCTGAAATCCTTTGAGACTTCATTTACAATTGCAAGATCCGTTCTTCCGTCATCATTAAGATCCATTCCAAGAGCTCCGTAACATTGAATAAGACCTTCACCCGTACGGCGTATAGGAATGGTTTTAATAAGAGTCTGATTCAATGTACCGGGTTCGGCTTTTGTCCAGAAATTCCATGCAAAGCCAAGATTCATCGGAGTACCAGTCTGACTCAGAATTCCTCTTGATAAATTTACAGTGATCCATTCACCTGCATGGAAAGGATCCGACGGAGTAAATCTGACCTGTGTATTATTATTTAGGAATTCAAAGGTACCGGGTATAGGACCAAGCTGTCTCCCGAAAACCCTGAATGTATTTGCGCTAACGGATTGAGTGTTGATCGCAGTACTAAAATTAACTGTCACCTGAGTATTTCTTGGAGCATTGAGTACTTGTCTTTGCGGAGAGAATGTGGTCACTGAAGGTGTCTGTCCGTAATTTGAACTGATTGACACTACAGTGAATAATGCTATAAGCAAAATTATTTTTTTCATGATGAAATTTTTTTTATAATAATATTATTAAAGCATACTTTAAATTCAATGTATCATTAGGAATTAGGAATTAGGAATGTAGGAATTAGGAATTAGGAATTAGGAATTTAGTAATTTAGTAATTTCAATTTTGAAATAGTTTGATGCATTACTCCAACCATGTTGCAGGCAAATTTATTCCAAATCCGAGCTTTAGCTCAAGTGTATATTTTTTTAATTGAAATTGCCAAAGTTCACATCCGTCCAAAACAATGTGATTTAGAAAATGAAAATTTTAGTTTCGATTAAGCACGCTTTCTTTTGAAAAACTCCCGCATAAAAGCATTGCGGGACAGGCGCCAGAAAGCTTTGCAAAGAAAAGTTTCCCGCTGGTGATAAATTGCCGGAAA
>JAWXBH010000146.1:0-12412 GCA_034439935.1 bacterium
AACTTTCAACTTTTAACTTTCAACTTTCAACTTTCAACTTTCAACTTTCAACTTTTAACTTTTAACTTTTAACTTTTAACTTTTAACTTTTAACTTTTAACTTTTAACTTCACCTTTGTCCATTCAAATAACAGAAGTAGAGAATGAATCTGATAAGAATAAGTTCATAGAATTTCCGTATGAATTTTATTCAGGCGATAAGAACTGGGTTGAGCCATTACGATTCGACGTAAAGAATAATCTTAGCGAAAAGAAAAATCCATTCTACAAGCATTCAAAAATGAAATTATGGTTTGCTAAGAAGAACGGAAAGATCGTCGGCAGGATCGCCGGAATAATCAATGATAACCACAACGAATTTTATAAAGACAAAACAGCTTTCTTCGGTTTCTTTGAATGCATAAATGATAAAGCGGTTTCGAAGATGCTGTTTGATCAGGCAGCGAACTTTGCACGCGAAAACGGAATGGATACTTTACGCGGACCTGTAAGTCCTTCTACCAATGATGAATGCGGACTCCTTGTAGACGGTTTCGACTCCCCTCCTGTAATGCTTATGACCTACAATCCAAAGTATTATATGGACCTCATGGATGATTACGGATTCAAAAAAGTAAAGGATCTGCTTGCATTCTGGATCAGCAAGGATGTGATCAAGAACGAGCAATTGATGAGCAAGCTTGACAGGATAAGCGAGATGATAATTAAAAAAGAAAATCTCACCATCCGGAAAGTGAATATGAAAGATTTTGTGAATGAAGTTCAGAAAGTCCGTGAAGTTTATAACAATGCATGGCAGGATAACTGGGGCTTTGTTCCGATGACTGAAGATGAATTCAAGTTCATCGCTGCAAATCTGAAGCTTGCTGTTGATCCTGATTATGTTGAGTTCGCCGAAATAGACGGGAAGCCGATCGGATTCTCGCTCGCACTTCCTGACGTAAATCAGGCGATCAAAGGTCTTAACGGAAAATTATTTCCATTCGGAATATTTAAATTTCTTGCTAACAAGAAGAAGATCAATCAGCTTAGAGTGATCATAATGGGCGTAAAGCAGGAATTTCATAAGAAAGGTATCGATGCAGTATTCTACAGAAACATAATTAAGGAAGGTAACAGGAAAGGTGTGCGCGGAGCTGAAATATCATGGGTGCTGGAAGACAACTTACCAATGAAACAAACCGCGGAAAAGCTCGGAGCAGAAGTTTACAAGACTTACCGGATCTACGACAAAGAGCTTTTATAAAGTTTTAGAAACTATACTTTGAAATTTTATTATGAAGCTTCATAATTTCCAGTAAAGTTGCAGAGCCATACCAGGAATACAATTCCACTTCCAGAACTTTTTCTCTTACAGCCGGATCAGTTTTAACAAGCTCCTGAGCTTGCTCGACAGTCGAAACATTGAAAACAAATATTCCCCTGAAATTTTTATCATTCTCACCGAAAGGTCCTGCCAGAACAAGACTTCCGTTCTCAGCAAGCTTGTTAATGTTATTCATGTGTCCCGCAAATATTGTATCAAGCACATTCTTATCGGATATGTTGTTGCTGCCTGTTTTTAAAATTGCAAAGACATAGTGCTTCATTCCGTAATCATCCGCCTGCATGCTTTTTGCAAGCGTTGAATCCTATTCCGGATTTATTTCCTGTGAACGTGCGTAAGCGAAACTGACAACAGATAAAATTAATGTAAGAAATATTTTTGTGATCATTTGAATTGTTTGATGTAAATTATTTTAGAAGTAGAAGTTTTTTTGTCTGTGATATTGCGTTGCTTTCAAGTGTATAGAAATAGATTCCTGCCGGAAGATCACCTGCGTCAAATTTCACAGAATACTCACCTGAGCTTCTGAAAGAATTTTCTAAAGTCCTTACTAGCTGACCTTTAGCATTTGTAACTTTTAATGATATAAACGCGGATCTGTTAAGTTCGAATTTTATTATGGTTGAAGGGTTGAAGGGGTTTGGAAAATTCTGACTAAGCTTAAAATTTTCCGGAACGACTGAAGATGAATTACTTATTCCAATGATACCAAGTGTGTTAAGCTCAAAGACAGTTCCGTATTGATTGCTGCCTGACGAATCAAATTCACCGCCTGCCTGAGCAAGACAATAAAGCTCCGTCCCGTCAGTATTAAGGACAACATTGTCAATGGGATATTCGCCGATAGTATTTCTCTTTAATGAATAAAGTATCTCGTAGGTTGTTCCGGAAGTATTGATCCTGAAGACAGAACCGTGATCATGATCTCCGCCGGTTCTTGTTGTGCCGTAAAGAAAGCCGTTCGATAACTGAAGCGAGCCGTAAGGAGATGTGCCGTCAGTTGCAGATGATCCGAATGAATGCATTATCTGAAAATCCGAACCATCCTCTTTGATCGAAAAAATTATTCCTGTATTTCCTGATCCTCCGAGTTGTGTCATTCCGAATAATGTATTGTTGCTTCGCGTAAGAAAGCCATGATCTGTAGTGCTGCCGTCATTACTTCCGCCGGCAAAAGTATGCAGTATTGTATAATTTGAATTGTTAAGATCAAAGCTAAAGATAACCCCAAGATCCTGCGAGCCGCCTTCACGTGTCATTCCGAATAGCTTGTGTCCGTCACTTCCAAGTGTAAGTCTTCCATGAGAATTATCACCGTCCGAATTATGAAATGAATAGAGTACATTAAAATTACTTCCGTCAGGATCAATGCTATACAATGTTCCATTGCCGTGTGTACCTCCGGCTGCAGTCATGCCATACAACACACTGTTAATTTCGATAACGCCGCTATGAGGCTGCGCTCCGTCATCATTGCCTCCTGTAAAAATGTGAATCGGAGTATATTCTGTTCCGGAAAGATTAAGTTTATAGATCACTCCGTTGTCACTGCTGCCGCCTTCAAGAGCAGTCCCGTAAAGAAATTCATTATAGTAAAGCATGGCATCATGATGCGGTTCCTTGCCAAGTCCGTTGTTTGCACCTGTCTGGAAATTATAAAGCACCTGAAAACCTGTGCTGTCAGTATCAACTTTAAAAATTACTCCTTCACCATTTGCTCCGCCGGCTGATGTTCTGCCATAAAGTGTATTACCGAAAAGCGTAAGTGAACCTTTTGATGTAGCGCCGTCATTACCGTTGAATGAATGAAGCACTCCGCCTGTCCATTGTGAATGAGCATAACCGGTAAAGCTAATATTGATTATGAAAAGAAGGATCAATAATTTTATGTTATTCTTGAATTTCATATTGGTGTGTTTATAAATGTTAAGGTTAGTTGCTAATCCCAGTATTAATTGTTAATGCTTTTTTGTTGCGTCGATGATGTATTTAAAAATTGTTCCGTAATTTTTTTTACCATCGTCATCGTTTACACCGCCCTGCTGTGAGAAGCAATAAAGCTCACCTAATGAAGGATTGATGGTAACATTATCTATCGGATATTCACCTGTTGTAGGACGGTCCAGTGAAGCAAGAGTTTTATAGTTTTTTCCATCGGTGCTGATCTTGAAAACCGTGCCCCTGTCATTCTCGCCGCCTTCCTGTGTTGTTCCGTAGAGAAATCCGTTTGTAAGCTGAAGAGATCCGAACGGAGACTTTCCGTCAGAAGCTGCACCAAATGAATGATGGACTTTGAACCCGGAGCCATCCTCTTCTATTGAAAAGATTACTCCTTTATCATTTTCTCCTCCGTTTTGTGTCAATCCGAAAAGTGTATTCCCGCTAAGAGTCAAATATCCGTGCTCACTGGTATTACCGTCATCTTTTCCTTTCTTAAAATTATGCAGCACAGTATATGCACCGCCGTTAAGATCACAAGTGAATATAACACCGACATCATCCGTCCCGCCGGTTTTGGTTATACCGTAAAGTGAATTGCCGTTGCTGCCTGTAATGACAATACCGTGAGGTTCGTGACCGTCTTCTTTATGAAATGAATGAAGTACAGTAAAATTATTTCCGTCGGGATCCATTTTATAAAGAACGCCTTTGCCTTTATCACCGCCCTGTGCGGTCATTCCATATATTGCTCCGTTGATGAAAGAAATCGAGCTGTGGGGCTGAGCTCCGTCAGAATCGCCTCCGTTAAAAACATGCAAGGGAGTATAGCCGGAACCATCTGTGTTAACGCTGTAGATCACACCGTAATCACTCTTACCTCCGTAAAGAGCAGCTCCGTAAAGCTTACCGTTAAAGTAATAAAGCGAAGCGTGATGAGGTTCTTTTCCTTTACCGTTATCCGCACCCGTCTCAAAATTATAAAGCACATTGAAGTTTTTTCCATCGATCCCCATTTTGAAGATCACACCTTTGTCATTGTTACCGCCGGCGGAAGTGAAGCCGTACAATTCATTCTCAACAAGCAGCATTGTTCCCTTAGGTGTCGAGCCGTCCTTGCCGCTGAATGAATGCAGGACTGTGACATCACTTTTTTCTTTCTTACCGCAGGATGTCAAAGCGAAAAGTACGAGCATCAGCAATGCCCCGGCTAATTTGTATTCTGATAAATTTATCATGTGATAAGTTGAAAGTTAAAAGTTGAAAGTTGAAAGTTTGCTTCACCCATTATTCATTAATAATTGATAATTGATAATTGATAGTTGGATGTGTTCAGTATTACTTTAAAAATAATTAATGTAATTTAAATAAGTGAGTGTTAAAATAAATGAAACGGTGATTAATAAAAGGGTTTTAAGTTGATCTCATTAATGGTAATTTAAGTTAAATTAAAATAATAATAAAATGGATGTTAAATTAAGAGAAATACTGAGTTCTATAGATTCAAGATTTTCCGGTCCCGCTTCATGCAGGGTCAATGACATGCTCTCAGGAAAAATTGATTTTGACAGCGAAGAAGTAAAGGATTACCTCACAGGTATAAAAAACTTTGCTGACATTCACGGAAATGATGATAAAAATAATGTAAAAGATGCTGAAGCATTCCTGCAATTAATTAATAAATATAAAGAAGAAAATAAAACACCGGTACAGCATTTTTCTCTTAATGGATAATAACTACGGCTACTCATTCATTCAGTAATTTTTTGTAATTGGGAATAGTAATCTTAATTCCCAATTACAATTTTAATTAAGGATTAACGTTCTAATTCTATTTCTCCGTTACTTTCTCTGTAATTATGTTTTAACAATCCCCAATTAATAATTTTGAACATACAAAGTCCGCCCACCTGTAATGTAAATTTTCTTTTTACTGACATCGTAAGCAGCACTAAGCTTGCTCAGGACTTTCCCGATAAACTCCAGCATTCATTAGAAAAGCATCACAAAATCTTAAGAGAATCGATTGAGTCGAATCACGGCTTTGTATTTGAAATTATTGGCGACGCCTTTTGCTGTGCATTTGAAAACGCAGATGATGCCGTCATTGCGGCAGTAAATGCACAGATCAAACTTTCAGAAGAGAAATGGGATGAAGCGGTGATAAATGTCAGAATGGGGATTCATTCAGGATCTGCCGAATGGAACGGTGAAAAATATATGGGCTATCTTACTCTTGCACGGACCACGAGGATCATGTCCGCAGCTCATGGAGAACAGATCATAGTTTCAAACAGTACATTCGATCTATTAAAGAAAAACATCCGATCGGGAATATCCTTACTTGATCTTGGCGAAAAAAGACTCAAAGATCTTATCCAGCCGGTAAGATTGTTTCAGGTAATATCAAAAGGTATTCGTGAAAATTTTCAGCCTCTGAAGACGCTTGACGACCGGCTGAATAATCTCCCGATCCAGCTTACCGGTTTTATCGGAAGAGAAAAAGAAATAGGTGAAATAAAAAAATTATTATCAACCGGCAGAATACTTACCTTAGTTGGTCCCGGAGGTACAGGCAAGACTCGTCTTTCAATGCAGGTCGCTGCCGAGACCATGGATGATTTTGATGACGGGGTCTTGCTTGTCGAGCTGGCACCGATATCAGACCCTTCTCTCATTCCTTTTACAATAGCGAGAACACTGAAGATCAACGAGGAGCCCGGACAGGATACTGAGATCACTCTTGTGAATTATCTGAAAGATAAATCAACACTTATCATCCTCGATAACTGCGAGCATCTCATTGAAGCATGCGCAGTCCTTACAGAAAAACTCTTAAAGAAATGCAGCAATTTAAAAATAATAGCTACAAGCCGTGAAGCATTAAAGTGTGAAGGCGAAATGATGTATAAGGTCTTATCACTAACTCATCCTCAGCCGGAAGATAAAAATACTCCTCTTGAACTTTCACAATATGAAGCAGTGAGATTATTCATTGAAAGAGCTTTGTCGGTAAATCCTTCCTTCCGAGTCACAAATGAGAATGCGCCTGCTCTTGCTCAGATTTGTTTTCAGCTTGACGGAATTCCCCTTGCAATTGAGCTTGCCGCTGCAAGAACCCGTCTGATGCCACTTGATAAAATATGTGAGAAGCTTGAGCACAGATTTAAGCTTCTTACCGGAGGCAGGCGCACAGCACTTCCCAGGCAGCAGACACTTAAAGCACTTATCGACTGGAGTTATGACCTGCTCACTGAAGATGAAAAAATATTGTTTAAGAAGCTGGCTGTTTTTTCAGGAGGCTGGACTTTTGAGGCGGCGGAAATAATTTGTGAAGACGGACAATATGATCTTATGGATACTCATTCAAATCTTCAGGATAAGTCTCTTATCAATTCAACCGATGTTTCAGGTACAATAAGATTTTCATTACTTGAATCTGTCCGGCAATATGCGAGAGAAAAGTATGATGGGAATGAAGATATTTACAGAAAACATTTTTTATACTTTAAAGACCTCAGCGATTATGGGAATCTGAATGCAAAGAATATCACTCAGATAAAATGGATCAGAATGATTGAAATTGATCTGAACAATATACGCTCGGCTATTGACTGGGGAGCAGATCATGAGCCAGATCAGGCTTCTGATGTCGTGGCAGGTCTTTTAGAATTCTGTGCCTTAAAAGGCTATTTTTCGGAAGGACACAGAATCTGCAGGAAGATGCTTGACCTGAAGTCATCCCTGAAGGAAACCAATTATGCAAAGATGCTTTACTACATTGCTCTGTCATCTCATTATTTAGGGAATATTGATGAAGCGCAAAAGTTAGGAGAAGAGGCTCTTGCCATTTACAGAAAAGCGGGAGAAAAGTATGGAATTTTAAAATCACTCAGTGTCCTCGGAGTCGTTTCAGCTCTTGATTCATCAAAAATGGAGATAACAAAGAATTACTACAATGAAAGTCTTGCATTGGCGGTTGAACTCGATGCAAAAAATGACATCGCAACATCTCTATACAATATATCTTTCATCGAGCATCTTGAAGGAAATCTAGATACTGCAATAATGCACAAGATGCAAGCCCTTGACCTTTACAGACAAACTAATGATACCCATAACACAGCATTATTACTTGCACATCTCGCATCTCATGAATTTAATAATAAAAACATAACTGAAAGCCGTAAATACATTGAAGAAAGTCTCTTGATATGCAATGAGATAGATGATAAATTTCTCATCTCAATAAATTTAATTGTACTCGGGAATGTACACTCGTTTCAGAAAGAATATGAAGATGCTTTTGAAGTTTACAACAGGGCGCTTGCAATTGTGAAGGAAGGCGGATATAAAAGTAATCACCTGGTTGCTCTGCATTCTATTGGAAAAACGCTTGCTTCACTGAAAGATTACGGCGGCGCAATTAAAAATTTTAAAGAATCCATTTTACTTGGTAAAGAAACTCACATCGACTATTTCCTGTCAAGGAATCTGTATGAATTAGCGAAAGCATATTATGATCTTAATGATCACCAAACTGCACTTTCACATTTTATATTCCTTAAAAAAATTACAGACGGGCACAATGACCCTTTAGGAAAGGAACTTCTTGAAACTGCTCTTACTTTCAGAAATAAATTAAGTGAAATAATCTCTATCGAAAATTATCAGGCAATAGAACTTAAGGCAAAGGTACTTGGTAAGGAAGAGATCATAGATTTTGTGTTAAGTACAAAGAACAATGGATAGTATTTTTTCAATTCACTATCCATGTCACACCTCGCGTCTTACATTTTACGTTCAAAATTTTAAAGGAAAACTTTTCCTGTTTTTATAAGCGTGAGTAGTGCTGCTTATAAATACAATGATTGACATTATGATCGCTGATATGAAAATTGACAGTACACCGTCAACATTAGCTACAGCCACAGCAACCAAAGCCCAGACTCCGACTAAACCAAATTCTCTCATGTTCCTTGTCCAGGTCATAAAAAGATTTACTGCTCCTGCAACGCATATCATAATTATAGCCCAGCTTATCTCTGAGATCCCAAATCCGTCCCAGCTTATTTTTGTTAAGTAAGCCGATACGTTAGCGATGAGCGCGACTGCTATCCAGCCCGAATAAAAATCGATCGGCCACCAGAAGAACATTATCTTTGCAAGTGGAACATCATCAAGCTCCATTCTTGTATTGACAACGATCTTAATCAGCGAGAAAAAAAGTAAGCACATTAGTACTACCGACACTCCTGTCATGCCATATAGCCAAGCCGGAACCCAGAGTGAATTTGCAATGCACGAAATCACGAACCACCAACCGATCTGCAATACCAGCGAATCATCTTTAGCAGTCTTAATAAAAAGACTGCGTCCCTGATAGATCACAAATGCGATCAATCCAAGATATATCAATCCCCATATTGAGAATGCATAACCCGCAGGTGTAAAATAATTCCGGTATTCACCTGACACTCCGCCGATCGTATTACCGCCGAATATCCCTGTATTGGAAAGATAATTTATTACTATGGTGATGATCAAAGCTACACCATTGGAAATCTGAAGTAATTTTTTCAAATATTTTTTTTTAAAAGTTGAAAGTTAAAAGTTGAAAGTTAAAAGTTAAAAGTTGAAAGTTAAAAGTTGAAAGTTAAAAGTTGAAAGTTGAAAGTTGAAAGTTGAAAGTTGAAAGTTAAAAGTTGAAAGTTAAAAGTTGAAAGTTAAAAGTTGAAAGTTAAAAGTTGCTTAGTCCTTCGTTTTATTTATTACGTCTTTCTTAATAATCCCAACCGCTTCTTCCACCGTCAACTTCTTCCCTTGTTCAAAATATTCCGAAAATTCCTTGACGCTTATTTTCACTTTTATCCTGTCCACGATATTACTTAGCAGATTATTTTCATTGGTCTCAAGTATTCTGCCTGCTGAACTTAACAGAGCTTCAACTGCTCCGAGCAGCTTTACAGCGGATTCAAAATCATTATCATTACTTAGTATTCCTGCAAGTCCTATAAGCGTTTCAGCAATATCATTGTTATCCCCTATCTCGATAAATACTGAAAGACTCTCTTCATAATATATCTGAGAAAGTTCATAATTCAATTGATTGAATGCTATGCTCCCAAGATTTGTAAGGGAGAATGCGATACCGCTTTTATCTCCGACCTCACGAAATAATGTCAGGCTCTGCTCGTAGAACTGATGCGCCTGTTCAAAATTTTCACGTTCAATGGCTACATTACCCAGATTATTATAGGTGATTGCAATACTTCGCTTGTCGCCGACTTCAGTTGAGAATGACAGACTTCTTTCAAGATACTTTTGCGCCTGCTCATTGTCGCCTTGCTTCATTGCTATTGTACCCATATTTCTCAAAGTAACCGAGACTCCGTATTTATCCCCAAGCTCTTCTTTTAATAAAATACTTTCCTGAAGATATTTCTGCGCTTCCTCAAAATTTCCCAGATAAAATGCAACAGTTCCAAAGTTATTGATCAGCGAAGCGATGATATTCTTCTCACCGGTCTCACGGCTTATTACCAGACTCTCTTCATAGTATTTTTTTGCCTTTTCAAAATTTCTTCTTCCGTAATTAACATTTCCGATATTCATAAGTGAATTTGCAATGCTGCTTTTATCTCCGGTCTGTTTGTTCAATGAAAGACTCTCATTAAAAAAATTTTCAGCGCCCTCATAATTTCCCTGATCCATTTCTATGTTTCCCAATCCTGTAAGAGCTAAAGCGATCTCCTGCTTATCGCCAATTTCAACCCTTAACTTCAGACTTTCTTTATAAAATTTCCGTGCTTTCTCATATTCACCCTGACGTATCGTAAGTGAACCGGCGCACTGAAGGGCTTTGGCAAGAAGTGATCTGTCAACTCCCTCAGCATTAACCAGAATACCATCCAGCAGTCGTCTGCCTGTCGAATAATATCCTCTCAGATTCCAGAATTTTTCAAGAGCAACAGCAAGCTTGATTCCCTCTTCTGATTCGGAATTGTTAACTGACCTGATTATTGCAGACTGAAGGTTACCGTGTTCGGTTTCAAGTTTTTCGAGCCATTGCAAAGCCTGATTTCCAACTAAATTTTTCTCGGCAGTTAATGATAGGTCCAGAAACATTCCCAGATGTTTTGAAACCATTTCTTCATTCTCATTTGCTTCTTTTAGCTTCTCTTCCCCGTATTGTTTTATTGTTTCAAGTATGCGGTATCTTTCCTTTTCCGCATCATATATAATAATGGATTTTTCTGAAAGCTGATCCAGAAGATCCAGCGTTTCAGTTTTTACTTTGTCACCCGAACAAATTTCCTCTGCAGATTCCAGTGTCCATCCTCCTGTAAATACCGAGACCTTCCTCCACAGCATTTTTTCATTCTCTGATAACAGATCATAACTCCAATCTATCAATGCCCGTAATGTTTGCTGTCTCGGCAGTGCTGTTCGCCTTCCTCCTGTAAGCAAATTAAAGCTATCACCTAAACGCTGATAGATCTTTTCAATTGATAAAAGTTTTATTCTCGCTGCAGCTAGTTCTATTGCAAGAGGTATTCCATCAAGCCGGCTGCAAATATCTGAGATCAAGATAGCATTATCGTTTGTTATCCGAAAATTCGAATCGACAATTAAAGCTCTTTCAATGAAGAGACGAACTGATTCAAATCGTGAAAGCGCTTCCGGTGTTTTATCGGGTGAAGAATCAGGAAGTGAAAGTGAAGGAAGCCTGTAAGTCTGCTCGCCCGAACAATTTAACGATTCACGGCTTGTTGCAATGATCTTTAAATGAGGACAGGTGCTTAACAATATTTCGGACAGGTGCGCGCATTCGTTTATAAGATGCTCACAGTTATCAAGAATAAACAACAGCTCTTTGTCCTTAAGATAATTTATCAGGGTTTCCTGCAAAGTTTTTTCCGGCTCTTCCTTTACACGAAGAGAATTCAGTATTGTCTGAACTATCATTGCCTCATCCGTTACAGGCGCTAATTCAGTTATGAAAACCCCGTTTGCGAACTCATCGATCATATCGGCACCTGCCTGCATTGCAAGCCTGGTCTTTCCGGCTCCACCGGTACCAATAACCGTAAGAAGACGGTTCTGAGTCAGTAATTTCTTTATCTCTTTCATAACTTCCTCTCTGCCGATAAAACTTGTAAGCTGGATCGGGAGATTGTTCGGTCTTGCATCAAGTGTTTTTAAAGGCGGAAAGTCTTCCCGAAGACCGGGAGATATTATCTGAAAAAGTTTGATTGGCTTTATGACATCCTTCAGTCTTCGCTCACCAAGATCTTTAAAGGATAATTCGTTATCATTATTTTTTTTAAATTTATCATATGAAATGTCTGAGATGAGTATCTGTTCGCCGTTCGCAGCCGCCATTAACCTTGATGTACGGACTAGCGTTATGTAGCCCATATAATCTGTGCCATTCCATTCAGCTTCACCGCCGTGAATTCCCATTCTTACCTTTACATCCGCTCCATTCCATTCTTCCTTCGATAAAATCATCTGAGCACTTACTGCAGCCGCGACCGCGTCATAAGCATTTTGAAATGCACAGCAGAAGGCGTCACCAACTGTTCTAAAAGTAAATCCGTTCGCTGCATCAACTGCTTTCTGAATTATCGAATGATGTTTTTCGAGTGTAATCTGAATTGTATCAGGGAACTGCTGCGACAACTTACTGCTGCCTTCTATGTCGGTGAAAAGAAACGTGACGAAACCGGAAGGTTTACTTTCCATGAACTGGAAAATGCAAATTATGAATTATGAATGAAAGTGTTATTTACTGAGTCCTTTATAATTATAAATTACCAATTAAGAAATTATGAATTAAGACTATTCAAGTATCTCATAACAATTTTCAATGTTCAATGTTCAATGTTCAATTTCGTTTTGATGAAATGTTTGGGTTTCGATTCAGAGATTCCCGAACTCGCCTGCACTAAGTCTACTCCTGACTTTATGATATTTCTATGCAGGCGGTCGGGAATGACAATGCGGGAGAGAGTAAACTGTGCTACGATGTTCAATTTCTTTTTGATGAAATGTTTGGGTTTCGATTCAGAGATTCCCGAACTCGCCTGCACGAAGTCTACTTCTGACTTTATGATATTTTTATGCAGGCGGTCGGGAATGACA
>JAWXBH010000147.1:0-36846 GCA_034439935.1 bacterium
GTATTTTTGGTTTCAAAATCTGTAAGCAGAAGGTAACAAACCGGGATCAGAAGTAATATTCTGAATATTGAAATTAAATTTGATATGTAGAAGAATTCCTTTTTTATATTCACAAAATAAAAATAACCAAATTATAAAATAAAAGTAACAATCAAATAAGAAGTAAACATTGAACAGAATTTATCTTGATAGCGCAGCTACAACAAAGATACAGGATGACGTCCTTGATGCAATGCTGCCCTATCTTAAAGACACCTACGGAAACGCTTCTTCAATACATTCATACGGGAAGGAAGCAAAAGTTTTACTCGAAGACGCGAGAGACTGCATAGCCGAATTCATCGGCGCCAGCTCAAAAGAAGTTTTCTTCACTAACAGCGGCACCGAATCAAATAATTTTGCACTCAAAGGAATCACTCTGAAATTTCTAGGAGACAAGAGAAATCATATCATCTCCACTACCATAGAGCATTCGGCAGTTCTTGACACCCTCAGATATCTTGAAGATAAATTCCATTTCAAAATTACATATCTCAAGCCGGGACCGACAGGTGAAATTTTACCTGAACAGGTAATCGAAAGCATACTACCGGAAACTCTGTTAATCTCAATCATGCATTCAAATAATGAAATAGGTCTGATCAACGATATCAAAAGTATTTCCGATGCGGCAATTAAAAATAAAATATATGTGCACTCAGATTCTGTACAGAGCATTGGTAAAACAAATTTCAATGTTAAGGATCTTGGATTAAACTTCGCCACAATGTCAGCTCACAAAATTTACGGACCGAAAGGAGCAGCTGCTCTTTATGTCAAAGATAAGACTCCTGTAGAAAAATTTATTCACGGTGGTAAGCAGGAAAGGGATATGCGGGGAGGCACGGAGAACATTGCTTCCATCGCGGGATTTAAAAAAGCAGTTGAGATTCTGAAAATAAATTTACAAAATGACATTCAGCATTATCTTTCGCTGAAAGGGTATTTAACAAAGAAATTAAAAGATATCTTCGGTGATAATGTTGTATTCAATTCATCTGAAGAAAATTCACTTCCGAACATAGTCAACATTTCATTTGATCCGGACCGGTTAGCATTTGATGAAGAAATGATCTTAATACAACTTGACCTTAAGGGGATAGCGGTGTCAGGCGGATCAGCCTGCACCTCCGGAACTCATCAGCCGTCGCATGTCCTGACGGAACTTGGGAGGGACAGAAGATCAGCTTTAGGTTCACTCAGGATTTCTTTCAGCAGGGAAAACACATTTGAAGAGATTGATTATCTTACAGAAACTCTGAAAGGTATTGTCGGATAGTTACACTCTATAAACTCAACTCACTCAACTCACTCAACTCACTCAACTCACTCAACTCACTCAACTCACTCAACTCACTCAACTCACTCAACTCACTCAACTCACTCTACTCACTCAACTCACTCTACTCACTCTACTCACTCTACTCACTCTACTCACTCTATTTTCTTTAATCCCAGCGGCTCATCTGAAACTTCCTCCCCGGTAGCTCCTTTTTTCTTAAATATAAAATCCTTAAAGCTTCTTATTATTCCGGTAAAAATGTAAAACAGGCAGAAGGAAAATGAACCTTCTCCGTTGGTAGCAATTGTCATAACTATCGCGAGAAACAGTATGATGAATACAAGAGGATTTTTTTTTATGGCGTACATTGATGGCTTGGGAAGACTTTCGTATTTGAATTTACTGACCATCAGCAAAGGCAAAGCTATAGCCAGAATAATAAGCATCGTCCTGCTGACAGACTCGGAAAGTATTTTATCATGATAAAATAAAATGTAACTGACAATTGTAATCGCGGTCATTGGCGCAGGAAGTCCGTTGAATTTATCCTTATCAAAACCGACAAGCTGAACATTAAACCTGGCAAGCCGAAGCGCAGCGAATACCATTACAAGAGAAGATAACACAATGCCTACATCGCCGAGCTCATTAAGGTAAATGCTGTATAGCAGGAATGAAGGCGCGAATCCAAAAGATATTACATCTGACAAAGAATCGAGCTCAACACCAAATTCACTGGAAGATTTTGTAAGCCTCGCAGCCAGCCCGTCAACAGCATCAAAGAGTGAAGCGTAAACTATGAAAAGACATGCGTCGGTGAAGTCGCCTTTTGCCGCGTTTATGACAGACATGAATCCGCAAAACGCATTCAGGATCGTGAATAAACTAGGTATGAATTTTCTTGAAATAAACATTTTAAAGTTCTGCTATGATTGTTTCGCCGCCGGTAACCATCTGATCCATTTTCACAAGTATCTTCGAATCCCTCTTCAGTAATATGTCAACCCTCGAACCGAACTTAATCATTCCAAACCTTTCTCCTGCGTTAACATTATCACCATCCTTAAGATCATAAACTATCCTTCTTGCAACAAATCCTGCGATCTGTTTAAAGAGTACTTTCTGATTTGTTGTTTCATTTTCAATACCGATTTCAGTTCGCTCGTTTCTCTCGGATGACTTGTGATCGAAAGCAACAAGATATTCACCCTTGATATATTTGAGATACTTCACGACACCGTTCATCGGGATCCTATTGACGTGCACGTTGAGGGGTGAAAGGAAGATGCTGACCTGCCTGAGCTCTTCGCCTTTTTCAAATAGATTTTTCTCTTTATTAATTATGTCTTCAATGACCACGATCTTTCCGTCGCCGGGAGATATGATTTCGGTTATCTTATAATTCTGCGGAAGCTTTCTATGGGGGTCGCGAAAAAAATTAAGAGTAAATATCCAGATAAAGAGTGTTATTGCAGCAAAAAGATATTTCAAAAAAATCATTTCAATAAAGATCGAAACCAGATTCAAAGCAAGACCGAATATAAATACTTTTAGAATTACATCTTTGCCATAAGGAGTCAGCCTCATCCGACTATCCTGTTCCTGATTTCAAGATATGCTTCCTCTACTTCACCAAGATCAAATCTGAACCGGTCTTTATCGAGCTTCTTGTCTGTCTCGGAATCCCATAAGCGGCAGGTATCAGGAGAGATCTCATCGGCAAGCAAAATGTTCCCATTACTGTCCTTTCCGAATTCAAGCTTAAAATCCACAAGCTTAATTCCCCGATCAATAAAAAAACTCTTTAAGAGTTCATTGATGCGTATGGTCATTTTGAAAATTGTATCAAGATCGATCTTATCGGCAAGTCCCATGGCGAAAATGTGCTGATCTGTAAAGAGCGGATCTCCGAGTTCATCGGATTTCAGATAGTATTCAATGACCGGTCTTTTCAATTCAACTCCTTCAGTAAATCCGAATTTCTTGACAAGACTTCCGGCGGCTATATTACGGCATACAACTTCCACTTTTATTATGTCAACTTTTTTGACAAGCATCTCACGGTCTGAAACTTTTTTTATGAAATGGGTCGGAATGTCGTTCTTTATCAAATATTCAAATATTACCGAAGAGATCTGATTGTTAAGCTCGCCTTTGTTTGCGATCTTATCTTTCTTTAAACCGTTAAATGCTGTCGCGTCATCTTTGAATTTCTGCAGGAAAATCTCGGGGTCATCTGTGGAAAAGATCTGTTTTGCCTTTCCTTCGTAAATAAGTTTGTTGCTCATCAGTGTGTTTTTTATAAATTACTTATTATAAAGAAAAGATTCTATTACTATGATTGAATATTAAATTTTTCAAATCCCCGAAAATGTAACTTGACTTTAATGGGAGGGGGGGGTAACGGCGGACAGACTATGGTTAATATAACAGTAAATGAAAATACACTTCCCAAAAAATTTGCATTAGAGCAGAACTATCCTAACCCGTTCAACCCGTCTACAAATTTGAGATTTAATGTTTCGAGTTTCGGATTTGTGGCATTGAAAATTTATGATCTACTTGGAACTGAAGTTGCAACATTAAGTATTATCGGAATTTATAATTGTTCGATCTGTGAAGACGGTCCGGACAATATTATTCTTGATCCTTCACTGCCGACGGAATACAGTTTGTATCAGAATTATCCAAACCCATTCAATCCGGAAACAAACATTAAGTTCGATCTGCCTGAAGATAATTTTGTAACTATAAAGGTGTATGACATTCTTGGGAAAGAATTATTTACTTTATTAAATGACTTCAGAAATGCCGGAAGATACAGCATAAATTTCAACGGCAGTAACTTCGCAAGCGGAATATATTATTACAAAATAAAAGCAGGAGAGTTTGAGTCAATAAAGAAAATGATTTTGCTTAAGTGATTTATTGGACCAAGTAATTGCAAAAGCAATTATTAATTTCAAATTATAATCAGAAATTAAAAGCCGGGAAACAATTACCGGCTTTTTTTATAAGCTTACCTCTAATGATAAATGAAATTGACACAATAAATTCTACTAAGATTATTAATTTGAAATTTTTTATTTTGTATAAATGAAAATTCCACAGGAAAAATTTGATGAGATCGCTCAGGCAAATGATATAGTCGATGTTATTTCAGGTTACATGCAGGTTAAGAAAAGAGGTAAATCCTTTCTCGCACTGTGTCCCTTCCATCCCGACAAAAATCCATCCCTGCACATTTCACAGGAGAAACAGGTCTATCATTGTTTTTCATGCAAAGCAAGCGGTAATGTTTATTCTTTCATACAAAACTATGAAAAGGTAACATTCATCGATGCCGTGAAAAAGCTTGCCGAACGCGCAGGCATTGAACTACGGTTAAATGACAAAGATCCTGACCTTTCCAATGAAATTTCAAAGCTTTATGAGATCAATAAAGAAGCAGCTAAATTTTTTTATAAGAATCTGCAAAATTTATCAGGCGGCGAAAAGGATTTCCTGTACAATTATCTTAATGAACGGAAGATCGACACTAAGCTTCTTGAAATTTTCGGTATCGGATTCTCATTGAATACCTGGGACAGTCTTCTTAACCATTTCCGTGAAGAGAATATTTTTACCAATGATGATATTGACAAAGCCGGGCTGATCGTTAAAAGAGAGAACGATCTCAAAAACTATTACGATCGTTTCAGAGGGCGGCTGATGTTCCCGATCTACAATGAAAATAATAAAGTCGTGGGATTCGGCGGCAGAAAATTATTTGAAGAAGACAAGCTCGGTAAATATATTAATTCACCTGAAACTAAGATCTATAACAAAAGCAAAATTCTTTACGGACTTAATTTTGCAAAGGATAAGATCCGGTATTTTGACTATGTGATCCTTGTTGAAGGTTATATGGATCTGATCTCGCTTTACAAGAACGGAATTGAAAACGTTGTAGCATCAAGCGGCACAGCCCTTACAGAAGATCAGGTAAAGTTAATTTCACGTTATACAAAAAATATTTATGTGCTGTTCGATTCGGACTTTGCGGGAGTAAAAGCTGCAAAGCGCGGCATTGAGATAATACTTGAAGCGGGACTTGACCTCAGTGTGATCACGCTTCCCGATAATGAAGATCCCGACAGCTTTATTAACAAGTACGGAAAGACTGAATTTGAGAAATATGTGGATCAGAAAAAGTCAGTCATAAACTTCATTGCAGGACTTTATGAAAAAGAAGGAAAGCTGAACACAGTCGATGAGAAAACAAATTTTGTTAAGGAGATAATTAATTACATCGGCAAGATACCCGACAGGATCAAGAGAGCGTTTTACATTAAGGAAATTGCAAAGATGCACTCTCTGTATGAATCCGATCTTCTCTTTGAGCTTGAAAAGATACTCAAGGAAAATAAGTCGAGATCATTTCCAAAAACATCCGTGATCATTCCCAATAGAAAGATAGATGGCATTTCCGTTACCCTGCCAAAGATATTTTCTGAAGAACTTGAGCTGATCGATCTGTTCGTTCACGGCGATGAAGAAGCAGTTGCGTATCTTGAAAATAATCTCGAAACAGAATTCATCAAAAATAAAACTGTGTTGAAAATAATAGAGTATTTTCTCAATGAGTATATCGAAAACGGAAAGATCGAATTATCAAAAGCTCTTAACGAGATTGAAGATGAAGAAGCGAAAATACTGATAGCTGAAGTCGCGATGAACAAGCACGAAGCCAGCTATTACAACAGCACTTCCACTGACAACCTCCTTGAAGCATCAATAGTCCCGGAGTATAATCTTAAGTGCTCTAAGGATGTAATCAAAAAGATCCGACTGAGATTTCTTGAGGAAGAAAGGTCTGAAAAGAAAAAAGATCCCGCTCTTGTCATGGAAGTTTATGAACTTGGTAAAAGGATAAATGAACTGCAAAGATCATAGTTTGAGTATTGAGTGTGGTCAGTGTGGTCAGTGAGTTGAGTGTGTTGAGTGGGTTGAGTGGGTTGAGTGGATTGAGTGTGGTCAGTGAGTTAAGTGTGTTGAGTGGGTTGAGTGTGTTGAGTGTGTTGAGTGTGGTCAGTGTGGTCAGTGGGTGAATATGGTGAGTGTGGTGAAAGACGGCAGTTTATTTTTGCAGACTTTACAAATTTTCAACTTTACAAACTTTCAACTTTATTAACTTTATTAACTTTTAACTTTTAACTTTTAACTTTTAACTTTTAACTTTTAACTTTCAACTTTTAACTTTCAACTTTTAACTTTCAACTTTTAAATTTCAACTTTTAAATTTCAACTTTTAACTTTCAACTTTCAACTTTTAACTTTCAACTTTTAACTTTTAACTTTCAACTTTTAACTTTTAACTTTTAACTTTTAACTTTTAACTTTCAACTTTTAACTTTTAACTTTTAACTTTTAACTTTTAACTTTTAACTTTTAACTAAGAAAGCATGTACACTATCGAACCAATCGCTTTTGTCCGTAACAGCAGAAAAAAGATCGAAGATGATAACTGGGGAGATATAGTTTCTGAGATCATTATCAGCGATAAATTATCCGTAGAAAGCATTAAAGGTATTGAAGAATTCTCACATCTTGAGATATTGTTTTATTTTCATCTTGCGGATCTTTCCAGGATCACGATCTCAGCCACTCATCCACGGGAGAATACGAAATTTCCAAAAGTCGGCATCTTTGCACAAAGAAAGAAAGCACGTCCCAATCTTCTCGGATCAACTATTGTAAAATTACTCAAAGTGGAAAAGAATATACTTACCGTTTCCGGGCTTGACGCCATTGACGGAACACCGGTGATAGACATCAAGCCGGTTATGAATGAATTCATACCAAAGGAAAAGATCGTTCAGCCCGAATGGGCTGCAGAGCTTATGAAGAATTACTGGAGTAGTTGAGTGTGGTGAGTGGGTAGAGTGAGTAGAGTGAGTAGAGTGAGTTGAGTGAGTAGAGTGAGTAGAGTGTGGTGAGTGGGTAGAGTGGGTTGAGTGTGGTGAGTGGGTAGAGTGAGTTGAGTGAGTTGAGTGAGTAGAGTGTGGTGAGTGGGTAGAGTGAGTTGAGTGAGTAGAGTGTGGTGAGTGGGTAGAGTGAGTTGAGTGAGTAGAGTGTGGTGAGTGGGTTGAGTGGGTTGAGTGGGGTGAGTGGGTAGAGTGAGTTGAGTGATCTTATAAACTTTTATATGCATTTACAAACTTTACAAACTCAACAAACTCTACAAACTCTAAAACTCTACACACTCTGAAAACTCTAAAAACTCTACACACTCTAAAAACTCTACAAACTCTAAAAACTCTACAAACTCTAAAAACTCTACAAACTCTAAAAACTCTACAAACTCTAAAAACTCTACAAACTCTAAAAACTCTACACACTCTAAAAACTCTACAAACTCTACAAACTCTACAAACTCTACAAACTCTACAAACTCTACAAACTCTACAAACTCTACAAACTCTAAAAACTCTACACACTCTACACACTCTACACACTCTACACACTCTAAAAACTCTACACACTCTAAAAACTCTACACACTCTACACACTCTAAAAACTCTACAAACTTTCAACTTTCAACTTTATTAGAATATTATATTAAAGATTAAATGATTAGTTTTAAAAAAACATTTTATAAGATTAATGGGGCAATTAAAAAGAAGAGACATAAGAATAAAAGTAATGCAGGTTTTGTATGCGCATCTGATCTCGGGTGAACCTGTAAAGAAGATCATAAACGACCTGATGCCGGATATGAAGGGCGAGGATAATATAGAATTTGCAACCAGTCTTATTAATTATGTGATAGACAACGAAAAGATTCTTGATGAATACATTCTTGAGAAGGTTGTCAACTGGGAGCTTGAACGGATGGCTATGATAGACAGGATATTATTGAGGATGGGTGTTGCGGAGCTGCTTTACTTTCCGGACATACCGCCGAAAGTATCTATCAATGAAGCCATCGACATTTCAAAAGAGTTCTGTACAAGAAGCAGTGGAAAATTTGTCAACGGAATTCTTGACGCCGTCCTTGAAAAACTAAAGAAAGAAAAAACGCTTAACAAAACCGGAAGAGGGCTTGTCAATATGAAAGCTGGGCAGACGGAGAAGAAAACAAAGAAACCTGAAGAAGTAAAAGAAAATAAATAATCTGATTAAAATTTCCATTCTCAACTCCCATACGCATTCTTAATTTGAATGGTGAAATAAAAAATCAAAAGAAAATTGTAAATGCCTGGTGTATGTATGACTGGGCAAATTCTGTTTATTCGCTTGTTATAACCTCTGCTATATTTCCTGTATATTTTCAATCCGTAACAACTTTAAAAAATGATGCGGGCATTGTCTTAAACGACAAAGTCAGTTTCCTGGGCTTTGTACTGACAAACTCTGTTCTTTATTCCTATGCATTATCCTTTTCCTTTCTGTTGATCGCGTTGATCAGCCCCGTGCTTTCTTCAATGGCTGATTATTCCGGAAAGAAAAAATCATTCATGAGGTTTTTCTGTTATCTTGGCTCCGCTGCCTGCCTGATGCTTTTCTTTTTTACAAATGATACTATCACATTTGGAATATTCATGTTCATACTCGCCAGCATCGGATACAGCGGGAGCATCGTTTTTTACAATGCTTTCCTTCCTGAGATCGCGACCGAGGACAGGTTTGACAGGATAAGTGCGAAAGGTTTTTCACTCGGATATTCCGGAAGCATTCTTTTACTTATTGTAAGTCTGGCAATGATTCTCTATCCCGGAACATTTGGTATCAGCTCGACAGGTCTTGCGACAAGAATATCATTTCTGCTTGTCGGTTTATGGTGGTTCGGGTTTTCACAATATACATTTCATTATCTTCCGGGTAATGTTTATAAAAAAGATCCGAAAGGAAGCTTACTTTTAAACGGTTTCAATGAGCTTAAAAAAATTCTGGTTGATCTGAAGAAGCAGGACTTGCTGAGAAAGTTTCTTCTTTCATTTTTTTTTTACAATATGGGAGTGCAGACCGTGCTATACCTGGCGACTATCTTCGGTGAAAAAGAGCTTAATCTTTCGAGCGAGCTTCTGATCGCCACTATACTTGTTCTGCAGCTCGTTGCAATAGCTGGTTCGTTTTTATTCTCATTCATTTCAGGTAAGACCGGCAACATATACGCGCTGATGATCTCTGTTTTTATCTGGATAATTGTATCAGTGCTCGCTTACTTTATTACTACTTCCACGCAGTTCATTCTGCTTGCAGGATTGGTAGGCATAGTAATGGGAGGAATTCAGTCACTCTCGAGATCGACTTATGCGAAGCTGATTCCGGATGATACTACCGATCACGCTTCTTACTTCAGTTTTTTTGATGTTACTGAAAAAATTTCGATCGTGCTCGGAACATTCGTTTATGGATTAATAAATCAGCTCACGGGAAGCATGCGGATGAGCTCGCTCGCGCTTGCGGTCTTTTTTATAATCGGACTGATATTTTTAAGCAGAATTCCTTCGGAAAAGGTTTATAGAATAAAAGTTAATTGAATTTTTTAGTTATAGCTTAATTCAAACCAAACTCGGTTTCGTCACGTTCTTTAGTTCAGATGCTGACTTCCGGCAGAAATTAAATGAATTTTTTATGAAATATATTGATTTAATATATTTGTTAAATAACCCAAATAAAATTTTATGATCGATACAGAAGAAAACAAGGTCATTGATAACAATGAGCTTGAATACCTCCTCGCTTTGCTTGATGACGAAGATGAGAATATTTACTCCAGCATTAAGGAAAGATTTATTCAGCACGGTGACTATTCAGTTGATTATCTCAAGAAGCATCTTGATAATGAAAATTTTCTCATTAAAAAGCGGGCGAATGAAATTATCTCAATACTGAAATTCGAAGAGATCGAATCCAAGTTCGCAGTCCTGGCAATGAAAGGTCCAAATGAAATACTTGAGGAAGCAATGATGCTGATTTCGCAGTTTGGCTATCCCGCGATCTCTGTCAAAGACTATACCGATAAGATAGAAAAGATGTATCTGGAAATTTTGTCATCTCTTGTTAAGATCGATCCGGATATTAATTCCATCCCCCCTCTTGAAGTTCTGAACACAATTAATAATTATCTGTTCTTTGAAAAAGCTTATAAAGGCAATACTGAGAATTACTATGACCCTGATAACAGCTACATTAATAAAGTCATCGATACAAAGCTTGGCAATCCCATAGCTCTCTCAGTTCTGTATATTCTTATCTCCAAAAAGCTCGGCTTACCAGTTTTCGGGATCAATCTTCCCGGACATTTTATCATTAAGTATTCGAACGTAAGGGAAGAATTCTTTATTGATCCGTTCAACAAAGGTGTGCTGATCTCCAAAAAGGATGCGAAGGAGTTTCTTAAGAAAGCCGGCATGGCAACCGATGATCTTGAATCGATCCCCTATCTTCGCGCTACCAGCGACAAGGAGATCGTCCTGAGAATCCTTAGAAATCTGATCGAAGTTTATAAAGAAAAGAACGAAGCCGTAAAGTCAGCTCAGCTTGAAAAGCTTATGAACAGTCTGTTGTAATTTCCTCAATTATTTCAAATAAATGATGAAGAAACTTTTTCGCTCAGCGTTATTATTTTTCATTGCGCTTCAGATCACCACCTTCTGTTTCGCGCAGGATGAATTTGAATTGGTCGAAAGTATTCCCACTGAAACTACATTTGACCACGGCATCTCCGGACCTCTTGAAGTATGGCTGAAAATGATCAATGACGCTAAGCAGAGTATCGACATCGAAACATTTTATTTTGCAAATGAGAAAGGCGAGCCGCTCGATGAAGTAATGACCGCGATCAGGAATGCCGCGAGCCGCGGAGTAACTGTGCGAATCATTGTTGATTCAAGCTTCTATGCAAAGAACGATAAGTCGGTCGATGAACTTAACGGAATTGAGAACATCAGCATTTTTAAGATACCGCTTGGCAATTTAGCCGGCGGGGTAATGCATGCTAAATATTTCATAGTTGATGATGAGAACTTATTTATCGGAAGTCAGAATATGGACTGGCGCGCGATAAAGCATATTCACGAAATGGGAGTCCGCGTTAAGAACAAAAAGCTTGCAGAAACCTTTAGGGAGATCTTTAATTACGATGTACAATTATGCGGAGGAGTTTTTACTAATGAGATCAACAGTAATGTTGTGAATGCTAACAACCCTTTGGTAATCAATTCAGATGAATACGGCAAGATAACTTTGTACCCGGCATTCAGTCCTTATAAATTAAGTGTGTTTGGGTTGAATAGTGAAGAGGAAGAGCTGCTTAAAATAATCGGAAACGCAAAGGACAGACTTCTTATACAGATGTATTCCTATTCACTCAAGGCAAGGAATGAAAAAAAATATTATGATTCGCTTGACAATGCACTGCGTGACGCGGCATCAAGAGGCGTTAAGATTAAGATAATTTTTTCCGACTGGGCTATCCGTGATGACGCCATTGATTTCATAAAAAACCTTTCCATAGTTCCAAATATAGAAATAAAATTCAGCACCATTCCGCAATACAGCGGAGGATTCATTCCCTTTGCCCGCGTTGATCACTGCAAATATTTTGTCTGTGATGATAACATTTCCTGGATCAGCACTTCGAACTGGGACTGGGGCTATTTCTACAACTCCCGCAACGCCACTCTTATAATAGATAATTCAAAAGTAAACGAAAAGCTCTCATCCGTATTTAACAGTGTCTGGAACAGCCCTTATGTTTCACCTGTTGATATAAATAAGAAATACGAACCTGTAAAAAGAAATTAAGCACTGTATAAAAATTTTACTTGATAGGTTTTTTTGTTGAAATATAAAATAGTTGATGATGTTCTTCACATAAAACCATATTGTCATTTCAAATATTATTGTCGCGAGAGTGATGCCCTGCCTGTCATTCCCAATCGTATTGCCATTTCCCACCCTATTGTCATTCCCCCAACTTAATTTCTGTCATTCCCGCAATCTCTTGAGCGGGAATCCAGGAATTAACAAGATTAAATCAGATTTTATTTTTTTTGTTCACCATACTTACGCTTCATTCATCAAATTTATTCTTTTTCATCAAATTGTTTCGTCGGTAATACTTCGGGATTTCGCTTTTGCATTAATGACAATTTACTTTTGTGAAGTTTAATTTGATAATCCCTAAAAGTGTTAGAATTTTATAAAACTATTTGTATTCCCGTTTTAATTTAATAATTATTTTTTATATTGCTTGGGATTATTTGGGTTGAGACTATATAACACTACAACTCTATGACCAAATTGGCTACTTTTACTGGTGTTAATTGAATTTCTATTATTTACAAATAAAAATGATTTTTAAAAATAAACTAGATAAAGATGATTACCAAAGAAAAAATACAAAAGTTGAAGAATGAGGGTAATGGTGCTATTAGCAACTTAGTACGCGAGAATAGTTCAAAGAATAAATATCTCCTAAATATACTTGAAAATTTAGGTAAATTGCCTAATAATTTTGATGGTTCTTTTTTACCTGATCTACTTGACAACAAAAATAGTCAAGTTCGTTTATGGACAGTTAAAAATTTAGGAAAGTTAACTGGTGATAATTTTTTGATTGCTCTAAAAAAAGTTGCGGTAGATGATAGTGACACTACTGTAAGAAGAGAGGCGGTTTCATCAATTGGTCGAATGAGAAACCCTAAGGCAAAAAATATTCTGATTGAAATCCTACAAGACAATGATCCTAAAATTGTTTGTCAGGCAATAAGAGGGTTATTAGTATTCAAAGGTGAAAAAGATGTTGATGAACAATTGAAACGATTAATCAATCATCAAAATGAAATGGTGAAGATGGTAATACTCAAGGAATTTTTTTCCACGCATCAAAATATTCCACATCAACCTCATACGGAAAGTTTTAATTATCTAAAAAATGTGGTTGTCAATGGGGACACAATTGAAATCATGAAACTATTAAAAGATGAGAGTGTACATTTGACATTCACTTCTCCACCTTATTATAATGCAAGAGACTACTCTATCTATCAATCTTACAAGCATTACTTAGAGTTTCTTGTAGAGGTTTTTAAAGAAGTTCATCGAATTACCAAAGAGGGGAGATTTTTTATTCTCAATACTTCTCCAATAATTATCCCAAGAGTAAGTCGTTCTCATAGTAGTAAACGTTATCCAATACCGTTTGATATTCACCATTATTTGATTGAAATGGGGTGGGAATTTATAGATGATATTATTTGGATGAAACCAGAAGCATCAGTCAAAAATCGAATAGGTGGTTTTCAGCAACACCGTAAGCCACTTGCTTTTAAACCCAACTGTGTAACTGAATACCTTATGGTTTATCGTAAGTCAACTGAAAAACTTCTAGATTGGAATATGCATCAATACAATTTAAAAACTGTAAATGACAGTAAAGTTAAAGATGGATTTGAGACGTCAAATGTTTGGCAAATTGACCCATGTTTCAATAAAACACATTCTGCAGTTTTCCCCTTCGAACTTTGCAAAAGAGTGATACAATATTATTCTTTTAAACAAGACTTGGTTTTTGATCCTTTTGGTGGCAGCGGTACTGTTGGAAAGACGGCAAAAAGTTTGGATAGATATTTCTTTCTCACCGAAAAAAATGAAAAATATTTTGACTATATGCAGTCAAAAAAAACAAATGATATGTTTGATGAGCTTCCGACAAAATTTTTATCATTCAACGATTTTCAGCAAACAATAAAATAGTAATGCCCTTAAATATTGACGCAAAGAAAATAATAATTAAGAAGGTTATCTCAAATCAAGATTACAGAGACGAAGTTCTAGTAATCATTGATGAAATTTTTCTAAATTACTGTATTGAGTTTTTCAAGCAAGTAGTTCGTGCTAAAATTGACAATTTAGGAGAAGACTATGATTGGTACAAAAGAGTTTTTTTAAACCCAGATTTACCAAAAGAACAAATTGCAATCAATTCTGGATTAAATATGAAATCAATTACAAATTCATTCAACACTTCAAAGAAAGCAATTGTAGTTAAAGCATCAGGAGAAAATTATGACAGATTATTTCAAACAATCAATGGTTTAGTTGATGACGATAGTGATTTGCAGATAAAACTATCAATTAAATTTAAGGATGTTAGTGTTGAATTAAGTGTTGCCGAAAGTTTAATCGTAATCAATACTATTGCTGTAAAACGAGCAGAGATTAGAGGCGGAATGTGGAGTGCAGTGGGCAAACAAATTGAGAAACCTCTTATGGAAACACTGTGTAGATTATTCAATGTTCCATATAAATCTTATGTTCAACAAGACAATCCTCTAAGTTTTAGAGAAGTTGATTTTTATGTTTTATCAGCTGACAACAAAAAGCTGAGGACAGAAGTAAAACTGATGGGGAAAGGGAATCCGGAAAGTGCTGATGCAATCTTTGCAAGAGAGCCTGCTATATTTTTAGCAGATAAGCTATCTGACAAAAATAAAAAACAAGCAGAGAATTTAGGTGTTCATTGGATTGAACTTAGAACCGAAAACGGTTACAAAAGATTTCTTGAAGTGCTTCGTGCCTTAAATGTTCCTCACAGCGAGTTTGATGAAGATTTAACTCAACGACTCGATAAAATCTTGACAGATATTTATAGTGAATAAATTAGCTCCAGTCGCACAACTGCTATGATTCCTTCATGCGAATTTCTGAATTTTAGTATTTCAAATAAATTATAAAGATACTAACTTGCAACTCAGTTATGCCCGGGTGGCGGAACTGGTAGACGCGCAGGACTTAAAATCCTGTTGCCTGTAAAGGCAGTATCGGTTCGATTCCGATCCCGGGCACAATGCAATTTCGTTCTTATTCGTTCTGACTTATGGAGAAAGGTGGAGGGATTAGGCCCTGTGATACCTTGGCAACCGACTTCCGGATTATTCGGACAGAAAGGTGCTAATTCCTATCCTGCCTGAATGCAGGAAGAGATGAGTTGGAAGACATAATATTAAAATCCAGTTTTATTATAATATTAATCTCTTCTGCTCGTTTGAAGAGATTTTTTTTTGTGCAAAATATTTTCCCGTGAAGAGCTTTGCACAAATTAACAAGATGTTTCACAGCTTAAAACAATTTCAACTTCACGGTTAATTAAATAATTTTTATGACGGATATTAGAAGTGTACTGAAGGAAAGAATTTTAGTCCTCGATGGTGCAATGGGAACAATGATCCAGAGACATAAACTGACTGAGGAAGATTTCAGAGGAGAAAGGTTTAAGGATCATGCCGGTACTTTGAAAGGTAACAGCGATCTGCTTTCAATTACACAGCCCGCTATTATTAAAGAGATACATGCACAATATTTTGAAGCCGGTGCCGATATCGCCGAAACCAATACTTTTACAAGCACTTCAATAGCGCAGGCGGATTACAATCTTGAAGATCTTGTCTATGAACTGAATTTTCAGTCCGCGAAGATCGCAAAGGAAGTTGCTGATGAGTTTACTAAGAACGAACCGGATAAACCCAGATTCGTCGCGGGATCTATAGGTCCTTTGAACCGTACGCTTTCACTTTCTCCCGATGTAAATGATCCGGGATACAGAGCCGTGACTTTTGATCAGGTCGTTAATTCATATACCGAACAAATAAGAGGACTTATGGATGGTGGTGTTGATGTACTTCTTGTTGAAACGATATTTGATACCCTCAATTCAAAAGCCGCGCTGTTCGCGATTCAGAAATACTTTGCTGATACCGGTAAAGAGATCCCTGTTATGGTTTCAGGAACAATTACCGACGCAAGCGGAAGGACTTTATCAGGACAAACTGTTGAAGCGTTTCTATACTCGGTTTCACACATGAATTTATTAAGCATTGGTTTCAATTGCGCGCTTGGAGCAAAGCAGCTCCGTCCGCATATATCCGATGTCGCCGAGAAATCTGAATTTCTTGTCAGCGCGCATCCTAACGCGGGGCTTCCGAATGAATTCGGGGAGTATGATGAAACACCGGAGACAACAGGCGAGCAGATAGAAGAATTTCTACGAGAGAACCTTCTCAATATAGTAGGTGGTTGTTGCGGGACAACTCCCGAACACATAAAGGCAATTGCAGATGTTGCTAAAAAGTATAAGCCAAGGATCCCTCCGACGATCGAACCCATTCCAAAGTATAGCGGACTTGAACCTTTGCTGGTTTACAAAGGAAGCAATTTTATTAATGTAGGTGAACGAACTAATGTCACAGGTTCGGCTCAGTTTAAAAAATTAATAGTAGACGGCAAGTATGAAGACGCGCTCGCTGTCGCAAGACATCAGGTAGAAGGAGGCGCGCAGGTAATTGATGTTAATATGGATGAAGGCATGCTTGATTCGGAAGAGATAATGACAAAATTCCTGAATCTCATTGCATCGGAACCTGATATTTCCAGGCTTCCCATTATGATCGATTCATCAAAATGGTCTGTGATAGAAGCAGGTTTAAAATGCGTGCAGGGCAAGTCGATCGTGAATTCAATTTCATTAAAAGAAGGTGAAGAGAAGTTCAGGGAGCAGGCTGTAAAGGTAAAGATGTATGGCGCCGCTGTGATCGTAATGGCATTTGATGAGAAAGGTCAGGCAGATTCTTTTGAAAGAAAGATTCAGATTTGCCAACGAGCTTATGATATTCTTACTAAAGAAGTCGGCTTTCATCCTGAAGACATAATCTTTGATCCGAATATACTGACGGTCGCGACCGGTATTGACGAGCATAATAATTATGCCGTTGATTATATGAACGCGGCAAGGTGGATAAAGGATAATTTACCCGGAGCACAGGTAAGCGGCGGTGTGAGCAATATTTCATTTTCATTCAGAGGAAATAACTCCGTGCGTGAAGCCATGCACTCGGCTTTTCTTTATCACGCTATCAAAGCCGGAATGGATATGGGAATTCTAAACCCGGGAATGATAGAAGTTTATGAGGAAATCCCGAAAGATCTGCTTGAACGTGTGGAAGATGTTTTGCTGAACAGAAGACCTGACGCGACCGAACGTCTTGTTGAATTCGCGGAGACTGTCAAGAACAAGGGTAAAGTTCAGGTAAAGGACGACGCATGGAGACAGTGGGATGTGAAGAAACGTCTTACTCACTCACTTGTAAAAGGCATCACTGATTATATTGATGAAGATACCGAAGAAGCGAGAAAGCTTTTTGATAGACCGATTCAGGTCATCGAAGGTCCTTTGATGGACGGAATGAATGTTGTAGGTGATCTTTTCGGAGAAGGTAAAATGTTCCTGCCGCAGGTCGTGAAGAGCGCTCGGGTAATGAAAAAAGCTGTTGCATATCTTCTGCCGTTCATCGAAGCGACAAAAGAAGAAGGCGCGAAAGCAAAGGGTAAGATACTTATGGCAACAGTTAAGGGTGATGTACACGATATCGGAAAAAATATCGTTGGAGTTGTTCTCGGCTGTAATAATTATGAAGTGATCGATCTCGGCGTAATGGTATCAAGTGAAAAGATCCTTGAAACAGCAAGAAACGAAAATGTAGACATTATCGGACTCAGCGGACTGATAACACCTTCTCTTGATGAGATGGTTCACGTTGCAAAGGAAATGGAACGTGAAGGATTTGACATTCCATTGCTGATCGGAGGAGCGACAACATCGAAGGTTCACACTGCCGTTAAGATCGAGGAGAATTATAAAAGAGGTCAAACAATACACGTGCTTGACGCGTCAAGATCAGTGCCTGTTGTCGGAAGCTTGCTTGGAGATAATAAGGAAACATTCATCACCGGAATTAAAACAGATTATCTGAAGCTTCGCGAACATCATTTTAAGAATCGTGTGGAGAAACCTTATATTACTTATGAAGAGGCGAAGAAAAACAAGCTGCAGATAGAATTTAATGATGAGGATATTTCCAAACCAAATATGACCGGATTGAAAGTATTTGATGAATATCCGCTTGAGGAAATTGCAACATACATTGACTGGACACCTTTCTTCCGTACGTGGGAACTCGCGGGTATTTATCCGAAAATATTTGACGATGAAAAAGTCGGTGAACAGGCGAAGAGCTTATTTTCAGACGCAAAAGAACTTCTTGATAAGATTGTAAAAGGTAAATGGCTGACTGCAAGAGCAGTGATAGGTATCTGGAACGCGAATGCTGTCGGTGATGATATTGAAGTTTATGATGAAACAGGGAAAACGGTTTCAACGGTTTTTCATACACTCAGACAGCAGGGAAAGAAAAGCACAAACATTCCAAACATTGCTCTTTCGGATTTTATTGCGCCGAAGGAAACCGGTAAGGGAGATTATATAGGAGGCTTCGCGGTAACGACAGGGATCGGTATTGAAAAATGGATAAAGACATTTGAAGAAGACAATGATGACTATAATAAGATAATGATGCAGGCACTAGCGGACAGAATGGCGGAAGCTTTTACAGAGCTTATGCATAAAAAGGTCAGGACGGAATATTGGGGCTATTCAAATTCTGAGACACTTGATAATGATGAGCTTATAAAAGAAAAGTACAGAGGTGTCAGACCTGCTCCGGGTTATCCGGCGTGTCCCGACCACACTGAGAAAACAACTTTATTTAATATTCTTGATGCGGAAAAAAATACGGGGATAAAGCTAACGGAAAGTCTTGCAATGTATCCCGCGTCCTCTGTCAGCGGTATGTATTACGCGCATCCTAAGTCTAAATATTTCGGGCTTGGAAGATTGGTAAAGATCAGGCACAGGATTATTCAAAGAGAAAAGGAATGACAATTGAACAGATAGAAAGATGGCTTGCTCCAAATCTTAATTATTGACCGGGTAACACTGTAACTGTAATTATAATTTTCAGCTCATACCACTATCATAATTGGTATGAGCTGAATTCTTTTGCGAGAAGAATTTATGAGTTACCTATGGTCTTGCAATGCTTACAAAATTATTCGCGTTATTAAAAGCGATCAGCAGATCCGCTGAATCAACAAAATCATCACCTGTAACATCAGAACTTACATATCCTGAAACAAAGTTATTCACATCATTAAATATGTTCACAACATCCGTCACATCAATATTATCATCCTGATTCTGATCACCGCCGTAAAAGCAATAACTGCCCAGCTTAAGTACCTGATTATCACCGTATGCTTTGGATGCGGAATCTGAAAAGTTATAGTAATCTGAACTTCCTGTCTGCACATTGATCGGATACTTGCTCCAGGTTTCAATTGAATTTCTGTGGTTAACTGAAATGTAGTAGTCTCCTGTAGTAATATTGTAAAAGCAGTATCTTGCTCCGTACTGCCCGGCAAAAGCTTTGTCAGAATCAGCGACAGCATAAGGTGAAACCGAGCTTCGCAGACTTACTTTCATTGTATCTTCGATCATAGTGGTACCGTCCCAGAATCCTTCTATAAGATTTGCAAGATACAGACTGTAATCATTTAATTCATAAACAACTGTAAGCTCGGGATAGAAAGATGCTGTGTCTCCGTCCTTTGTATTAAATCTTTTAACTGATGAATTGTTTATTTCATCTCCTGTAAGGATCCAACCTTTTGCTTCGCTCTGATCATTAACCCACGACTGAACATCACTTACCATTGCCGCGGTTGAACCCCAGGTATAAAAACCCGTACCGCTGACATTTGCCGATGCGCTGACTATCCCTGAATAAGATCCTCCGGTGGTGAGCCATGCAGTACTTGAAAAGTACCTGTGCTTCCATGTTGCATCAAATGATAATGACAAAGTACCGTTCTCTTCGGTACCCGGCGCATCGGAATTTCCTTCACCCCAGAATTCATTTAATTTTCTGAGCTGAATGGTTTTTGATACAGCCGCACTTCCGGAGACACGGATTTTGAGCCTGACACTTAATATCTTTGAGCAGGGCGGTATGAATTCTATGAGCTGAAAGCTTATCACACTTCTTCTCAAAAGCCCTGAAGGACTTTTCCCGGAGAACATATAATCCCCTTTCCCATTGCTCAGCAATCCGTTTACATCTTCATAAAGAGTATTATCTCCTGTTGGCTGGACCTTGATCGAATCGATCTGGGAATATGAATGACCGTTGATAATAATGACTAAAGATGTGATAAGCAAAAGTTTTATCGCGGCGGCTTTGTTAAATTGAAGTTTAATTTTCACGTTGTATAATTTAAGTTTTAAAATTTTTAAATTTAACTAATTCAAAAATAGAAAATATTGATCCAATTCTGCAAAGACAAATTTCTATATTTGTAGGATGAAGATAATTCATGATCACTTTAATTAAATATTCCCTATGCATGACAGCAATCTCATAAACCTTCTCCGTACTTTTTCAAAAGAAGAAATGAAAAGATTTGGGCTGTTTGTGCAGTCTCCTTTTTACAACAGGGAAAAGATCCTGATAAAATTCGTTTCTGTTTTAATAAAATATCATCCGGAATTCGGAGTTGAAGAAATGCCGAAGAAAAAGATCTACGCATCGATCTTGCCGGGGAAAGCATACAATGATGCACTGATGAGAAATACTGTTTCAGATCTGCTTAGGCTGGCAGAAGAATTTCTCAAGGTTATCCGGGCAAACAAGGATGCCTTTTATTCAAGATACAATATTATGAAAGAGCTTACTGACCGTAAACAAAAAACACTGTTCAGCATGAATTTTAGAAAAGCAAAGAATGCGCTTGAAAGCTCGGGAGTGCTTGATGAGATCTATTATCAGAACAGCTTTCTTCTTGAAGATGAGAAGAGGAGAAATGTGGTTGTTAATTCAAGCCGTATCCTTTATAAGGATGATAATCTGCAGCAGCAGGCGGACAGCATTCACCTGCAGCACCTTGTTGAGGACATAAAGCTTTATGCGATCATGCTTAATCAGAAAAAATTTACTTATGAACATAATTTTGATTTCACTTTATCTGAAACGCTGCGAACATACATCGAGGAGAATTTTCATTTGTACCGGAATATACCTTACATAGCTATATTTTATAATTGCGTAATGCTTTACAAAACAGAAGACAAAAAATATTTCGATGAGCTCCGGATCCAGACCAAAAAACATTTTAAAAAGCTGAGTCATACTGACAGGAAGAATATGTTCATGGTTCTGACAAACCACGGGTATCTTCAGATACGCAGAGGTAATTTTGAATTTTATGATGAATTGTTTGAAGTGAATAAGGATTTTATAAAGACAAAAGCATACCTCGAAGGAAATGACTTTATGGCTCATTATATATACAGCTCCATCGCGATGAACGCCGCTGACATTGGAAAAACAGACTGGGCGGAAAACTTCCTCAATAAATACCTGAAGCTTGTACATTCCGATTACCGGAAATCAAGCTATAATATTTGCATGGCAAGTATCCATCTTGCACGGAAAGAGTATGACAATGCCCTGGAGAAACTTTCAGTGATAATACCGTGGGACAATTCAGCAAAGCTATCGGTTGACCTGTTACAGCTCAAAATTTATTTCAGTAAGAATGAAACCGAATCCTTCCTTTCCATGACTGACAGCATGAGACATTTTCTTAAGAGAAATAAAGATATAAAAAATGAAAGCAGGATTGTTTATGGAAATTTTGTTTTATTTCTGAAAAAGCTTTATCTGCTGAAGATCAGTTCCCCTGATATTGACAAGTCAAAATTGTACATGCTGAAGAAAAAAATACAGGATAACAATGAAATAATGGCTAAGAAATGGCTGCTGGAAAAAGTTGATGAAATATTCCAGTGATCTCATACAGGGTTTGAATTCTTTTTACGCATAAATTAATATCTTAAAATCATATTATGAAAATTATTCAAGAAAATTTTACTTAATGAAAATAAAATTACTTACGCTCCTGTTTTTACTTATGATCTGTTTCACATATCAACAGTCATCTGCCCAGGTTGAAAATGTTCCCCTATCAAATTCTGTTTATGATTTTTTAAAAGAGATGAGAGTAAAAGGCATTATCACAAATTATAATGACGATGATCCGGGAATGGCAAGATTTCAGGTAGCAGACCGTCTGCAAATTATGAATAAGAAAAAAAGCAGGCTAGGTAAAGTTGAAACCGAACTGCTTGAGAAATACATGATTGAATTCCTTCCTGAAGAAATAAATAAGATGAATACAACATCCTTATTCGGAGGAAACATGAAGATGTCTCACGGGATAAAAGAATTATTTACCGATAAGCAAAAATATTTGTATGCTTATCAAAAAGTTAACAACAACATTTTCATTAATACCATCGGTCAATTATTCTATATAAATCAGAGCAAGCCGGACAGTAAACCGAATGCTAAATTATTCTACGGCGGCTTCAGTATCAGGGGAAGTCTTTTTGAAAAGCTTGGCTATTATTTATCGGTTGAAAAGGGAGGCGGGATCGGTGATACATCGTTAATGGAAGCCGCCTTTCCGAGGATTCGTTCTAATTTTAAATATGTAGAGAATATTGAAAACATCAAGAATTTTGATTTTACAAACGGGTATATGAAATTTTATTCCAATCCAACAGAAGATATGGACTTGTTTGTGCAGATCGGAAGAGAGCAGTTAAAGTATGGTCTTGGCTACAGCAAAAGACTTGTGCTTTCCGGAGATGCGCCCAATATGGATTTTATAAAGTTTAATCTTAATTACGGCATTGTCAGCTATTCGTCGATCTTCGGATCAACTGTCGGCGAATTCAACAAGGATGTTTCAAAGAACTTCACAAAATATTTCATCGCAAACCGTATCAAGCTTTCGTTCAAAAAATTATTTGATATCGGGGTCGGTGAAAGTATAATTACATCCCGTGGATTTGAGCTTGGTTATCTGAATCCTGTCATCTTTTATAAATTTGTTGAACATTCACTACAGGACAGAGACAACGGAACTCTTTTTGCGGATTTTCAGACTCATTTCATTAAGAACTTTGAATTGCAGGGTACTTTTTTTCTTGATGAAAATATCTTATCCAACCTGGCTGATATGACAAAGCAGTCAAATAAGACCGCTTATCAGCTTGGATTCTTTTATCATGAACCCGTCGGAATAAAAAATCTTTCACTGATCTTTGAATATTCAAAGCTTCGTCCTTATGTTTACACTCATTTTAATCCTAAGAATACATACACTGCCTTTGGTGAAATACTTGGCAATCCGATCGGACCAAATGCAGACCAATTGTTTTTAAAATTAAATTATAATTTATCCGACAGAATAAAGTTCGGACTGGAATATGAACATACAAGAAAGGGAGAAAACATTTATGGTCTCAATGGTGAACTCATAAGAAATGTAGGTGGAAACGTGTATGATTCTTACCGGCAGGGAACTGATGCGGACAAAGCGTATTTTCTTGATGGAATAAGGATCAATACTGATAACGTAAAATTCAATATTTCCTACGAGCCATTGAAAAGTTTTATTTTTGATTTAAATTTTGTTTATGCAAAAAACAAGAATCTCACAACCGGAATAAACAGTGACCGGAGCTATGGTTTCATAAGGTTCACAGTTTATTAATTTCTTTATCGGAGCTTGAAGAGAAATGAGACAGGGCAACTATTTTTACCGGTGATAATGTAAAGGACGCTAACACTATCGTTGATGTTGCTGATCTTGTAGCGATTTATAATGATGCACAGCAATTCGTTTCAGGAGAATACGTTCTAACAGATCTGAACTGGGATGAAATCAGTGACGCAGAGGATATCAGAGGATATAGTTTTAGCTTACAATAATTCCATATTTTTTGTCAGGTCGAGACTCCTTAACATTTGAAAAAAAATATTTTATTTTTTTATGTGTAGGTGAAACTATTTATTCTGAAAAATACTTTACAAGCAAAGATGCAAGTTATGGTCTTCGCTTTGTTGTATACAATAAATTTGAGGAGGCAAAGACCCCCTATGTGACTTGATAAACGAATCTGATGTTTTTAATTTGCACTATCCAAAATCTAAGTTTAGTTTTTGTAATCCCAAATATTACACCACTAAATTTCTATGTCATATTTAATATTCCCCAAAGGTATTTATTAAATAGGACTATTAAAAAATAAAAACGAAAGGAGAAAAAAACTACATGAAGAAATTATTTCTTCTGTGCCCTATCTATATATACCTAGTAAGTATATCTTACGGACAGCTCACTCTATCTTCGGTTGAATTTCTTAATAACCAAAGGGAACTCACATTTACAAATCCGGTAACAAATTCATCGGAAACAAGAAAAACAGGTCTTTGCATCGGTAAAATCGATGCATCACGTCTTTCAAGCGGCATCTATTTCTACAGCGTCAATATTGACGGCGAAGGCAAAAAATTTCGTCATGACCAAAAAAATAATGCTTGTTAAATAATTTATCTGAAAATGTTTTATACTTTAACAAAAAATTTTAAAGGGGGTTTAATTTCAAGAGTGATGCTGTCCCAAATGAATATTACATCGTCAGGAATTAAAACCCCGTATTTTTACCACAACACACTAATTTAAAACCCCAAAAACAAAAAAATGAAAAAGCTAATTACACTTTGCCTGTTAATTGTATTATCAATTACAGCAAATTACACCCTTGCACAATGCCTTGGAGGCAACTCAGTCGTAAATCTTAATTCACTTGCTGAAGGTTCAAGTGTGACTTTTACCGATCCGATTTCCGGAAACCCGCACTCGGGATTTGCCGGTCTCATTAATTCAACAATGGACAATAATCCTATGAAGGTATATTGTGTTGAGCTACACAGAAATGTCAGCATTCCTGCAACTGGCTATTCCGATACATGCGCATTTGCAACTGCACATGTTCAGTATATTTTAAATAATTATTATCCAAAAAACACAACCAATTATCCGGGAAGATTAGGCGATAACAATCTTGAAGCTGCTTCAATTCAGTTAGCTTTCTGGCATTATACTGATAATGTGAATGCGAATACCATTACTGATAATACCATCAGGACAAGAGCGCTTGCAATTATCGCTGATGCTGATGCAAACGGCGGAGCAACAAATCCTGTCATTACATTTTCAATCGAGCCGGGAATTAATCCTGATGATTTTTATGTAAGAACAGTAGATGATAACGGAAATGGAATTCCTATCTCAAATATCACTTTATCTATCTCACAAGGTTCACTAAGCACAACCAATGTAAACACCGGTGCTAATGGAAACTCTCCTGATGTTACAGTTTCAGGAACATCGATAGGAACAATCACTGCTTCAGCTACCATGCTTTATGCACAGGGAAGATTACTCGATGCGATTACTATGAACAGCCAGACAATGGTTATCGCGGTACCTGTTTACGGACTCATGAAAGTCTCAACAGAGTTCGGCTTACTTCCTGTTGAACTGTCATCTTTTACTTCAACATCTAACGGAAGGAATGTTACTTTAAGTTGGACAACTTCTTCAGAGGTTAACAATTCAGGCTTCAACATTGAAAGAAGTATTTCAGGATCAAATGACTGGAAAGTTGCCGGAAATGTTTCAGGAAACGGAACAAGCACAACATCGCACAATTATTCCTTTACCGACAGAAATCTTATGACAGGTAAATATAGTTACAGATTGAAACAAATTGACTTCAACGGTAACTTCGAATATTTTGGACTTAATTCTGAAATTGAAATAGGAACACCATCAGCATTTGATCTGAAACAAAACTATCCGAATCCTTTTAACCCTTCAACAAAGATCACATTCGATCTTCCTAAAGAAGGATTTGTTTCAATCAAAATATTTGATAATCTTGGAAGAGAAGTTGCTTCAGTTGTAAATGAATTCAAGACAGCAGGCTATTACACAGTGGATTTCAACGCAGCTAACTTAACAAGCGGACTTTATTTTTATAAAATGGATGCTAACGGATTTAACAAAGTTATGAAAATGACTTTAATAAAATAAGAAATTAGCAACACCAGTAGTAAGAACAAAATAAGGCGGTATCTGAAGGAGATACCGCCTTTTTTATTATAACTTTTAGTCTTCAGATGAATAGCACTTATTAAATTTCTTCTTTAAGATTTCGCTTCATTAATACCTCAGTAGCTTTATGAGGATCCTTATTTTTGAAAAGAATATTATATACCTGATTTGTAATCGGAAGCTCTACGTCAAGCTTTTTGGAAAGTTCGTATGCAGCTTTAGTTGTCGCCACTCCCTCTGCTATCATTTTCATTTCCTTCAATATCGTTTCAAGTTTTTTCCCTCTTCCTATCTGTTCTCCCACACTCCTGTTCCTTGAATGTACGGATGAGCAGGTAACAATCAGATCACCGATTCCTGATAGCCCGAAAAAAGTTTCCCTTCTTGCCTTCAACTTTAATCCAAGCTGCATTATTTCATTGATGCCGCGTGTCATGATCGTTGCCTTTGTATTATCGCCGAATCCGGCACCATCTGATATTCCTGCAGCAATTGCAATTACATTTTTTAAAGCCCCTCCGACTTCAGTACCGATAAGATCGTCATTGGCATAAACTCTGAAAAATTCATTGGAAAAAATTTTCTGAATGATCTTAGCTTTACTGATATCCTCGCCGGCACATACCACGGCAGTAGGCACGTTTCGTGAAACTTCCTCCGCATGCGAAGGACCTGACAGACACAAAACGTTTTTCCTGTGTGCTTTCTTAAAAACATCCAGCAAAATATCTGATACAAGAAAATATGTTTTATTCTCAATGCCTTTCGATACACTTACAATTAATGTATCCTTGAAATCATGATCAGAAAGTGAAGACAGACTGCTCCTGATAAACTGAGTCGGTGTTGCGATCACAATTAAGTTTTTTTTATCCGCAGCATAGCCAAGGTCATTGGTGATTTTTATTGAAGAAGGGATTTTTATTTTCGGAAGATAATAAAAGTTTTCACGATACTCCGCAAGGGTTTTGGCGTAATCGGGATTATATTCCCAAAGTGTAACATCATTACCATTTTGGTTTAATAAGATCGCAAGGGTAGTGCCCCACCCTCCTGCGCCAAGTACACCGATCTTCATTGTATGATTTTAATGTTTACCGAAAGGAGCCTTGATCTTGAATATCCTGATAAGCCAGAGCTTGTCGAACCTGTTTTCATTTCCATAAAGCAAACGCTTTATATTCTGTCTGTGATTATAAATCAGGAGAAGTGAAATACCGATGCTGAAGAAGATAAGTGTATTGTAACCGTATATATCTACCTTAAAAATATTTTCGCGTATGAACATTACCACAGGGAAGAAAAAAGAAGCAACTATTGATCCCAATGAAACATATCCGGATGAAATTACAGTCAGAATGAAGAATCCGACACTGACACCGACTTCAACCGGTGCAAGTGAAATTAGCATTCCTAAAGCTGTGTTGATTCCTTTTCCACCTTTAAAATTTACAAATACGGAGAATGTATGTCCTATCACAGCACTGATACCGGCTATGATCTTAAGTATAGTCAGATCTTCAAACGGGGTGTGGTTTGCAAAAGGTAAGTTGTGATAGAAAAAACTTGTGACGAAAAGCACTGCTATCAGTCCTTTGGCGATATCCATGCTTTGAACAAGTATTCCGAGCGGAATACCAAGGGTTCTGAAAGCGTTTGTCGAACCGAGATTGCCGCTGCCAAATTTCCTTATGTCTATACGCCTGAAGAGCTTTCCGACTATTAAAGCAGAAGGAAAAGCGCCGATCAGGTAGCTCACAAATATTATTCCGATTAAATTTATCATGATCAAATTTAATTGTTATCTATCTAAAAAGAAATGGAAAGATTGTATACAACGCCGAAGTCGAAATTTTACTTCACCATTATTTCAGAGCTGTTCTTAAGAAGATTTTTGGCATACGCTTCATCGAGTTCATATATCTGATTATCATTATTCAATACAAGCAGATACTTACCCGGTGTTGTATTCAGTTTTAAAAATTTCATTTCAGTCTTAGGTCCCCAATCAATAATTATCTTTTCACTAAAAACTGTCTGGTCGGATAACGTCGTGTCCTTAAATGAATTTGTAGTAAATGCTCCGAGCAAATTCAGAATTCCGTCAAATGCTTTTCCTACCGAATCACTTCCCAGGAAATAACCTCCCGATGAATCTCTCTTCACAGTAAAATCACCCGAAGGAGTTACAAACTCAACTGAATTTATTGTCTGCTTTGGAATTGAAACGATGCTCTTATCTCTCCATTCATTAATATCAGCTTTGACAAAATTATTTCTGTCTATAGCATCAGCAATATAAATATTATCCGAATCCATCCTCTTAACATACGAAGCGTTGCCGCCTGAAGCATCTCCACCTAAAATGAATTTTCCTTTTGGAACACCTGATTCATAAACTGTAACTACTGTTTCATCCGGTTCTTTAAATCCGTAAATATCCTTCTTTGCAGAGTTAGTCGATACAATGCTTTCAAGCTTCATATTCTTCAGATTTGAAACCATGTTCTCGATGCTGGCACTGACCGTCTTGTACTGGTATGGCTGTTCAACTTTCCATTCTCCGGATGTTTTTGAGATCAGGATCGTACCGTTCTTGTTCGTGAGCTCTATCTTATCGACTTTAACAGAATCAATCTCAAACAGCTTTTGTTCACTCAGCTTATAACTGGAAGTTTTTTCACCCTTGTCGCCTGTCAGAAAATATGCGGCTATTGCAAGCACTGCTAAAATTCCAAGATAAAGATATGTTTTACTTTTCATTTTTATTCTAAAAAATTAATTTTATTTCATTTGTAAATTTCTTTTCCTTTGCTTCTTTTGTTTCCATTTGTACAAACCTATTAAAAGAATCAATCCCGGCGGAAATATCAGATTAAAATACTTAATAAATTTCTTCGTCCCTTCCGAGGTTTCTTCAATCGGAGCTTCGGATGAAGTCTTGGTTCGGATCACTGCAAGTCCTACATCATCCATTAAATAATCCACTAGGTTTACAAAAAAGATAGTATTTTCTCTTGGCGGCTTATTCTCTTCATTGGCAAAGTCACCGTCACCGATGGCGATTATCTTATTATCCTTTATTGATTCGTTCAGTCTCTGTCCTGAATAAGGAACCCAAGCAGCAGTGGTTTCGGGAGTTACTTCCTTTCCTGAATAAAAGCTCTTGAACTTTCCCGTATAAGTTGCACCAACAGTGAAACCTTTCTTATCGAACATGGTATCCGCCTGTTGACGGGTTATATTCTGAAACTGCTCAAGGTTAAGGAAAAAGAAATCCTTTACTTCGCCTGACTTGTCAGATGTTACAAGCAGCGGATCAATTTTTAAATTTTTCCCCGCAGCAACATTAGTATCAAGTGAGCTCACAAATGTAAGCACAACACTTTTAATATTTTGAAATGCAGGATTATCTTTGGCAATATTGGTGATCACCGGGAAGAATGGATAATTGACTGAGATAGGAAACCCTATCGCTGACTGTACCTGAACCGCAGAGCTCTGTACGTCACGGATCAGATCATTGTTAATTTTTATTCCGTAATTCAAAAGCATGTCATCAAGTCCTGTGGTCAGCTCTTTTCCTAAAGCAACCTGCTGCTGAAAGTCAGGAATTATCTTGTCTATCAAAAATGCCACGTTACCGCCGTTCATGATGTACTGATCAATTTTTAGTTTCGCACTTTCCGTGAACATTCCCTTCGGTGACATTATTATAAGCGCTCCTATATTCGGATCGATCAGACTTGTAGATTTCAATTCAACAGGTACAACTTCATACTGCTCATTAAGTATGCCTGCGATCAGCGGAAGCTTGCTTGTCTCAACTTCACCCTGACCTGCGGCAAACCCGACCTTTCTTTTGGTTTCCGTATTCATTTTTTTGATCAGACTTGTGATCTCGTATTCAAGATTATCGGCAGACTGAACCACAGGTATGGTTTCCTGTTTTCCATTATGCAAAAAAACAAGACCGAGATAAGCTCTCTTCACTTCAAGCTTATCGTTATCCATTGCCTGGATCTGAACCGGCTGAATACCATATTTCTGTGCTTCCTTATCAAGTTCATTGCCTTCACCTTCTCCGCTTGAAGTCGGATTCAGAAATTCATAGTTGAGATTACCTTTGGAATATGAACGGTAATCGTCAAGTATATCCTGAACCTGTCTCTTCAGATTGTTGTATGGTGGAGGAAGGTTGTTGCTGAAATATGCTTTGACCAAAAGCTTGTCATCAAGATTTGCGACAACATCCTTGCTTACAGGAGACAGCGTATAGCTGTTGTTCTTCGTCAGATCAACTCTTGTGAAGACCCGCTTGCCAATTACATTTACGACAATAATTATTGCGATTACGATTGCTACTTTTATTAATATGTCTTTCTTATTCATTTAGCTTTTTATTTTTCAGCGAAGTTAAAATTTATTATTGGAAAATGTTACGACCACCTTCTGCTTTCCAAAGATGTTTTTGTGAGTAAAATGAAAATTGCAATGCCGCTTATGTAATAGATAATATCCCTTGAATCGACCACTCCCCTTGCGATATTCCCGAAATGATAATCAATGCTGATATACTCCAGGATAGAAGCAAGTGCAGACGGAAGAAATATCAGGACCTTGTTAAGCATGAATAATCCGAACACAATGAGAAAACTTATAATGAATGCGACAACCTGATTCTCTGTCATCGATGAAGCGAAAATACCTATCGAAATATATATCCCGCTCATTAATATCAAACCTATGTAAGCGCCTACTATTGCGCCCGTATCAATTTTACCCAGGAATGAAAGACTGATCACATATATCAAAGTGAACGCAAGAGCTATTGATGTCAGTGCAAGTGCCGCCAGAAATTTTCCCATTACTATATCAAGATCCGAGATCGGCTTCGTCAAAAGTAATTCGATCGTACCCGTCTTCTTTTCTTCCGAAAATGATCTCATTGATATCGCGGGTATGAAGAATAAAAAGATGAAAGGTATTATGTCAAAGACATTTCTCATTGTTACCACACCGCCTATGAACAGGCTGCTGGTAAAGAACCAGCCCGTGATGACAAGGAATACAACTATCACAATATACGCTATCGGAGAGTTGAAATATGAACGAAGTTCTTTTTTGAATATTGTTAAAATGTTTTTCATAAAATTGTTATCCCTGTTTTGTAGTTAATTGTCTGAAAATGTCTTCAAGCGAAGTTTCTTCCTGATGCATTCCGAGAAGCACAAGGTTCATAGAAACTATTTTTTTAAATATGTCCTCACGAATGTCTTTTCCCTTTAAGCCGGAAATATTTACGTGAATTGTATTAGCGTCTTCTTTAGTAAATTTTGCCTTCTCTACATTACTTATGGAAGATAATGCTCTGAGGATCAGCTCTTTATCTATTGCATCTTTTTTAAGTATAAGATTAATATCGATCTGACCTTTAAACATATTCTGCAATGTATCAGGCGAACCGTCTGCTACTATCTCACCCTTATTGATGATCAGCACTCTGTCGCACGTCGCTTCGACTTCCTGCAAAATATGAGTCGAAAGAACTACTGTCTTCAATTTTCCCAACTGTCTGATAAGCTTCCTGATCTCAATGATCTGATTCGGATCAAGTCCGGATGTCGGCTCATCAAGTATGAGCACTTCAGGATTGTGGATCATCGCCTGAGCAAGTCCGACACGCTGCTTGAAACCCTTTGAAAGCTCGCCGATATCCTTGTGCTGAACTTCACCGAGTCCGCAAAGCTCCACCATTCTCTTGATCGACTTCATTACTTCGCCCTTCGGTACAGACTCAAGCTCGGCTGCATACTGAAGATAATCAAGAACATTCATATCAAAGTAAAGTGGATTTTGTTCAGGCAGATAACCGATCTTCCTTCTGACATCCATGGATCTTTCTTCAGTATCAAGTTCATTAACATATATCTTACCTGAAGACGGAGTAAGATAAGTGGTGATCATTTTCATTGTGGTTGATTTACCCGCACCGTTTGGTCCGAGAAACCCGACAATTTCACCTGTATTAATCTCAAACGAAATATTATTGACGGCTGCCTGCTGTCCGTAATACTTGGTTAAATTTTCAATTTTTATTGACATATTTTTTTAAATGGTATCTGTAAAATTAAATTTTTTATGAAAAATTTTCAAACCAATTTTGCCCGGCTTGTGAAAAATTTGTGAATCTTAAAATCTCTTATCTGACTTTGTCTCCGTAATTTTCTTCATAATATTTCAAGTACTCACCGCTCATCACTTTCTTCCACCAGTTCTCATTTTCAACATACCAGTTGATCGTCATCTCAATCCCTTTTTCAAAATCAAATGCTGGTTTCCATCCAAGCTCGTTCATCATTTTTGATGAATCAATTGCATACCTTCTGTCATGACCGGGTCTGTCTTTCACATACCTGATCCGGCTTTCGGGCTTATCGAGTTTTTTCAGTATAATTTTAACAATGTCAATATTATACCATTCATTGTTTCCGCCGACATTATAAACTTCACCATACTTTCCTTTATGCAGCACTTCCATTATAGCCGAGCAATGATCTTCAACATAAAGCCAGTCCCGGATATTCTTTCCGTCGCCATAAACCGGAAGATCTTCGTCTCCGAGAGCTTTGGCTATCATAAGCGGAATAAGCTTTTCGGGAAACTGATACGGTCCGTAATTATTTGAACACCTTGTGATCAGGATCGGAAGTTTAAATGTATGATAAAACGCATTACACAAAAGATCTGCCGACGCTTTGCTTGCTGAATAAGGACTGTTTGTGGTAATGGGGGTGTCTTCAGTAAATTTGATCTCCTTTTTATCTTCAGGCAGTGAGCCATAAACTTCATCGGTAGAAACCTGCAGATACTTTTCAATATTGTTATCCTTTACCACCTCAAGCAGGATATGAGTGCCGGCAATATTTGTATTTATGAATTCCTTTGCTCCGATTATGCTTCTGTCCACATGAGATTCGGCTGCAAAATTAATGATCGTATCGATCTGATTTACATTCACAGCAGCTTCAACTTCCTCTTTAATGCAGATATCACCTTTGACGAATTTGTATCTGTCATTAAACTCAACATCCACGAGATTCTCGAGATTGCCTGCATACGTGAGCTTGTCAAAGTTAACTATATTGTAATCAAAATTATCAAGCGCGTACTTAATAAAGTTACTTCCGATAAAACCGGCGCCACCGGTCACTAAAATATTTTTCATTAAATTTATTTTGTGAATAAACCAACGTTTAAACCGAAGTTCACATTGAAACCTTCTGCCTTAATTCCGGCAGGTGCATTGCTGACGGTGATGTCATCATCAACCTTCCAGTCGCCGTTGGAGGAAAACTGATAACCTGCATTCAGCTTTGCATATAAAAAATTTGTTACAAAAAATCCCAAGCCGACCTGCGGCTGTGCAGAGTAAAATCTGACGCTTAGCTTATGTGAGAAGTTTGAGGTCGAATTTCCCCCGCCTAGCTCACCGAAAATAGTATTCCAGTTTCCAAATCCTGTGTTGCTCTGATACATATCCAGCGTAAGCTTTCCGGTGCCAAGCATTACACCGCCGGACATTTCGAATCTTCTGCTGAATGAATGCACGTATTCAAACGACATTCCACCCATACCGTAATCATAATTCACGCTGCGGGTCTGATTGTTCGCATCGGTCACTGATCTCTTAACGGAAAAGCCCGTACCCATTCCGCCCAGTCGAAGCCACGGAAGACTTTTTATCGGAAGGTCTATAAACCCACCGCCGCCAAGCGTAATGAATCCGTCCTTAGGAAATTCCGGAAGTCCGATCTTTCTCATCTCAGCGTTCAGATCATCAGTATTATTCCTGAACCAGCCGACAGTCGGACCGCCTGCGATTGAAAATCTCGGAAAAAGCTGTGAATATGAATTGTTATATAGGAATAGAGAGCAAAAAATTATTGCAATTATAAAACGAAGTTTCAAAATTTATGATTAATTTGTTGTTGCAGGTTTAATAAACTTATATTGGTTGTGTTTCAAACTAATCAAAATATCAGTTTAATGAAAGGAAGTTTGAGTTACAGATTAACCGGACAGTTTTAGAAGTTAGTAGATTAGCTTAAGTGTTCATTGTTAATTAAAAGATTTTTTAAATAAAAAAAGCGTCAGAGCAAACACTCCAGCGCTTTATATTTATTAACTAACTATTAACGAACAACCTATTCCTATACGATCTGCATTATCTTCGCCATGCCGTTTCACGTTTCACGCTCTATTACTTCAACAGCATCATCCGCCTTGTCTGCACAAAGTCACCGGCTTCAAGCTTATAAAAATATATCCCGCTTGCAAAGTTGCTTCCGTCAAAGCTAACAGAGTAATTTCCGGGCTGCTTATTTTCATTAACTAAAGTCAATACTTCTTTTCCAAGTAAATCATAGACTTTCAATGAAACAAATCCAATCTTCGAAATCTCAAATTCCACATTTGTGACAGGGTTGAATGGATTGGGATAGTTTTGATACAATCTTATCTCAGTCGGAATAATGTTTTGTTCATGGATATCTCTGTCGAACTTCAAGCCAAGCAAGAGCTCCAAATCCTTTGAAATCTTGGAATCTAATTCATCTCTTGTATCAGGATTAAATCTAGTTACCCTGCTTGCTATGCTATTTCTCTCCTGATTAACAGTTTTAGATTCGTTTGAAATATCCGATGATGTCATATTCTTAAATGAATTCTTTACAAGAGCATGTATCGGCTTATCTTTAAATAACTTCTCTAATTTTTCTTTGCTAGTAAGATTCTCACTTCCGCCCGAACCTTGTTGAAGTAAAACATTTGCGGACCTGTCCCAGCTTGCAAGTAATCGTCTAACTGTATCGGGATGATTTTCCATTATGTTTTCATAGCCTAGTATTGCTTCATTATAATCCGACGTTTTTGTCAGACACATCAGATAATATGAATATGCTTTTTGCAGAATTGAATTGTTTGATTCATACTGTTCAATTTTGTCTTCCAAATATTCTTCTAAATTGTTAAACAAACTTGTTGTATTGAATTGTGTTACACCAGTATCTTTCATTGAGTAGGTTACATAGAGTTCACCAATAGCTTTACTGATAAATCTGCTAGTATCATAATTATCTATTAAATTTTTTAACTTAGAAATTGCATTATCATACTGCTTCCTGTTTTTATATAACAATGCCTGCGTTAATAATTCCTCGTCTTCTTTTCCGCTGCTACTAATATCTCTTCTGCTTTTATTACTATAGCCACCGCCTTGCCCTTCTTGTTCTTCTGTAATAAATATAGTATCAATTAAGCCGTCTCCTCTGTCAATAAGTTCGTAATCTATCACACCCTGCGGCTCTGTTATGCATTCCTCGTTGTAAGGACTATAATTAAGGTCAATCACATCAGAACAGAATAAAAATGCTGTAGGTGGAAACGGAGACCAATAATTATTAGCTGCTGCAAATGGTATATCACCCAGGCAATAAGTACTGCTCCCGGATAGGATACCATAAAAATGAAATTCATTTTCAACTACTGTGAAGCAATTAAGTCCATCATTTATAAATAGTTCACTGCCTTGATCAAAGTAAACATTATTCCAATTTTCTGCATTTAATTTATTTGATCCTCCAAACCAGTAATATTGCGAGCTATTATATATAGGCGCTAAATTTACGGACGAGGATTCTAGAATATGAATATTTCTAAGATTTGCGTCTAACTCATTTTTAGGTAAGTTTAATTCGGATTGAATTGCCGTGATTGAGCAATCGTACTCATTTGAAGTAAAAATATTATTTTTAATATCACCCGCAGCTTTTATTGTTACTATTCCATGTCTAAATCCACTGCCACTTGTACCCTGAAATACATTATCTGATATATAAACCGGAGTGAGATCAGATGCCAGACAATCAATAAAAAGATGAATACATCCGGTTGTAGAGCCGCCTCCGGAAAAAGTATTTTGAAAAATGTTAACACTAAATGTATTTACAGGAGGATCAATTTCATCAGCACAAAAAAGAAAGTCGTTCGGATGAACATTATTGCTTATAACTAGTCCGTACTGATATCCCAAAGTGAATGTATTATAATTTATTAAACATTGAAAAACATTGCGTAAAAGAACCATGCCTCCAGAGAATGTATTTTCTGAAACAACTTTTTTGGTTCTGGCCCACACTTATCTGAGTTATATAATGAAACACAAGTATCGGTTCCATTAAACTCACATCCTGAAATTGTATCTAAAAGTGTATTTGTAAGTTTAATTCCTCTCCAATCAGTTGCACCGCTTGCTAATTGAAACTTAGTTTTTTTAAGATTAAGTGAACTGTTTTCTTTCATGTCTATAAAAGCATTATCGCCGACTGTTATGGTTTTCAAACCATACGTCTGAAAGGTTCTCAATCTGCTGCCGGCATCCATAGAAAGAGTAGAACCCAAATTAAATGTGAATGCAGTAGTATCTTTGATTGTGAAATTTGAATTCTTAAAAGTCAGTGTCTTATTTGAAACTAAATTTACTCCGTTGTCCTTTAGAAACAAATTAACGTAAACTTCATTCAGATACGTATGATTAACAGCGCCCGAAGTTA
>JAWXBH010000148.1:0-3498 GCA_034439935.1 bacterium
GCAGATTTTACATTCAGGAAATCGCGATCACAATTTTACCGAAGTGTTTGGATTCATTGAGACGGAGAAAGGCATCGGTGATGTCATCGATAGAGTATGTGCTGTCGACGACGGGGATGATCTTGTTGTTATTTATGTAGTTAAGCATTGATGAGAAGTCATCAGGCGAACCCATGGTGGTACCGGAGAATGTCAACTGTTTCCAATATAATCTGTGTACATTAAATTCAGGCACACTTCCGAACGTCGCGCCGAAGCACACTATCCTTCCACCATATCCACAGATCTCCAGGTATTGGGAAACTGATTCACCTCCTGCACCGTCAATGACTACATTAATTTTATTTTCGGAAAGCGCGATTATTTTTTTATCCCAGTCAGCATCATTATAATTAACTCCCGCTTTTGCGCCAATGGCAATCGCTTTTTGAATTTTATCATCGCTTCCTGAAGTTACATAAACATTTGCACCAGTGCTGACCGCGAATTTCAGTGCGAACGACGGAACACCTCCGCCTGCTCCTGTTATAAGTACATTATCATTTCCGGTTAACCGGGCTTTTACAAACGCAGCGCGGTAAGCTGTAACTCCGGCGAGAGGTATTGCAGATGAGTGAATGTGATCAAGGTGCAAAGGTTTTTTGTGTAAATAGGAACTTTGAACTTTGACATATTCAGCGAAAGTCCCGTTATCAGGCATGCCAAGGATCTTAAAATCCTTCGACTGAAAGTTCTCATCACTGCCCCAGTTCATACCGGGATTGACGATCACTTCATCACCTTCGTTGAACCCGGTTACATTTTTTCCTTTTTTAAATATTACGCCTGAGCAGTCTGATCCGGGGACAACAGGGAGTTTTATTTTTGAGTAAGATCCTTTTGCGATCCACAGATCACGATGATTTAAAGAAGCAGCCCGGACATTTATTAAGACTTCATCAGGATTTATTTCAGGAATGGGAATGTCATCGATGACAAGGTTTTTGCTGAGTTCGGAGATGTCACCTGTTTTTATGAGCAGTGCGGCTTTCATTTAAGCTTCGATCTCAATTGAGATGGGACAATGATCGCTTCCCATTACTTCAGGAAATATACCGGCGTTTTTCACCTTACCCACGATGTCATTTGATACCATAAAAAAATCAATACGCCAACCGTTATTCTTATTTCTGGCGAAAGTCACCTGATCCCAGTAAGTGTATTGTTCGGACTTATCATTGAATTTTCTGAAGATGTCTGTGTAGCCGAGGTTTATGATATTATCAAGCCATTGTCTTTCTTCAGGAAGAAAGCCGGAAGATTTCTGATATTTCTTCGGATCAAAAATATCAATGTCCTTGTGAGCGGTATTGAAGTCACCAACAACGATAATTCCTTTTCTGTCGCGGTAGTTTTTTTCCAGATAAAAAAATAATTCGTCATAGAAGTCGAGCTTGTACTTTACTCTTTCGGGACCACGTCCGCCATTGGGGAAGTAAACATTTGCGAGAACAAACTTATCATACTCGGCAATTATCACTCTTCCTTCATTATCGAAACGGGGATTATCGAATCCGTTCTTTACGTTCAGGGGTTCAGTTTTAGAATAGACTGCGACACTGGAGTAGCCTTTCTTTTCCGCAGAGAACCAATATGATCTGAAACCATCAAGACTCTTTACAGAGTCTTCGATCTGATCAGGCTGGGCTTTGGTTTCCTGCAGACAGATGATGTCACCGCCATGATTTTTGAACCAGTCCATGAAGCCCTTGTTCTGAATCGCGCGGATGCCGTTTACATTCCATGAAAAAATTTTTATTGTATCAGCTTTTTTTGCCATTAATTATTGAGATAATGAAAGTGTTTCTTTAATGCAGGATTGAATATAAATTAGCTAACTATAATTTAATTTAATATTCATTTGTAGTAAAAGCACTTGAAATGGTTACGCTATGTCCCCGCGATTGATGTGTTCGTTAATTTGAATATTAACATTTGCGGAGACACAGCGGTGACGGATATTTTACCAAGAGTATTGTTTTTTGCATTTCAAATAAAGTTGTTTAAGTTAAAGTTCATAAAGGATTAAAGAATCCCCCCAAAAAGTCTACCCCAAAATTAAAATATACTTCAAATGAAAATCATAATAAAAATAATATTCACGTTGATCTTTGTTCATTGTTTATTACTTACTGCAAATGCGCAGTGGTTCACACAGCAGAGCGGGACGACAGATCCACTATATGATATTGAATTCATTAACAAAAACACCGGCTGGTGCTGCGGTGCAGGAGGTTATATTATCAAAACAACTAACGGCGGCAATAACTGGATACGTCAAGGATCAGGAGTTGCGTTTGAATCGCTGTTCGGGATTCACCCTGTTGATTCGAATATAGTCTATGCAGTAGGATTCTTCAGGACAGTGGTAAAAACAACTGACGGTGGAGAGCATTGGATCAAAGTTGAAAGCGGAATGCAGGGTGATGGAAGGTACACCTGTCTCTTTTTTATAAATCAGAATACAGGCTGGATAGGAAATTTTGGTCCCGGTTACGGTGTAAGAAAAACAACTGACGGAGGAAAGACAATTTTCTCCAATCCGTTCTTAGGTTATCCTGAAGACTTATATTTTAAAGACAGCCAAAACGGTATTGGTGTAGGAGGTTCTGCACAGATTTTCAGAACATCAAACGGGGGACAGAACTGGAGCATAGATTTTCTTGCAGGATCCGGAGATTTCTATCGCGTATCATTTATAAATGGGAATACAGGGTTTACGGCAAGTGACAGAGCAGTTTACAAAACAACTAATTTTGGAATTAACTGGGATAGTGTTGGAAATATTCCGGCAATCGTAATAAGTATTGGATTTAGTACTTTAAAAACAGGTTATGCAGGAACAGCATATTCTATCTTAAAATCTATTGATGGAGGGAAATCTTGGGTGCCACAAGTTTCAACCGGAGTTATTTACGATTTATTTTCAGAAAATGACAGCATAGTATGGGGATGTGGGAATGGTGGCAGGATATGGCATACTAAAAACGGAGGAATTAGTTCTGTAAATAACAATTCTATGATTTCAAATGAAAATTTTAATTTAAGCCAGAATTATCCAAATCCATTTAACATTACCACCGTTTTTAAATTTCAAATTAAGAATAATGGAGTTTATAAATTGGAAATCTACAACAGCATTGGACAAAAATTAAAAAAAATTTTTGAAAATAATTTTTTAAGAGGAAATTATGAAGTTTTATTTGATGCAACTAATCTTAGCTCAGGAGTATATAATTATAAACTAACCGGAGATAATAATTCTCAAACCAAAAAATTTGTTTTGATAAAATAAAAATTTCAGCTTTGATAAGAGTGCCATAGAAATAATATATCATGTTATTTTTATAAACAGAAAGAGGGTGCTACAATTAATTTGCGACCAGGCAAAATTTATTGTTATAGACAAAGTCTATTACAACCCTCTTTAAATTTTAGAAAATTTAATCTTATAACTTA
>JAWXBH010000149.1:0-5045 GCA_034439935.1 bacterium
GCCGGAAATTCAGATCAATGGCGGCAGGAATTCCAACACGAAACGAGGTGATGACCTTGCAGCGGTGCTTGACTCGGGAATTCCTGCTTGTCGCCATTGTCCTGAATTTCTTATCGGCAATTTCTCACAGGCGGGTTCTTTTTAAAAATAATAATGATTATCCCGTTTGCTGATTAATTTAAAGCCTTTAAGTGTTGATGAAAATTATTTTGGACGGCACTGTTTAACTTTTAACTTTAACGATTGTATCGTGATTGTTTTTACAAATGCAAAAATTTATATTTACTGACATTTCAAACATACAATTAAGTATTAAAAAACATTATGAGTGAATTTTTACTCGAGGTAAAAGGTCTCAAAAAATATTTTCCGATCAAAAAAGGATTGTTCTCAAAAACTGTCGGTTATGTAAAAGCTGTTGACGATGTTTCCTTCACGATTAAGAAAGGTGAAACACTTGGTTTGGTGGGTGAGTCAGGATGTGGAAAGACTACTGTAGGCAGATCGATATTACGTCTTGTTGAGCCTACTGCAGGGCAGGTTCTTTTTGAAGGAAAAGATATAACAGCAATGTCGCAATCCGAATTGAAGCAATACAGAAAGCAGATGCAGATCATTTTTCAGGATCCTTATTCATCATTAAATCCCAGAATAACTGTCGGTGGAATGCTTACTGAAATTTTAAAATTTCATGAGCTCGCAGAAGGAGATGCGGCGGAGAAAAGAGTTGAGCAGCTTCTCGAGAGAGTTGGTCTTAGAAAAATTCATGCAAGAAGATATCCGCATGAATTTTCAGGAGGTCAGAGACAGCGTATTGGAATTGCAAGAGCGCTTTCGGTTGAGCCAAAATTTATTGTTTGTGATGAGCCGGTATCTGCGCTTGATGTTTCCATTCAGTCACAGGTAATTAATCTTCTTCAGGATCTTCAGAATGAATACGGAATTACTTATTTATTTATTTCACATGACCTTTCAGTGGTAGAGCATATTTCGGACAGGGTCTGCGTTATGTATCTCGGACAGCTTGTTGAAGTTGCCAGCAGCACTGAGCTTTACACTAATCCGAAGCATCCGTATACTCAGGCGTTATTGTCGGCTGTGCCCGTTCCGGATCCGAAAAATAAATCAAAGAGAATCATACTTACGGGTGATGTTCCGTCACCGGCAAATGTTCCGACCGGATGTTATTTTCATCCAAGATGTCCGCAAGTATTTGCAGATTGTTCAAGCATACATCCGCTGCTTGCCGGTGGTGAGCATGAACAAAGATGTCTGCTTTATCCGGAAAGTTATCCAAAGGGAATAAAAGCAGCATAGTCAATTATCAATTATCAATGTTCAATGTTGAAGTAAATTAAATTTATATAACAGATGAAAATTTTTTTATTAATAGTTACGGTAATTACAGTTGGAATTTTTTTCAGCTCATGCGGCAAGAAGGAAGAGAGCAAGATGACAAATTTACCTGGCGGCATTAAAGGCGGCGGAATATACAGAATAAATGAGCTTGAGAATATCAGGAGCCTTGATCCTGTGGGTGTTAATGACGTAGTATCGCATCACGTTGCGCATCAGATATATGATCTCCTTGTTGACCTGGACTCAAACTTAAATCTCATACCGGCACTTGCAACAAGATGGGATATTTCTCCGGACGGATTACAATATACTTTTCATTTAAGAAAGGGTGTGAAGTTTCAGGATAACGCCTGCTTTCCCAACGGAAAGGGAAGGGAGTTTAATGCAAACGACGTAAAGTATTCACTGGACAGGGTGTGCGATCCGCGAACCGGTTCACTTGGCTTTGATTATTATAAAAATTATGTTGTCGGGGCAAAGGAATTTTTCGATGATGTTTCAGCAGCAAGGAAAGAAAATAAGGAGCCGGTTTTAAAAGGCGTATCAGGTTACACTGTTGTCGATGATTCAACATTTCAGATCATGCTGAAAAAACCTTTCGGACCTTTTATTTATTACCTCACGCTTGGTTTCGCTTACATTGTACCAAAAGAAGCTGTTGATAAGTATGGAAAGGACTTCTTCCAAAACCCGGTAGGTACAGGACCTTATATATTCCGTGACTGGAAACCTGATCTCGAGCTTAACATGAAGCGCAATCCTAATTACTGGGAGAAAGATCAATTCGGAAACCAGCTTCCTTATGTTGAAGATATCAAGTTTAAATTTTTAAAAGAAGTGTCTCAGCAATTACTGGAATTCCGAAACGGAAATCTTGATGAGTGTTACAGAATTCCAAATGAATCCTTTAGAGAAATTGTTACTCCTCAGAAAACGCTGACACCTTCATACTCGCAGTTCAGACTTCAAAAAGTACCATCACTTGCGATTCAGTTCTATGGATTTTTAACTACAGGCAAAATTTTCAATAATGAAAAAGTCAGGCAGGCATTTAATTATGCAATTGACAGGGAAAAGATATTAAAGTTTGTTTTAAACGGGCAGGGTTTTATGGGCGCGGTATATGGTATCGTTCCTCCTTCAATGCCGAATTATGAGGTAGAGAAGATCAAGGGTTATACATTTGATCTTACAAAAGCCAGACAACTTATGGAAGAAGCCGGCTACAAGGATGGAAAAGGTTTTCCGGAAGCGGTACTACAAATCAATTCTGGTGGGGACAGAAACATTCAGATTGCGGAGTCGATCCAGAATATGATGAAGGAAATTGGTGTTAACATGAAGCTTAATATTATACAGTTTGCACAGCATCTCGATAATATTGACGCCGGCAGAGCCGATTTTTTCAGGCTTGGCTGGGTAGCCGATTATCCTGAACCCGAGAGCTTTTTAAATCTGTATTACGGAGCAAATGTTCCGAAAGACCCTACGCAGATAAGTCCGATCAACAGTACAAGGTATCAGAATCCGGAATATGATAAGATATTTGAGCAAGCAATAGCTACAACCGACCAGGCAGAAAGGTATAAGCTTTATCTTCAGGCGGAGCAGATAGCAGTATCTCAGGCGCCAATGATGCTGATCTATTATGATGAAGATTACAGACTTGTTCAGCAATATGTAAAGGGATATTCGCTTGATGCGATGCATCGGGTCAATTTCAGGCATTTGTGGCTTGATAAATAGCATGAAACTTTATAGTTTAAGGCTAATTTTTTAACTATGGCTTTATTGTTCTTTAACAACGAAGTATTTTTTTAATCAAAAAGGAGGATTAGTTAATGGTAAAACTAAAACTTTCCAATTTTTTTCCAATTGCAATTTTGATGTTTGCAGTAATGGTAATGGTTGGATGTTCAAGCACCAGAGATATTTCCCAAAATGAAGACGGAGACAAAGATGTTACTGGATACAAAAACTCAGTAGAAGTGGTATCCACCAACACCTTAGAAAACAAGACCTCAATCAACAAGGAAAATCTGGAAGCTATCTCAAGCAGTCTGGAAGGATTTATTACAAGTTCCGAATTTGCTAAGACAGCAGATAAAGATGAAGTTATGTTTAAGTTCATCGAATATATGAACACTCCATATCTATGGGGCGGTACTTCAAAGAGAGGTATAGATTGTTCAGCATTTATTCAGACTATGTTCTATCAGGCACTTGGCGTAACACTTCCGAGAACATCACTTGAGCAATCAGGTGTAGGAGAAGAAATTGATAAATCCGAGCTTAAATTCGGCGATTTAATTTTCTTTGATACAATGAAAAAAGGAAGAGTATCACACGTAGGTATGTATTTAGGGAATGGCTTGTTCGCTCATTCAGGTTCAAAAACAGGAGTAGCAGTAGCGAACCTCGATGATGATTTTTATACGAGGACCTATCTTAAGGCAAGAAGAGTTACTGAAAAATAAATTTTTAATGCATCAGGAAATTACACATCCCGATATCCGTACAACGGGTATCGGGATTTTTTATTAGCATTTCAGAGTCATAATGAAAATTTTGAACCTTAATTTTACTTTGAACTTTAACTTTCAGCTAAAGATATGTGGACATTCATAGTCAGACAACTATTATATTCGATCGTTATAATAATAGGTGTTTTGACAGTGACATTCTGTTTACTCTATATTATACCGGGCGATCCTGCCAGAATGATGCTTGGTCAAAGAGCTGATGTTGCATCAGTTGAAGCTGTAAGGGATGAACTCGGACTTAACAAGCCTATCTATATCCAATATGTCAAATTTATGACCAATGCATTTCAGGGAGATTTGGGAAGATCGTATGCAACAAACCGCGATGTTGTAAAAACAATTTTAGAAAAATTACCCGCAACATCTTTACTGGCTTTCAGCGCTTTATTGATTTCATCTATACTTGGCGTGCTGATAGGAATAATTTCCTCCGTAAAAAAATATACCTTTACTGATAATGCGGCAATGATATTCGCACTGTTCGGAATATCTTTCCCCTCCTTTGCATTCGGTTTAATAATGGCATTGGTCTTCGGGCATTTACTGAAATGGTTTCCGATATCCGGCTATATCAATGAAGGAGCGATTTACCTTGTGCTTCCGATGCTTACTCTTGCGCTTCGCCCGTTGGCAATAACAGCGAGGATCACACGCTCATCTATGCTTGATGTAATGAATCAGGATTATGTAAGAACTGCAAAGTCCAAAGGTCTCAGTTCATATCAGGTTATATTCAAGCATACATTAAGGAACGCATTAAACCCGGTGGTTACTACGATCAGCGCTTCCCTTGCTGCAACACTAGGCGGGGTTTTCTTTATTGAATACATTTTTAACTGGCCGGGAATAGGATTGCTTGCCATTGACGCAATTTTCAAACTTGATTTCCCGATGATACAGGGAACGGTCCTTTTCAGTGCGATCGTCTTTGTTGTAATCAATTTTTTTGTGGATATAATTTATGCAGTACTTGATCCGAAGGTTAAATTGTCTTGAAGAGTAATTACTAATTACTGATTACTAATTACTAATTACTAATTACTGATTACTAATTACTAATTACTAATTACTAATTACTAATTACTAATTACTAATTACTAATTACTAATTACTAATTACTAATTACTAATTACTAATTACTAA
>JAWXBH010000150.1:0-11111 GCA_034439935.1 bacterium
AAACATTTTTGAAAAATTTAATTAATTCAAATTTAATCTGTTTTGGGAATATTTTTGCACCAATATCGAATCTTTAAAATCAACCTCTATACCTTGAAGATATATCTGTGCTGTCCAAATAAATTTATGTTTTTTCTGTTTTTAAAATTAGTAACAATATTTTTAATTCGTGAAATTCGTGGCAAGCTTTTTCTATTTATTTTGGACGGATGTGGTCTGTAGTTATCTATCTAAAAAGGTTGCCCCTTTTGAATTTAGATTAATAGATTTTTTTTATTCGGGCAGTTCAGCAATGCTTCTATGTTAATGAAGCATCGCCTATCACCCGTCCATTATGAGAGGTCAATAGAAATGTTCACTTTTAAAAGAAATTCTGTATTTTTGCATACACAGAATTAGTTAACCTTAGTCAGAATGAAATCTTCAGACGAAATATTTCAGCTAATAAAGTCGATGTCGGGCAGGGAAAAATTATTTTTCAGAAAAAAATACCTTTCATTAACAGGTGATGCTGATAATAATTATCTTAAGCTGTTCGATGATATTGCAGAGCAGACAGAAGGTGATTCAGAATATGATGAAAGCAAAATAAAGATTGGAAATTATACAGGGAAGTTAATAAAAAATCTTTCATTCAACAAAAATTTCCTGTACAACTCAATACTTAACTTTACAAACCAAAACCAATACATTTTATTTTGAAATAGATATTAATATATTGACACTCATTTATGGCAAAAGTTCAGACAAAAAAAAACAAACCCCTGCAGGAACAGCAAAAGTTTGTTTCAAAAAGTAAGTCGATAAATACCTCTCTTGATAAGAATCCTGTTATAGAAAAATTTTTCTGGCTGGTAATACCGCTTTTTACTTTAATATATTTTTTAAGCAGTAAGTATTCAGTGGGTTTTTATCAGGACGATGAAATAGGGCAGTATATCAATATGATAAATTTCTGGAGTGATCCGTTTGTCATCCTTGGTAATTCTCCTAAGCCGGGTTATAAGCTGTTGATGGTCATCCCTTCACTCTTTGGTTATGATGCCGTGCTCCTTGTTAATTCAATTGTTGCCTCACTCGCCGTTTACTTTACGTATATACTTCTGAAGGTCTGCAAGATCAACTACGCGTTCTTCGGTGCTTTAATGCTTGCCCTCCAGCCGCTGTTCTTTGATCTTTCATTCAGGTCGTATGCAGAAATATTTACTTCATTGCTGCTTCTCATAGTTTTAATTTTGTACAAGAAGGAAGAATATTTCTGGACGGGAATTGTCTGCGGATATATTTTTACAGTAAGACAGGAGATAGCTTTACTGATAATTGTTTTTGCGGTTATATTTTACAGAAAGAAAAATTTTACGGCGATCATTGCTCTGGTAGTCTTCCCTTTGCTGTATAACCTGCTTGGATTTATTAAAACCGGTGACTTAATGTTTGTGCTTTCGGAAATGAAAGCGCTGTCAGCTTATGGTTACAAATCCCAGGGGCTTTTTCATTATTTCATTGTATATATTTTTATTGTCGGACCCGCAACATTACTTTTGTTCCTTTGCGGATTTTTTGGATTCCTCACGGATACAAAACGGTATAAAGAATATTTAGCTCAGTACGGCATTTTCTATATAGCTTTTGTTGTGATATTCTCCGTGCAGCTTATGACAATGTTCAGCGACGGAGCTAACCCCGGCAACTGGCGTTATCTGCTTCATATATCTCCCATAGCTGCTGTGTTTGCGACAATAGGACTCAATAATCTGGGCAGGTCTGAATTCCGGAAAAACTCATACATAATAATTGGTATTCTTGCTTTCATAACTCTTGCATTCCTTTCAAAGACAACCGATGGATTTATTCTTCAGGACACTGCTGATTTCACAAAATTTTTCGTGATAATGTCAGCACTTGCAGTTATAATATTAATGAAGAAGGATCCGGCATCTGATTATCTGAATAAGCTTTCGATAATATTCATTCTGCTTGCGGCTGCTAATTTATTCATAAGCTTTAAGCCAAAGCAGCTTTCACCCGAGAATGTTGCGTTGAAGCAAACATCTGAATATCTCGGGAGTCTCGATCTTGCCGGGAAAGAGATTTTTTATAATCATTCTTTCATCCCTTTTTATAACGATAAATATTACAGAGAGTCCCCGAAAAGCTTCAGGCGGCTCATCATCGAAAATATAAAGGAAGTAAAGCCCGGATCATTGATAATCTGGGATTCACATTACAGCTACCGCCCAAAGGATATGATGAATGATGTCCAGCTTGAACAGCTTAAAAAAGATTCCACATACAGGCTTCTTAAAAATATCAATTCCTCTGATGGAAGATTCGGATCATTTGTTTTTGAAAAGGTTAATTAGTTTATGAAGGAAACTTGTCTTGTATTCGGCGGCGGCGGATTTATAGGTTCGCACTTATGTGAAGAGCTGCTTGCCAGAAATTTTAATGTTACGATCTTTGATAAGATCAATTTTTCAAAAAAAAACATTTCCGGATTTATTGATGATGTTAAGATCATTGAAGGTGACTTTAATAATGAGATCGATATAAAAAATTCTCTCGATAATATTGATTATGTTTTCCATCTCGTAAGCTCCACTGTACCGGCTACTTCAAATGAAAACCCTGTCTATGATGTTGAAACAAACCTTGTCTCCTCATTGAAACTTTTTCAGGAATGTGTCAGAAGAAAAATCAGGAAAGTGATCTTCCTTTCATCCGGAGGGACGGTATACGGAATCCCTGATGAACTCCCTGTCCGGGAGACCAGCAGTTCAAACCCGATCTGCTCGTATGGTATTGTGAAAAAAACAATTGAGGAATATCTTTTCATGTTCGAGAAATTATACGGACTGGACTATTTTGTTTTCAGGCTTTCAAATCCTTACGGAGAGAAACAAAATCCTTTCGCGGCACAAGGCGCTATACCCGTTTTCATTAACAAAGTTATAAACAATGAACCTATAACAATATGGGGTGACGGCAGTGTCGAACGTGATTACATTTACATAAAAGATGCTGTCAATGTACTTGCATCCTCCGTTGCAGTAAAAGCTGATAAGAAAATTTTTAATCTGAGCTCGGGCACCGGTACTACATTGAATGAGCTGATTGAAATAATTAAAAATTTCTCCGGCAAATCTGTCGAGGTAATTTATAAAGACGGCAGAAGCATTGATGTACCTGTCAATGTTCTTGATAACACTTTAACAAAAAAAATATTTGCATGGAGTCCTCAGACAGATCTCGGGGAAGGAATGAAACGCGTTTATAAATATCTTTCGGAAACAGCATGACAACCAACAATATTTCACTCTCCGTTTTTTTTCCTGCCTATTATGATGAAAAGAACATAGGCAAGGTGGTGAACTCTGCAGTGAAAGTTCTCAATGATCTGAATCTCAGGGATTATGAAATAATCATCATCGAGGACGGAAGTCCGGATAACACCGGTAAAGTTGCAGATGAACTTGCAGAGCAATACAGCAAAGTGAGGGTTATTCACCATGCCAAAAACATGGGCTATGGTGCAACATTACGCGACGGATTTATGAGCGCTAAGATGGATTATGTTTTTTATACCGACGGTGACAATCAGTTTGATCTTGAAGAACTTAAGAAGTTCGTTGCATTGCTTCCCTATACTGACATAGTTGTAGGATACAGAAAACACAAGCAGTATTCGTTGTACCGTAAATTCACTTCGCTGTCATACAATTATTTACTCAAAATACTTTTTGACATCCATTACTGGGATATTGACTGCGCGTTTAAGATCTTTCCGACAAAACTTTTCAAAGAGATCGATATAGAATCTATCGATGCATTTATTGATGCTGAAATTATGCTTAAGGCGAAACAGAAGGGATACAGTACCAGCGAAATAGGTGTAACGCATCTTCCGCGAATTGACGGTATATCAACGGGTGCAAGACCATCGGTGATCATTAAAACAATAAAAGAGGTTTTTGCTTTTAAAAAAAAATACGGTAAGAGTTAAATTTAATTATTTCTTCATTCCTTTGATATAGTACTGCCCTCCGACCGGAATATTGCCAAGTAACTTTTCAACAGTTCTCACAAAATTTAATTTAGCAGGAAAGAATAGTGTATATTTTTTCTGAATGATCGTTAAGCCGGCGTCCTTCATCAGCTTTTCGGTTTCTTTGGGTTTAAGAAGGATCGCATCTTTATCCCAGATGCAGTCACGGACGATCCTCCGGGTAACAGGATTGTAAGGATTATGTTCAAAGATATAAAACTCACCTCCGGGTTTAAGAAGATTTGTAATGTAGCTAAATGACTCGGCTCTGAGCTCGGGGGCTATGTGATGGAATACACAGGATACAAATATCAGGTCATACTTCTCTTTCCGCAATTTCAAATTCTCAGGATCAATAATAAACAATTCTGATCCGGAATTCTGTCGCGATGCAACATCAATACTTGACTGTGAGATATCACATCCTGAAATTTCAACCTGAGGAAAATGCTTTCTGAAATAACGGAGATTGAGACCAATGCCGCAGCCGTATTCTAGAATTTTAACGGGGGATCTGTGGAGTGTTTCCTTTACGATCTTCACTTTGTATTCTGCAAAGTAACCGACATGCTCTCCGAAAAATTTTAAATCGTTGTCCAGAATTTTTTCATACTCTCGGGCGTATTCATTGAAATCAACTTTTTCTTTGTCCTGCAAATTTTTTATTTATTTATTAAAATTAGTGTATTTAAGTCTGAGTGAATTACCGATAACAGTGACCACGTCGCTGAATGCCATCAGCATCGCTGCCATTACAGGGCTTATGATCAGACCGAACGGCGCAAATACTCCCGCGGCAAAAGGTATGGCAACAATATTGTAAAAGAATGCCCAGAAGAAATTTTGCTTTATTACCTGCACAGTCATCCTCGAGATCTTTATTGACTTAATTATATTTGAGAGGTCATCTTTCACAAGTATAACATCAGCCGAATCTATTGCTATATCCTGTCCTGTTCCGATTGCGATCCCAACGTTAGCTTTTGCTAGGGACGGGGCGTCATTTATTCCGTCACCGATCATGGCAACGTTCTTGTTCTCTGACTGAAGGCGTGTGATTATTTTTTCTTTCTCCTCCGGCAGTGTTTTGAAAGAGTAATTTTTTATAGAAAGCTCTTTAGCGATCTTCTTTGCTGCAGACTCGTTGTCACCTGTGATCATGAAGATCTCAAACTTCTGAGCTTTAAGTATTTTTATTGTCTCGGCTGCGTCACTTTTGATCTTATCTTCGATTTCAATTATTCCGGTAATTTCATTATTAATGCTTACAAATAAATTATTATTACTTGGCTGAAACAGAATGTTTGAGAACTCGATCCCTCTGTTGCGCATAAAGCTTTCACTGCCTATTAAAATTGATTTGTTGTTAACCACAGCACTAATTCCGAAACCTGCTTCATTTTTAAAATCCTTGACCTCTTTATACAATGCAAGATTATTATCGATCCCGTAATTTATGATCGATTTGGCGATCGGGTGTCCTGAATACTTTTCTGTTGAACATGCATATCTCATCAATTCGGTTTTTGAAAGATCATTCAGAACATAAATATTCTTAACCTTCATTTCTCCTGTGGTCAGAGTACCTGTCTTATCAAAACAAATCGTATTAACCTTCATCAGATTTTCTATTGCATCAACATTGTTAAACAATATTCCGCTTTCTGCCGCACGTCCGACACCAAGAATGATAGCGATAGGGGAGGCAAGCCCGAGCGCACAGGGGCAAGCGATTATCAGAACTGAGACCGCAAAGAGCAATGACTTATCAATACCTGCGGTAAAGATAAAATACCAGGCAAGGAATGTAGCAATTGAGATCAGGATGACTATCGGAACAAACACTTCAGAAATTTTATCAGCGAGCTTCTGTATCTTGGGTTTTTTTGTGGAAGCATCTTTGACAAGGGTAATTATCCTTGATAACATAGTATCACTTCCGACCTTCCCGGCTTTCAGTTTCACAAAACCGTTTTTGAGAATGGTGCCGCTCATAAGTTCATCACCCGGTTTTTTCTCGACTGGAAGACTTTCTCCGGTCATTGCAGATTCATCTGCTACGCAATATCCTTCGATGATAATTCCGTCAACGGGAATCTTATCACCGGTCTTAACAAGAACTATATCGTCAACCTTCACTTTTTTAAACGGGATAAATATTTCATTACCTTCTCTGATCACATTTACAACTTTTGACTGAAGATCCTTTAGCTTCTTTATAGAAGTTTGCGTTTTTGACTTTAAGACAGCTTCAAGATAATTCCCGATCAGTATGAATGTGATGATCATCGCGGCTGTTTCAAAATAAACTTCCTTAGATTCAGCTAATGCCGGTAAGTTCCAATTGAAAATTATGTTCAGTGCAATGATAATGCTGTAGAAGTATGATGAAAGACTACCAATCATGATCAGGGTATTCATGTCAGAGGTTTTATTCCTCAACGCAGTAATGGCACCTTTAATAAATTTATCACCGCACCAGAAAATGACAACCGTTGTAAACAAAAAGAGCAGTACCATCGAAACTTTTTGCGGAATTTGAATAATGTCAAAAAATGGAACATGGTCTCTCATGCTCATCATCATTATGATAAGAGAAAGTAGAACCGAGGTGATGATCTTGTTTTTTTGCAGCTTTAAATTTTGCTTCCTCATCAGATCCGCTTCATACTCTTCATCCTCGCTTGAAACATCGTAGCCAAGTTTTGTGATCTGTTTTTTTATTGCATCACGTGTGATCACAACCGGATCGTATGTAACCTCTCCGCTCTCTGAAGCAAAATTAACATCAGCAGATTCTATGCCTTTTACTTTCTGCAGATATGTTTTAATGCTGTTAGCGCAGCCCACGCAGTTCATTCCGATAATATCAAATTCAAAGACCTCACTGATCTGAGGCTGAGTCTTTTGTCCTGATAAAATTTTTTCCGAGATATTTTCCTGATCGCTCATTTTGAATTATATAAAATTGCATCCGCGACTTTTGCCGCTCTTACATTTTCGATAACATCATGAACTCTGATAATGTCAGCTCCAGTCATAATGCCCGCAACATTCGCCGCTATAGTTCCTACCAGCCTCTCTTCCGAAGATGAAGGGTAAATTTTGTTTATAAAACTTTTTCTTGAAACTCCAAGCAAAACCGGGCAGTCAAGTTCTTTGAACTTTTTCAGATTTTGTATCAACTCAATGTTGTGATTGAATGTCTTTCCAAAACCAATGCCTGCGTCAACAATGATCTGCTTTATTCCGCTTTCCCGTGCGATCCTTACTGAATCTTTAAGGTACTCATAAACTTCTTCAACAACGTTTTCATAAACAGGATCTGTCTGCATATCTGCAGGAGTACCTTTGATATGCATTAGGACACAGCTTGCATTATATTTTCCTGTGACTTCACTTATGCGTTCATCAAACCTGAACCCGCTGATGTCGTTTACAATTTCAGCGCCTGCCTTCAATGCTTCTTCAGCCACAGCGCTTTTGTATGTGTCAATGGAAAGAGGGACTTTAAGTTTTTTGCTTAACTGAGTAATAACCGGTATGACTCTCTCCAGCTCTTCATCAATTGTGATTTTTTTCGAACCCGGTCTGGTGGATTCACCGCCAATATCAATAAAGTCTGCACCCGATTTTTCCATTATTACTGCATCTGCAATTACTTTATCAAGATCGAGCTTATCCTTAAAATATTTTCCACCGTCTGAAAAAGAATCCGGAGTAATGTTAAGTATTCCCATTACGAATGTTCTGCTGCCGAGATAATAATCTGAACCGCGAAATTTAAATATCAAATCTTAGCTCACTTCCGCGCCGGTCTCTATCTCTCCGTCAATTGTAACGATCTTAAGTTCCCCGTTTTGTTTAGCCGCGAGCAGCATGCCTTCGGAATCAATGCCCATAAGCTTTGACGGCTTCAGATTGTCGACCACAACGATCAGCTTTCCGATAAGATCCTCCGGCTTATAATGTTCCGATATTCCTGAAACTATCTGCTTCTCGGTATCGCCGATCTTTAGTTTCAATTTCAAAAGTTTCTTGCTCTTTGCTACGGCTTCACATTCTATTACTCTGGCAACTTTCAGATTTACTTTCTTAAAGTCATCAATATTAATAAGATTACCGGTAGATTCAATTGCAGATATTTTATCGGAATAATCATCGATCTCCGCTTCAATTTGTTTGTCTTCGATCTGCGGAAATAATATTTCATTTTCTCCCAGCACGGTTCCTGACTTCAAAACCCTTTGTCCAATCTTATCCCAGCTTAGATCCGATCTGTCCTTATCAAGAATTTTAAGAACCCTTTCAGATGTAAAAGGCAGGAAAGGATAAATCAAGATCACAATGGAATGAACAAGCTCAAGACAGGTATTTATTACCGACGCGCATCGTTCTTTATCAAGCTTGATCGATTTCCACGGTTCCGTATCATTAAAATATTTATTGGCGGCGCGGACAACGTTCATCGTCTCACTCAGGGCTTCCCTGAACCTGAAATTATCATACAACTCCGAGATCAGCACTGATTGGGACTTAGCAAAAGAAAGCACTTCAGTATCAATATTTTCTTCTTTAATGTTTCCGGGGATCTTATTCTCAAATTTTGTTTTTGCAAAGACAACTGTGCGGTTGATAAAGTTACCGAGGATTGCTGCTAGTTCATTATTATTCTTTGCCTGAAGATCCTGCCATGTGAATTCGGAATCCTTATTCTCCGGAATGTTTGATGCAAGCACGTAACGAATGACATCGGGACTGAACTTCTCCAAGATATCCTTTACCAAGATCCCGTTGCCTCTGCTTTTGGAAAATTTCTCACCGCCGATGTTTAAAAATTCATTTGCCGGAACATTGTATGGAAGGATGTAATCACCGTGAGCCATCAGCATTGCAGGAAATATTATTGAGTGGAAAACAATATTATCTTTACCAATGAAATGTATGAGTTTTGTATCCTCGCCCTGCCAGTAATCTTTCCATCTGTCCGGCTGATTCCTTTCTATGAACAGTTCTTTCGTTGCAGAGATATATCCTATCGGCGCTTCAAACCATACATAGATGACCTTTCCGTCATACCCTTCCACGGGCAGCTTAACACCCCATTCCAGATCTCTTGTAATGGCGCGGTCTTTCAGTCCTGTGTTAAACCAGCCTTTACAATAATTTATGACATTCTGTTTCCAGTTATCTTTTGAAAATATCCACTTGCTTAATTTTTCCTGATACCTTCCAAGTGGAATATAAAAGTTAGTAGATTCTTTTACAACGGGAGTGTCACCGGTAATTTTCGAACGTGGGTTTATTAATTCAAGAGGGGACAGATTGCTTCCGCAATTCTCGCATTCATCTCCGCGCGCTTCCTCGTAGCCGCAAACCGGACACGTTCCTACAACAAACCTGTCCGCTAAAAATCTTTTTTCCTTGTTTGAATACAATTGCTTTTCTGTTTTCAGTACTAGAATATTCTTTTTGTAAAGATTCAGAAAAAAGTCCTGCGCTGTTTCATGATGAATTTTGTTGGAGGTCCGGGAATAGATGTCAAAATTAATTCCAAGATCTTCAAAAGCTTTTTTATTTGAAAAATGATATCTATCAATAATCTCCTGAGGAGATATTTTTTCCTGAATCGATGCCATCTCAATGGCTGTTCCATGTTCATCGGAGCCGCTGATAAAAATCACATCATCACCTTTAAGCTTTCTGTACCTGACATAAATATCCGGAGGCAGATAAGCGCCCGCGATATGACCGATATGTATAAAGTTGTTGGCATAAGGCAAAGCTGCCGTTACAAGATATTTTGTTTTATTTGGCATAGGCAAATATACTTAATATCGGTTTTTATAAAAACGCATTAAATAGAAACTTAGTATTGGGGTTTAATAATAAGATGTTATATGAAGGATTGTGCCGGCAAATGATAATTAAAAATTGATAATTGATAATTGATTATTGATAACCTGTCCCCGCTGTGTCTCCCGCGATTGCTTAAATACAAAATTACGAAGTATTAGATTGCGGGGACACGGCGGGAGAGCTTTTGCATAATAAGATAACCTGCAGTTGTTGATCCCGAACTCCCGCATAGAAGACAAACCAAAATAGAAATTATTAATCTGTAGGCTCGTTTCCTTTCCTCCCAAGCCGGGTTTGTGAAGGAGTGTTGAAACGAGGAAAAATTGCATGCTGAAATATTTAAGGTCTCATTACACTAACAAAAGCATTGATATTGTTATAGTTTAAAGTAACATCCGAGACATCTATAATGCTATCTCCGTTTAAATCACCCGGAAGACGCGTGCCAGTACTAAACATTGCACTCTCGTTGAAAACCATTACAAGGTCAGATCAGGTCGATTAACAGACAGAATCAAAGCTAAAGTTGTTAAGCAAAATAAAAACTATTAGGCTACAAGTGATACAAACCTGAACTCGGCTACTGTCAAAAGAATCTACAGAAAGCGCCAGACTATAGAAGAGTTTTTTAAAATTCTAAAATCTGATTTAAGAATTGAAGGCTGCCCTTCTATAAGTAAAACTGCACAATTAAATCATATTTATTTTGTACTTATAGCATTTTGTCAACTTGAAGATTTCAGAATTAGAAAGAACATTGAAACAATTTACAAAATTCATACTGTAATGTTTAAAACTGTTATACCAAAAAACTTACAAATGGAAACTGGAATCACCCAGATATTAACTATGCATAACTTCAGTTAGTAAGTAAAACTGAATTAGGGAATTGTACAAATTTGCTTTCCTAAAATAATGAAGATAAAATATGTAAAATATTGCGAAGATAGAATTGCCCGGGCAAATATGTTTATGCTTCGATTCAGAGATTCCCGAACTCGCCTGCATATCAACATCATACACTTAGAAGCAGTCTTCTTGGAGGCGAGTTCCCCCCAGCCTTGTCATTCCCGACCGCCTGCATATCTATTTCATGATGACAGAGCAATTTTCCTGCAGGCGAGTTCCCCCCAGTCTTGTCATTCCCGACCGCCTGCATATCTATTTCATGATGACAGAGCAAATTTCCCTGCAGGCGAGTTCGGGA
>JAWXBH010000151.1:0-2865 GCA_034439935.1 bacterium
GGATAGTGAGGCAAGAAGAAGCTACAAGTTCATACTTAGGTTATTTGGATGGGGAATAAAAAGAGGGAGATTGAGGGGGATAAAAGCAACCCGCAGTTGTACAATAACAGCCGCTTCACTTACGTGCGGAAGATTTGTGTTTGCTTGTGGGTTTGGATGGGGAAGAAAAAGAGATATTTTGGGAGTTAATGCGAAACCGGAAAGCAGGCTGAGTTTCGTGTTAACTCCCGAAATGGGGTGGATATACGAAGTAGAAAAGGTTTTTAACTTCGTGTGTAAACAAGTTACAGGCAAGCGTAAAAACCGACACAATCGAAAAATGACATTAATAAAAAACATAAAATCGCTAAGTGACTTTGGGATTTTTCAAAATTCAGAGTGGAATGATTTGCCCGATTTTAAAAGATTTAATCTCATTTATGGTTGGAACAGATGCGGTAAAACCACACTATCAAGAGTTTTTTCAAGCTGTGAAAAAAAAGCTACACACCACAGTGAAACATTTAAACAATTTCCTGTAAATGGACAGTTCGAAATTGTATTACACGACAGAACATTCATCAAATCAAAGGAGCTTGCAAATTCAACTATAGCAATCCGTGTTTTTAATCAGGACTTTATAGATGATAATGTATCTTTTGAACCTAATAAATCAAGTAACGGAATCGTCTATTTAAGTGAAGTTGATATTGACACCAAAAAAAAGCTAGACAAGCTGACCATTGAAAAAAAGGCATTAAAAGAAAAGAGTGAGCAAGCCAAGAAAAACAGAGAAGATAAAGAGAAAATAAGAAATTCTTTCTTACAAAGTGTTGGTAGAGAGGTGTCTAATGTTTTATTTGATAAGGCCTATAACAGAACAAAAGTTGAGCAAAGAATAAAAGACCAAGGGATTGATAAAATCAGAACACAATTACTAGATGATGTCGAAAAAACTAAGCTCGAAGAAAAAGTAAAGCGGAAAGTTGGAAAAGAAATATCCAAGTATAAAGAAGTTGAAATAAAAATTCCGCTTTATGGAGACATCAATGGAATCTATAATCACATTAAAACCTTATTAGCTAAAGAAATAGTTGCTGAAACAATTGAAAAACTCAAAAATGATGAAGAACTAAATAATTGGATAAAAAAAGGTTTTGAAATTCATAAATCAAAAGATGAATATGGTAAATGTCTATTCTGCGATAATCCGTTACCTAACCAACTGTTCGATAAATTTTCAAAACATTTCAGCAAAGATTATCTTGATTTACAGACAAATATTGAATTATTCATTTCTCTCTCAAAAAGTCTAAAATTTTCTCAAATAACATCTGACAATTCGGAAATTTATCCAGAATTAAGAGCTGAATTTGTTTCACACGCTGAAAGGTTGAACTCTTCAATAAAAGCTTTTACAGATTGGTTGTTTATGAGTTCTGAAGCTTTATTAGATGAAAAGAACAAAAATCCCTTTGATAAAGAATTGGTTGAAATGTTAGATGAGCCAAAAGATTTTCAAAATGAATTAAATCATAATATTTCAACATTAAACGATGTAATAGAGAAACATAACCAACAAGTTATTGGACATAGTGATGAAGTTTCTAAATCAAAAGAAAAGCTTGAACTACATACAATTTCTAAGGCAATTATTGAAGAGGATTTCCAAAAAATGGATAATGAATATTCAACATCACTTGGTAAAGAAAAATCTAGTACAGACGAATTATCAAGCGTTGAAAAGGAAGTAGAGAATCTAGAAAAGGAAACGTCACAAATCGGAAGCGCTTTAGCAAAAATTAATAAGCATCTTCAATCATATTTTGGTAGGGATGAAATATTACTTGATTTAGATTCATCTAAAAAAGGTTATCTAATTTACAGAGATGGTATTCCCGCATCCAATTTGAGTGAAGGAGAAAAAACAGCAATTGCCTTTTCATACTTCATTGTAAAGACAGAAGAAAGGGATTTTAAAGTTAATAACAGCGTAATTTTCATTGACGACCCAATTTCAAGTTTAGATAGCAACTTCGTTTACCACAGTTTTTCTTTAATAAAGGAACATTTTCAATCTGCAAAACAACTTTTCATTTCAACTCATAACTTTCATTTTTTTAATTTGATAAAAGAATGGTTCACGCAAAAGAATAATAAGGTTCAAGAGGAAAATATTGAATTGAAAAGGAACGGAGAAGAATTGAAAACTATTCCAAGCGAATTTTATATGGTAGAGAGCTTTTATGAAAATGAAAGAAGGAAGTCTAAATTAAAATCATTGGATCAAACTCTTAGGAGATTCAAATCCGAATACCATTTTTTATTTAATAATATTAACCAGTTTTTATCATTTAGCCCGGAATATGGGGATTTATATACTATTGGTAATATCTCTAGAAGGTTCTTTGAAATATATGCGGATTTTAAAATTCCAAATTCAAGCAATCCCAGACAAAAAATGGAGGCTCTATCAAAAGAAGCTAATTCAAATGGAGCAAATATTTCTATGACAGCTTTAGGCAAAGTTTACAAATTAATAAATGAATATTCACATAATTATGAACCAATGAGTTCTATTGAGCATACAGACAAAAGCGAAAGCAATGAAGCCATTAAAACCCTTCTAAAAATCGTTGAATATTCCGATAAGAAACATTTCGAAATAATGAAGAAAAATTGCGTATCAATATGAAAACGCCAGCCTGTAACAGCACCTACAAAAAATTGGCGGTTCAGTGGTTAAATAAAGATTTGTGCTTCGTATCAAGTTTTGTGGTGGCAGAAAGTTTAGTGCTTCGAAATCGCCAACTTCTTGTAGCTGCAAACCGTCAGGTTGTGAAAAAACGTCCATTTTTCAAATTTGCTTAAAAAATCACTTCGATA
>JAWXBH010000152.1:0-8133 GCA_034439935.1 bacterium
ATCAATCTTTATATTACTTTCTTTTTCATAAACAGGCATCACTCTCGTTAACTTAGCAAAGTCTTCCGGATTTTCTACTAAATACTCAAAATTAAGTTTGCTAATTAATTTCTGGAATTTATTAATTTCATCAATAGCTATTCCTAAGACAATATCAATATCCTGTGTAAACCTGACTACTCCATGCATTAACGATGCCTGACCTCCAATTATTGCATAAGGAATTTTATTTTTATCAAGTTCTTTGACAACATTAATAAGTATCTTTTGAAGCATTTCTTAAATTTTTTAAAGTTTTTATCAGCGATTCCAAATGTCCTGTTGTATCTTCTTTTGACAATGCTCCCAACTGATTAGCATATTCAAACATTTGATCCATCATATCAAATTTTTCCTGAACTGACATATCATTTTGTCTTACAAAATCATTTTCAAACTTTTCAAGTAATTCCGGATTTGTGATCATTAGTTTTTTAAATTAATTCACATAGATAATCATCACTTAATTTTACTTCTCTGATAGTATTTTCAATATTGTTTTCACTGTGAACTTTTACTCTGATATAATTTTTTGTCAGACCCTCAATGAAATCATCTTCCTTCTGAGATTCAAACAGTACTGTCTGCTTTGTACCGTAAAATCTTTTATAAAAATCAGATTTTTTTTTATCCGATAACTTTCTCAGCAGCCCGCTTCTTCTTTTTCTTTCCCTCACATCGACTTTGCCGCCGAAGCCCGCAGCGTCAGTGTCTCTACGTTCGGAATAAGTAAAGACATGCAGGTATGCAACCGGAAGTTCATCCAGAAATCTGTATGTATTTTCAAAATGCTGTTCAGTCTCGCCGGGAAAGCCCGTTATCACATCGACACCTATGCCCACTTCATGGATCTCTGCATTAAGCTTATGCACAAGCCCGCTGTAAAACTCACGAGTATATCTTCTTCGCATTAACTTAAGGATCTCATTGTCACCGCTTTGAAGAGGAATATGAAAGTGATTGCAGAATTTATTTGAAGCCCTGTAAAGTGAAATAATTTCATCAGTCAGAAGATTGGGCTCGATCGAGCTGATCCTTATCCTTTCTATCGGAAGCTTTTCAAGCTCATAAAGCACATTGATCAATCTGGAATTTCGAATTTCGTATTTGGAATTTGTTCCTAATTCTTCATTCCTGATTCCTGATTCGTAATTATAATCACCGGTGTTTACACCTGTAAGGACGATCTCTTTATAGCCGGCGTTAATTATTTTATTTGCATTAATTATTATCTTTTCAAGCTCAAGACTACGTGACTTACCTCTTGCTTTGGGAATGGTGCAGAACGAACATTTATAATTACATCCGTCCTGGATCTTCAGGAATGCTCGTGTACGCGAGTCGGTGTCCGCGGAGAATGCTTCATCGAAATCTGCTACGTCATCAATGGGAGTTTTATAAATGCAGGAAAGTTCCTTCTTGTCAAGATTTTCCATATAGTCAAACATCTTAAACTTTTCATTGATACCAAGCACAAGATCTACACCATCGATCAAAGCGATCTCTTCCGGCTGAAGCTGCGCATAACAGCCCGTAACGATAACGTATGTTTCAGGATTATTCCTTATCACACTGCGGACGATCTGTCTGCATTCCTTGTCAGCATTCTCTGTGACTGAACAGGTGTTCAGCACAAAGATGTCCGATTTCTCACCGTAATTTTTCAGTAGAAAGCCCTTTGAAGAAAAATTTTTGGCAATGGTGGAAGTTTCGCTGTAGTTAAGTTTGCAGCCAAGGGTATGTAAGGAGACGCTTTTCATATAAATAATTTACGAATTTCAGTTTGCAATTAGAATGTGAAAAATGGGATTTTGAATTTGGATGATTTTGGATTTGGGATTTGGAATTTGGAATTTCGGATTTGGAATTGAACTAACATAACACACTCACCACATTCACCACACTCAACCAACTCTACACACTCTAAACACTCTAAACACTCTAAACACTCCAAACGCTCTACACACTCTGCACACTCACATCCCCATCAGCGTTACAATAATTTTTCTTCTGCCGCCGTGATTTCTGTGCTCGCAAAGATATATGCCCTGCCAGGTACCGAGATTGAGCTGACCGTTGGTCACCGGAATGCTGAGACTGCAGCCGAGGATAGATGATTTTATGTGCGAGGTCATGTCATCAGTTCCTTCATCGGTATGCAGATAATAATTTTTATCTTCCGACACCATTTCATTAAAATGGGTTTCGAAGTCAGTTCTGACATCGGGATCCGCGTTCTCATTGATTGACAGCGAAGCTGAAGTATGCTGAATGAATATGTTCGCTATGCCAGCCTGAATTTCCTTTAAGCCGGAAACATTCTTCAGAATTTCATTTGTAATGATATGGAAGCCGCGCGGTTTTGATTGCAGCAAAATTTCGGTCTGAAAGCACTTCATGTTGAATAAAATAAATTAAAGGATTATGTTTGACTAACATTGAATTAAATTTTTAAAAATGAAAATAAGAGAAATAATTCTCTTTACCAATTTACTGAATGAACAGAGAAGTTTTTACTCAGATATTCTGGAACTTGAGATCATATCTTCCGATAACGAAAGCTTTTCCGTAAAGGCAGGTGCATCTGTAATTACATTCAAAACAGCTTCAGGAGACGATAACCCTCAGTATCACTTTGCGTTCAATATTCCCGAGAACCAACTTGCAGCCGCTAAGGAATGGGCTTTAAAAAGATTTGAGCTGATAACATTGGACGGAGAGGATGAATTCAACTTTGAGAGTTGGAATGCTCATTCGGTTTATTTTTATGATCCGGCAGGAAACATTGTGGAATTCATTGCCAGGCATAATCTCAGGAATCGATCCGATGAAGCCTTTTCAGGAAAGAGCATTCTAAGCGTCAGTGAGATAGGCTTGCCGGTTAAGAATGTCAAAGAATTTTTTGATAAAATTAGTAGTGAGCTTAAGATCCCCTTATTCAGCGGAGATGAAAAGAATTTTGCAGCGATGGGAGATGACGAAGGGTTGTTCATAATTGTTCCGGAAGACAGAAGGTGGTTTCCCGACTGCTATGAAGCTCAGATCTTTCCGATGACTGTAAAGATAGAAGCTCCGGTTAAGAAGAAAATTGAATTTGAATCTTACACTATAGAAACAATTACTAATTACTGATTACTAATTACTAATTTTCCGACGTTGCCATTCAATTCGTTTCAACAAAAAAATAATTACGCAACTTCCATTTTCTTCTTCCTTGGTTGAGGTTTCGGAATTGAAGATTTATATTTCTTTGCCGAACTCATCCATATTTCATAAACTTCCTCCAGCATTTTCAAAGCTTCATCCGGAGTTTTTCCATCCGCAACACATCCTTCCAATTCAGGAATTTCTGCAATATATGAGTTATCTATGTTACTCCAAAATATCCGTATTTCATACTTAATTTCCATTCTTAATTAAATTTATTTTATAAAATATTTAGAAAAAATTTTTCTTACTTGTTTTACCTGATAAGGTTTTTAATTTTTACCAGATGGTTGAATATTTATAAAAGCATTATGACTTTTAATTCTATAAGTATGGTGGCTGCCTTTGATGTCTTCTGCAAAACCAAAATGCAGTATTACTTTTCTTAAATCATCAAAATCAAAATTATTGTCTGAATGTCCCAATAATAGTTTTTCTACAAGTTTATCAATCTTACTCATCTTTACAACACCTGATTTATCTTAACCAATACAAATTTAAACTAAATATTTTTTGAATTCAATTATTTTCCCGCCGTCGGTAAAAACGATTACAAAAAATTGGAATCAACCTTAGTAGAAAAATAGCATAAAAATATTTTACCTTATTACCTTATTATCAAATCGTGAAAATAGAATATAATAATCTTTCGTTACAACATCGGCGAAAGATTTTAGATTTAGCAAAATTTTATAAAAATAGCGTCAGAGCAAACACTCCAACGCTTATATTTATTAAATAACTATTAACGAACAACCTATTTCTATACGAGCTGCATTATCTTCGCCTTGCCGTTTCACGTTTGACGTTTCACGTTATTTTACCAGCGCCATTCTCTTCGTATCCACAACATTTCCATCCACTGACAATCTGTAAAAATACATTCCGCTCGGCAGGTTGCTTCCGTCGAATGTCGCCTGATAATATCCGGCTTGCTTATTCTCATTGACTAAAGTAATGACTTCACTGCCCAATGCATCATAAACTTTTAATGAGACATAATTCGTAATTCCTAATTCGTAATTAATGCTTGTTTTTGGATTGAATGGATTAGGATAATTTTGAAAAAGTTTATATTGTGAAGCAACTACATTAGAAAAGTTGTTAATACTTACTGTGCTTGCATTGGTGATTCTCAGAACAACTCCACTGTCACCACATGCAAACCCAGTGTCTTTATTAATAAAATGCATGTCATAAAGATTTTTATTTGTAGGAGAATTCATCTGTGACCAGTTTGTCCCTCCATTTACAGATTTACTTAAAAAACCATTGCCACCACAAACATATACATTGTTGCTATCAAGTGCTTGAACAATAATACCACCTGTCGGAAAATCACCGGCTATAAACCAACCGAAATTTTGCCCGCCGTTTGTTGTCTTGAGAAGGGTTCCGAACAGCGAACTTACAAATCCCACTTCTGAACTTATAAATGATAAGGAAATAAATTCGTAACCTGAGGAAAGTGTCCATTCGGTCCAGTTCATACCTCCATTAGTGGTTTTACCTATATATGTACTTCCTGCACCGGCTTGAGATCTACCACAAACAAATCCAATATTATTATTAATAAATTGAATATCATTAATACTTATAAAAGCGAACGTATAATTCATCTCAAACCAGTTTACGCCTGTATTTGTAGTTTTCCACAATTTGTACTGATTTAATGGAGTCAGAAATCCAACACTATCATTGAAAAAATAAATGGAAGTAAAATCATATCCTAAATTTCTTAGTTGCCAATTCATACCTCCATTAGTTGTTTTCAAAATTTTTGAATAATCATAAATAGCGAATCCTGTAGATTCGTTTATAAACTCAATGTCCATAATACCTCCAGTATTTTGCTCATATACTAAATTCCAATTTTCACCGCCATCTGTTGTCTTAAATATTTTACCTGGATAGCCACCGGTGAAACCTGTATTTGAATCTATAAACCATATTTTTTCCAACCCTAATACTGGATCAATATTATTTCTTATCTCCCATTGACTAAAGGTGAGATTTGAGGAGAACAAATTTAACATGATAATAAAAATCAACTTTATATTCATTTTATCAGAAACATTTTTTTAGTTTCGGAATAAATACCTGTTGATTCATTTATACCATATACATTTAATCTATAAAAATAAACACCGCTTGGCAAATTACTCCCATCAAATTTAACCGAATAGCTTCCTGTGGGTCTGAATTTATTTTCCAGATTTTCTATTAGCTTACCGGTTACATCAAATATTTTTATTTCAACTCTGGAATCATTTGAAATGTAATATGAAATTTTTGTCGAAGGGTTGAAAGGGTTTGGATAAATATTGTTTAATTTAGCTTTAAGCCCGGTTTCATCTATTACAATATTTTTTTGGTTTTTACTATAACCAGGGCTATAATCGGAGGATTCGGGAAAGCCCGTTCGTATTATAAGATTGTTTTCTCCTGTTGCTACACCAATTTGCTTACTATTAAATTTTACCGAACGAATATTTTTATAAGTTTCAGTCGGCTGCATTTCCCAAGTGTTTCCTTTATCCCAGGAAGAAAGAATAATTCCGCTGTCTCCTGCTATGATTAAACAGGATGAATCTTTTATAAAAATATCATTAAGATGGGATGTAACTCCGGTATTCAAAGTTTGCCAAGTAGAGCCGCTGTTAGAACTTCTTAAGCAGACTCCATTCTTACCGACAACATAAAAATTATTCCTGCTGTCATATTTAATTTTATTAAGGTGAAAATTACTATTTAATTGTATTCGATTCCACGAATTGCCATTATTTGTAGTTTTAAATATTGTTCCTGTTGAGCCGGTCGCAAATCCAGTGTTACTATTGATAAAATTTATTGCATTTAGTGAGATAGTCGTATCTAAATTTTTTGAAGTTATCAAACCGTTAAGTCCTGAAGCTTTTCCTACTAGTCCTTTTTCTCCGCAAAAATAAATACTTCCATCGGATTTAATAAAAATATCATTTAAACTTTTATCTGAATTAAAAAGCTTTCTTTGCCAGTTCGAGCCGCCGTTTGTTGTATAAAAGATTTTTCCCGAATCACCGGCAGTTATACCAATGTTATTATTTAAGAATTTGACCGAGTTGAGACGAGTTTCTCCAGTATTGATAGTTTCAATCCAACTATTACCCTGATTGCTGCTTTTTAATATTTTACCTGAACCGGTTACAGCAGAAATTTTTTCATCATCAATAAAACTCACATCATTTATATCGTTATTGTCTGAAAAATCTTTAACATCACATGCAAGCCAGGCATCATAATAATGAATCGTAAGAAAATCAAAATTTGTTCCGTCCCCCACACTTGTTCCGGTTACAAAAACATTATTGTTGCCGATAACTGAAATGTATTTAGCAACGTCACTATTATTTCCGGTTCCGTTATATCTGGCAGCCCATACTTGATTTCCGTTAGAAGCGTTATATTTTATTGTTGCATAGTCTGAAGGAGAACTAGGAAGCGGAATTGGACGGCTTCTTCCTGTTACATAAACATTGTTTAAATTATCCACAGCAACATCATTACCATAATCTTGTGTGTTGCCATAATCATATTGTTTCATCCATAGTGTAGTTCCGGAAGGATTATATTTTATTGTTATAAAATCATAATCTGTAAGCATCTTGGCATATCCAGTGCAAATTACATTATTGTTTCCATCGGTTGCAAGTGAGTGACACCAGGCATCTCTTATACTTAAACTATTTCCATAAAAATTTCTGACCCAACTTCTTGTTCCATTTGAAGGATTATATTTAATTACAATAAACGTATTTCTAGGCACTGCATCATCAGAAGGATTTTCTTCTTCATACGAAACTCCTCCTACAAAAATATTTCCCTGCGAATCCAAAACAATTGATTCAGGACTGATCATAACCATTTCCATTTCCATTATATCTGTTAGTCCATAAAAGGTTACCGTTAAAATCATACTTCAATGTCGCTATGTCGAAACCAGTAAGACTTCCAGCACTTCGACCTGAAACATAAATGTAGCCATTGGGATCAATAACCATATCATCAAGAAAATGGTCATCATTGGCAATTCCGTTATTATAAGATGTTGCCCACTGAAATACTCCGTTGCTGTTGAACTTTATTAGAAGGTATGTAAAATATCCTGCTGATGTTTGATTAGTACCACCAATATAAAAGTTACCCGAAGGATCTAATTTTATTTTTCTGGAATTTTGATTTTCAAGATTACCATAATCATCAATGTACTGCTGTGTTAGATTATTATTATATTTGCTGTAAAAAATATTAAAATAATAACTCAGAGCACCTATGTATGTATCGCCCGCAATAAAAATATTATTAGAATTATCAATGGCGATATCATAACCCAATTCGAAATTTGCTCCGAATTGATTTTGAATTATATCTAATGTTGTAGTACCATCACACTGATTATATTTGATTACTGGACATTCTATATTTTGACCAGCGGCATAATCACTTCTGCCTGTTATCACAGGATTTCCAGAATTAATTTGCAATGCCATAGGGTCATCCACAGCGTAAGATCCTATATATCTTTTCACCCATGATTGATAGATTTGAGAAAATGTGGGGGGGGGATGTAAAAATTAAAAGTAAGATTGCGTAGATTAACTTTTTCATGTTAGCTCCTTTTAAAAAAATTTAAAAAAATGTTTTTTAATTTTGGGGGGCTAAACAATATTAACTATATTGAAGAGTCAAAAATAACGTAGAGTAATTAATTAGTCAAAGCAATGCACAAATGTGATATATAATTAACTGCGCATTGAGTCATAATTAATGTAACCCAGAGGTGGCCAAAAATCAGGTCGTTGAGTCATAATTAATGTAACCGTGTTATAGTAATAAAAAACGGTTAAA
>JAWXBH010000153.1:0-4208 GCA_034439935.1 bacterium
ATGGAAACAAATAGAACCATTCATTAAAAATCAAAATGTAGTAGCTCACAATGGATTTGCTTTTGACTTTCAGTGCTTAAAACAAACTTTGGAATATTATGGACTTTCAAATCCGGAATTTACAGGACATTGCACCTATCGAATTTTCGGGGCTAACTTGGCTTCACTTTGTGGAGAATATAACATCCCTTTGAACCACCACGATGCTTTAAGTGATGCAATGGCTTGTGCCCAACTTTTTAAAATACATTTACAAAAACAATAATTCGGATGGCTGAAAACAAAACAACCTTAAAAACCATTAGCGAACTACTACAAAATAGTTTCTTTATACCATCTTATCAAAGAGGATATCGTTGGACAAAACAGCAAGTTGAAGATTTGTTGAATGATATAGAAGAATTCTCACGAAAGGAGGTAAAAGATTCTGAAGAAAAGACTTGGTATTGTTTACAGCCAATTGTTGTAAAAAAATACACTGAGAAAATGAAACAAGAGTTTAATTTAAATAATTCCAAAGAATGGTTTGAAGTAATTGATGGGCAGCAAAGACTCACTACCATATATCTACTTATACATTACATTAATAAAATGTGGAAAGGCAAACAAAAACTTAAAGAGTTCACTCTTTCTTATCAAACGAGACCCAATAGCGAGAAATTTCTAAAAGAAATAAAAATTGATGAAACTACAGACAGTCTTGATACTGCTGAGGATAACATAGACTTCCACTTTATATCTAATGCATATATTACAATTCATGAGTGGGTTAAAAAAAGAAAACTAATAGATACAGGAAGTTTTGAATCCAAATTTGCACATTCAACTAAAGTAATTTGGTATGAAACTGCTGATACAGATTCAATAGATATTTTCACCCGAATAAATATGGGTAAAATTCCACTGACAAATGCGGAATTGATAAAGGCTTTATTTTTAAATAGCTCAAATTTCGGATATCTAGATTCCGAAAAACTTAGACTTAAACAATTGGAAATTGCATCTGAATGGGACAGAATGGAATTTACTTTACAGGATGATTCATTTTGGTATTTCATAAATAAAGAAGCTAATAATTTAGCTACACGGATTGAGTTCATTTTTGATTTAATGGCAGAAAAGGAAACAAAACCTGACCCATATTCTACCTTTCGTTATTTTAATGAGAAGTTCAAAGGCAAAATTGATGATGAAATAAGTAATAACTGGCAAGAGATAAAGAAGTATTACCAAACACTTGAAGAATGGTTTAATGACCGAATTCTTTACCACAAGATTGGATATTTAATAACCGTTGGTTTTTCTATTAAATCGCTCTTAAAAGAAAAAAAAGATAAATCGAAAACAGAATTCAAAAATTGGCTGAATAAACAGATTGAAGATAAAATTCAAGGAATAGATACTTCTACTATAGAATATGGAAACCCAAATGTCCATAATGTTCTTTTGCTTCACAATATTCAAACCATGCTAAAAAATGAAGATGAGACTAATAGATTCCCTTTCGATAGATATAAAAAAGAACATTGGGATGTAGAACATATTCATGCCATTGCAACAGAGGTGAAAGTTAAAAAGGAAAATCAAATAGAATGGCTAGAAAACAATTTTGTTAAAACTAAAATTCACAATAATGAAGAGAAAAACAACCAAATAGAAAACTCGATTGAAGCAAAAGACACAATTGACGAAAATGAATTTGCAATCATTGTTGAATATATATTAGGAGAAGAAGACAATACATTAAGAAATCTTTGTCTACTAGATAGAGGTACCAATCGTTCATATAAAAATGATGGCTTCAAGGAAAAACGAAAGAAAATTATAGCAAGAGAAATAGAAGGCACTTTTATTCCTACTTGCACAAAAAATGTTTTCATGAAATACTATTCACCCGATGTAAAGGATATTGAAATATGGAATGAAAGCGACAGAGAATCGTATCGTAATAAAATTAAAGAGTCGTTAAAATTATCATAAGAAATGAGTAATCCAACATCACAGAAATTAACTTTCCTTGAGTTAATCGTTAAATATAAAATAGAAATCCCTATCATTCAAAGAGATTATGCTCAAGGAAGAAAAGGGAAAGAAGAATTAAGAAAAAATTTCTTGGGTGCGTTACATAATGCAATTACAAACGAAGTGCCGTTAGAGTTGGATTTTGTTTACGGGAGTGTAAAAGATGAAGTTTTACAACCACTTGATGGGCAACAGCGATTAACAACATTGTTTCTGTTGCATTATTATATTGCTACAAAAGAAAACAAGTTAGGTAAAGTCAAAGAACTGCTAACAAAGTTTACATACGAAACACGCAGTAGTTCTAGAGAATTTTGTTATGAGCTAGTAAATAAAGGAATTGGCATGAATGATATTCTCAACCCTTCTGAACTTATTATTGATAGCTCTTGGTTTTTTCTTTCGTGGAAAAAAGACCCAACAATAAAATCAATGCTGACAATGTTAGATTCAATTCATCAAGAATTTCAGAATGGAACTGACTTATGGGATAAACTAAATAACATAAGCTTTCAATACATAGAATTAGAAAACTTCGGGCTTTCAGATGACCTATATATAAAAATGAACGCTAGAGGAAAAGCGCTAACTGAGTTTGAAAATTTTAAGGCAAAGTTTGAGCAGTATATTTCAGGTAATGAATGGGAAAGTGAAACTAAAACAACTGATACATTCTCACATAAAATAGATACGACATGGACAGATTTGTTTTGGAAATACCGGAATAATGAAAATCTTTTTGATGACTCGTTTTTGAATTTTTTTAGAACAATGGCAGTAATCAATTATGCATTGATTGGAGACATTAAAAGTGATAAGTTTAGAATTGACCTTGATTTATTGAGGGATAACACAAAGGAAATTTCATTCAATCAATATGTTGAGTTAGGTTGTATTGACTTAGAATATTTCCAAATAATTAAAGCTGTTTTAGACCAATTATCGCATAATGATAATCCGAAAATATTTCTTAAGGCTTATGTAAATGAAAAAACTTTATTCAAAGGAACAATCCAAAATGACTTTGGTTATGCCGATTTGGTAATTATGTTTTCATTATATAAGTATTTAGCACTAGAAGAGAAAGTTATTACAGAAAATTTAACCAATTGGATACGCATCATTCGTAATCTTGTAGAAGGCACAAGACCATATCTATTTAATAACACAACTGAATTTGCCAATTCACTTCGTTCAGTTAACGAATTATTAAAATACAGAAATTCCATTGTTGAACATTTTGCGAATTCTCAACTCGTAAATCTCTCTGGCTTTATTGGAGAACAATTAAATGAAGAGAAGCAGAAAGCAAAACTAATTTTACAAAGTGAGGAATGGAAAAAAGCCATTATTGAAATCGAAAACCACAAATATTTTAATGGCCAAATCGGGTTTTTATTAGATTGGTGCAAGGAGGAAGACAAGCCTAATTTGGATTTATTTAAGAAATATGCTGAAAAATCCGAAGCAATTTTTGGAGATATTGGATTGAATAATTTCGACAATTATCTCTTTGAAAGAGCATTATTAGCTACCGGAGATTATTTGTTGAAGAAAGGACAAAACTATAGTTTTCTAGTAGATAAAGACCGTGATATAAGTTGGAAAAGACTGCTAAGAGATAATAATGATAAAAGAAAAGTTCTGAAATCATTATTTGATTCTATTAACACAACTTATTTAAATCAAGATTTAAGAACTGTTATCGGCAATTTTAATGATAAAGGAGATTGGCGGTATCATTTCATAAAGCATCCGGAAATTTTTAAACAATGTGACAAGAATAAATTAATCAGGTGGATTGATGAGAAGGATATTCTTTTATTAGGTTCTTCAACTACAGCGGGCTATCATTCTGAGTATTATTCCTATTCGTTGTATCTCGATTTGAAAGGAAAAATTGACAATGCAAAGTATAATCCTCAGCAGGGGAAAGAGAACCCTAAAACATTCACGTTTGTCAAAAACAAAGAATATGCAGTTTCATTTGAACAAGGGAAATATAGAATAGCCGGTATAGATCCTGTGCCTGTTTTTGACAATCAAAATGAAGTCGTTGATTTTTTAGAAAAATTACTCAAAAGCTAAATGTCAAAGCGAGGCTACATATCACGTTACCTGCTGGTTTTAAAAAAGCTAAAACTAAAACCATATTCAACTTATGAGGAGTTACAAGCCTATATTGA
>JAWXBH010000154.1:0-24707 GCA_034439935.1 bacterium
GGTTTATTGATATGTAAATTAATAATTTGTTTTTCTAATTTATAAAAAAACAAACTAAGGATATGATAGCAATAAAAGGAATATATGATGGTAAAAAAGTAATTCCTCTTGAAAGTCTTCCTGAAAACAAGAAATATAAAGTTCTGATCACTCTTTTGGAAGAGTTTGATAATGATGACGAAATAAGAAATTTCACTTCACAGGACGATGCCTTTTCGTTTTGGAATAATGAAAAGGAAAATCTTTATCAGGATTATGTAAGAGTTAAGTAATGATCTCGATGTCCCCACAGAATCTCTCCGCTGTAAAGACCTTAAAAAAAGTAACAAGACATGCTCCCATGTAGTAGTTGATTCAAATTTCCCAAATCCAAAATCCTAACTCTAATCACCAAATCCGAATTTGAATTTCAAATCTGAATTTATTTTCCAATCTTACACGCAATTCAAAATTCCCTAACAAATTCATTTATGCCAAAAAAATACGTCTACTATTTCGGAGTTGGAAAAGCCGAAGGCAAAGCGGATATGAAATCATTGCTCGGCGGCAAAGGCGCCAATCTTGCTGAAATGACGAACATTAAACTGCCTGTCCCTCCGGGCTTTACTATCACTACCGAAGTCTGTAATTATTATTATGCGAATAAGAAAAAATATCCGAAGGAATTAAACAAGCAAGTTGAGACTGCGTTGAAGCAGGTAGAAAAAGATATGGGATGCAACTTTGGCGACTACAAAGATCCTCTGCTACTAAGTGTCCGTTCGGGAGCAAGAGCTTCAATGCCCGGTATGATGGATACGGTTCTGAACCTTGGTCTTAACGATAAGGCAGTGGAAGGTTTGATTCTCAAAACAGGGAATGACAGATTTGTTTACGACTCATACAGAAGGTTCGTGCAAATGTACGGTGATGTAGTAATGGATCTGAAGCCGAAGGATAAAAATCAGATCGATCCGTTTGAAGAAATTATTGAACACAAAAAGAAAAATAGAAATATTACTGATGATATTGATTTTACGTCCGAAGATCTGAAAGAGCTCGTTTTTGAATTCAAGGCAGCCATTAAAAAAGAGACCGGTAAAAATTTTCCGGATGATCCGATGGAGCAGATCTGGGGAGCGATTGGAGCAGTGTTCAGATCATGGATGAATGACCGCGCCATTGTTTACAGAAAGCTGAACAACATACCTGTCGAATGGGGAACAGCGGTAAACATACAGGCAATGGTATTTGGAAATCTCGGCGATACCTCCGGTACCGGTGTTGCCTTTACAAGAAATCCATCTAATGGCGAGAATGAATTTTACGGGGAGTATCTTATGAATGCGCAGGGGGAGGATGTTGTAGCGGGAATAAGAACGCCGCTTCCTATTTCAGAACTGAAGAAAGCGAAGCCGAAGATCTATAAGCAGCTTGATCAGGTCAGAAAAAATCTTGAACACCATTACAAGGATATGCTCGATGTTGAGTTTACAATTCAGGAAGAAAAATTATACATGCTTCAATGCAGAGTTGGAAAAAGAACGGGATACGCTTCGGTAAAAATTGCCGTTGACATGGTGAAGGAGAAACTTATAAATGAAAAGGAAGCTGTCAGGCGTGTAGAGCCGGAACAATTGAATCAATTGCTTCGACCGATATTCAGCACAAAGGAAAAAGAAGAGGCAGTGAGAGACGGGCGGCTTTTGGCAAAAGGTTTGAATGCCGGACCCGGAGCAGCATGCGGAAAGGTTTATTTTAATTCGTATGACTCTGTGAATGCAAAGGCAAGAGGTGAAAAGGTAATACTTGTTAGAATTGAAACTTCGCCTGAAGATATCCGCGGAATGAACGCAGCCGAAGGAATACTTACTTCGCGCGGAGGCATGACATCACATGCCGCTCTCGTTGCAAGACAGATGGGCAAAGTTTGTGTGGCAGGATGTGGGACACTTGATATAGATTATCTGCTAAAGACAGTGCAGGTAAAGGGTAAGCCGCATTTAATAAAAGAAGGTGATTTTATTTCTATCGACGGCTCGACAGGTGAAGTCATAGTCGGAAAGCTCCAGGCAAAGCCATCGGAAATTTTACAGGTATTGATCGATAAGACATTAAAGCCAAAAGATTCGAAGCCGTATTCATATTATTCAATCTTTATGAAATGGGTGGATAAGTTCAGACGACTAAAGATCAGGACAAATGCGGATCAGCCGGATCAGTGTGAGAACGCTGTCGCCTTCGGAGCTGAAGGCATAGGTCTTTGCAGGACCGAACACATGTTCTTCGGCGGCGACAGGATCGATGCCGTGCGCGAGATGATACTCGCTTATAAGGAAGAAGGCAGACGCAAAGCGCTTGATAAAATTCTTCCTTATCAGAGAAAGGATTTTGTGGGAATATTCAAAGTGATGGCGGGGCTGCCGGTAACAATACGGACACTTGATCCGCCGCTTCATGAATTTTTACCGCACACTGAAATCGAGATCCGTAAGCTTGCAAAGATGATCGGCACGACTGTTGACGAAATATCATATAAGCTGCACTCACTTCAGGAATTTAATCCTATGCTTGGTCATCGCGGATGCCGTCTTGCAATTTCTTTTCCGGAGATAACGGAAATGCAGACCCGTGCAATATTTGAAGCGGCAGTGATCGTTCAGAAAGAAGGAATTAAAGTTGAGCCGGAAATTATGATACCACTTATCAGTGGTGAAAAAGAATTCATTGAACAGGAAAAAATAATAAGGAGAGTTGCCGCTGAAGTGATGAAGGAAAAAAAGATGAAGATAAAATATAAGGTAGGAACAATGATTGAAATTCCAAGAGCAGCGCTTGTCGCAGGTAAGATAGCCGAACATGCTGAGTTCTTTTCATTTGGAACGAATGATCTTACTCAAATGACCTTCGGACTTTCGCGTGATGATTCAGGATCTTTTCTTCCAAACTATATAGATAAGGAGATCATTGAACGCGATCCGTTTGAATCAATTGATAAAGAAGGTGTCGGTATGCTGATGGAATTTGCTGTAAGAAAGGGCAGGGAAGTAAAGAAAGATCTGAAGATAGGGATCTGCGGAGAGCACGGTGGAGAGCCGGATTCAGTGGAGTTCTGCAATGAGCTCGGACTTGATTATGTAAGCTGCTCACCGTTCCGAGTGCCTGTTGCAAGACTTGCTGCAGCGAGGGCGCAACTGAAGAAGAATTAAATTTTTTTTAAAGGATAAGATTACATTTACTTTACCGGTAACAGGAAAAATGTAATTTTTAGTTGCTCCGGCTTGCGCTTTTAATGCATCAGATTTAATCCTCTCAATTATTTCAACAAAACTATGACCCCGATCAATATTTCCGACTTCGAATTAATTGCAAAAGAAAAGCTTACCCGGATGGCTTACGATTATTATTCAAGCGGAGCACATGATGAGATTACATTAAAAGAAAATTGCGATGCTTTCAAAAGGATCTTTTTAAAATACAGGATTCTTGTTGATGTCAGTAAGATCGATCTGACGACAAAGGTGCTCGGACATAAAATAACAATGCCGGTGATGATCGCACCGACTGCTTTTCATAAAATGGCAGATGAGGAAGGTGAGGTTGCAGTTGCGAGAGCTGCCGGTAAAGCAGGCACCATAATGATCCTCAGCACACTTTCAAATTCGGACATTGAAGATGTAGTTGCAGCCTCTGACGGTCCGGTATGGTTTCAATTGTATGTTTATAAAGACAGGGAAGTCACCCGTGATCTGATTATGAGGGCGGAGAATGCAGGATGTAAAGCAATTGTATTGACGGTTGATGCGCCGTTTCTTGGAACAAGGGAGCGTGATGTGAGAAACAGATTTTCTTTGCCGGAAGGTTTGTCTGTTAAGAATCTCCTGCCCGTTCAAAAGCACAGTGTTCCTGAAGTTGAGAATTCAGGATTGTCGGTATACGTTCATCAGTTCCTTGATCCTTCGCTTTCATGGAAAGATATATCCTGGCTTAAGTCAATAACAAAGCTTCCATTAATAATAAAAGGCATCGCTTGCGCAGAGGATGCACAGCTCTGCGTTGAAAAAGGTGCTGACGGAATTGTTGTATCCAATCACGGCGGAAGACAGCTAGATACCTGCCGTGCAACGATCGATGTTTTACCTGAAGTCGCAGAAGCTGTGAATGACAAGATTGAAATATTAGTTGACGGTGGAATAAGAAGAGGAACAGATGTGATCAAAGCGTTAGCGCTTGGTGCCAAAGCTGTTCTGATAGGGAGACCTGTTATCTGGGGACTTTCAGTTGAAGGCGAAAAAGGAGTGACTGCTGTACTGGAAATTTTCCGGAAAGAAACCGAGCTTGCGATGGCTCTGTGCGGCTGCGATTCAATTAAGAAGATCAGCAGAAATTTAATAGCTCAGAAATAAAATCCTCCTCCGAAAGTAAGCTTGTTATCTGCTCGCTTCCTTCCTACCGAAACAACATTATCAAAGACGTAAGTGTAAATTGCATTAAGACGGAAGATCTTTGTAAGTGGAACTTCAAGAGTCGATTCTATATAGATATTCTTCTTGGAAATTTCATTCACAACGGGTTGATACAAAACAGTTAGCAAAAAATTAAGATGCTTATCTATCAGTATCTGTCTTGTTCTGAATCTCAACGAAACTCTTACTTCATTCTTTTCATAATCCTGCGGCTTTTTTAATAAATTCAGATAGTCGTAAATTCCTGCAATCGAGAATGAAGTTTTATGTTCAAGATCATGTATCACTACGTATTTTAAACCCAAGCCCGTCTGCGAGCGGATCGTTATTCCTTTTGAAAAATTATACTCAAGAGTCTGAAGAAAAAAAGGCGACCATTTTTTATCATAAAAAAAATCAGTTGTAAGGGAGCCGAAGTAAGTATTGTCATCCTTTGTTTGCTTTGATTCACCGTAACCCCCAGAGCCGGCAAGAATAGTTTCAACAATTCCGGCGGTATACTTTGAATCCGCCCTTCCGTAAATAAAGAATTTATTCGTATTGCCCGACTGATAAAGTCCGTTGAAGGTCAATGATGCTGACCAGCGAGAATCAGTTTTGGTCTGTGAATGAATTTCTGAGAAGGATAATATTAATAAAAAGGTAAGAATGAGTTTCATCTGAAAGATTAATTTTGAATGTGCAAATATAATTTTGATATTATTTAATTAACATACAAAATTATAAAGCCCTGTCAAGCAATGCTTGACAGGGCTTCCGAGAAGGTGTTACATTTGCGAGTAAATCTGCTTATTTCTTTTCTTTGGTTCCGGTACGAGGGTTGTAACTTAACTAATATGAATAAAGGAGTATTCGTAAACAGGACTTACAAAGTTTCAGTTGTTTCAAATTTTTTTTATTTTTTTTTTAGCCTGAGAAATATTCCTAATCCATCCGGAATACTTGGTTCTCTTGACGGGTGTTCCGGAAAACACCAGGTTAAAATTTTCCTCACTCATTTCCCTGAGCTCTGAATATGTTGATTCAGTCAATTCCCTCCGTGGAAAAAAATTCACATTATCCGTAAAAATGTTTTTGCCATTATACGGACAAACATCCTGACAGACATCACATCCGAAGATCCAGCCTTCAAGATCAATTTCATCAGGGATCGAGCCGCGGTTTTCAATAGTGTGATAAGATATACAGAGATTTGCATCAACTTTATATTCTTCATAAATTGCTCCGGTCGGGCATTCATTCACACAGAGCATGCAGGTCTTGCAAAGATCTTCAATAGGTTTGCCGTATTCAAGTTCTTGATTGATAAGAATAGTTGATAGAAAAAAGAAGCTACCGGAATCGGGATCAATTATATTTGTGTTCTTACCCATCCATCCTATTCCCGATCTGACAGCCCAGGCTTTGTCCATTACAGGACCGTCGTCAACATAAAACTTTGTTTTGATATGAGGAGATAATAATTCGATATCCGTGCAAAGTTCTTTCAGTATCTTTTTTAGTACCTTATGATAATCCCTACTTCCCCAGGCGTAACGGGAAATTTTTGGAATGTTCTTATCTTCAGAATGAGCAATGGGAGTATCATAGACATAAGCGAGGGATATAATAGACCTGACATCATCCATTATCAGTGATGGATCAGTTCGTTTTTCAAAACTGTTATTCATCCATTGCATATCAGCGTTCCTCTTCTCGTGAAGCCATTCCTGCAGAGATGCAGATTCGGCTGTCAGCTTCTCAGCTTTGGCGAAACCTGTTTTAATGAAGCCTGCTTCATGGCATTTTTGCCGGATAATTTCACTAAGGTCATTCAGCAAAGCGATCTCCTGATTTTAGGAATCCCAGTTATCAAAGTCGAACCTTTTTTCTTCGGGACGTTTTACATAAATTATGTCGTTCTCAATTATCAATTCAAATGTCCGCAGCTTACAACCCATAAGTGTCGGCTGCTCACCGGTCTCAAGATGGAACTGAAAGCCGTGCACCGGGCATGCAACATACATTCCTTCGATATAACCATCATAAATCTGCGCGGTGTGATTATGAGGGCAGATGTTATCGACAGCAAAAAATTTTCCGTCAACTTTAAATACAGCGATCTCATTCTCATCATCAAGCGTGAACATTTTCCCCTTACGGTTATATATTTCCGATACACTGCATATCTTTTGAAAACTTTCGTCCATGTTATAATTTTAGAGTAAAAATAAAAAAACTTCCTGTCAATTTAACAAGAAGTTTTTAAGGTATAAAAATATATTTTTGGTTACGATCTATTTAATCTCAAAAACTCTGTCAAGTCTTGCGATCTGCATAAGTTCCCTGACAGCGGTGTTTACATTTTTCAGAATAAGCTTCTTGTTCTTTTCTCTTTCAAGTCTTTCAGAAAGCAACAGAACCGAAAGCCCCGAGCTGTCGCATTTTGTAACATCCTTCAGATCAATAATAAACTGGTTATCAATTTCCTTCTGAAGGAAGATCAGCTCAGCTTTTAACTGTGCTGCGATCTCGTGATTCAGAGATTTTGACTCAAGCTTAAAAATGGTCTTATCAGATTGTTTATCTATTTCGAACTTCATATTATGATTCTTTAGTTTCAGTTGGTTTTGCTTCTTCTTTACCCATTAGGATCTTTCTGCTTAATTTCAATTTTCCCGAATCATCTATTCCCAGCAGTTTCACTGTGACCATTTGCCCGAATTTCAAAACATCTTCTACTTTTAATACTCTCTTTGTGTCAATTTCGGAAATATGAAGAAGTCCTTCCTTACCGGGAAGTATTTCAACAAATGCTCCGAATTCCTTTATACCTTTAACCTTGCCTTCATAAATCTTTCCGATCTCAGGCATGGCTGTCAATCCTTCAATCATCTTTCTGGCAATTGCCGCCTGATCATTATTTATCGCGGCTATGGTTACAATTCCTTCATCATTAATATCTATCTCGGCTCCGCTTTCTGCAATAATACTGCGGATCATTTTTCCACCCGGTCCTATTACGGCACCGATCATTTCCTTTGGAATTGAGATCGAGTATAAGTGCGGGGCAAACTTTGAGATCGATTCACGAGCGGTGTCAAGAGTCTTTTTCATCTCACCAAGAATATGAATTCTTCCTTCCTTTGCCTGAGCAAGCGCCTTTTCCATTATGTCAAAAGAAATTCCTTTGATCTTAATATCCATCTGAATTGCTGTGATGCCATCAAGTGTTCCGGCAACTTTAAAATCCATATCACCAAAATGATCTTCATCACCGAGTATATCAGATAGTATAGCAACTTTGTCACCTTCTTTAATCAGACCCATTGCAATTCCTGCAATCGGCTTTTTTAATTTAACACCGGCATCCATTAATGCAAGCGAACCTGCGCAGACAGTTGCCATAGATGACGAACCGTTTGACTCAAGAATGTCAGATAAAACTCTTATAGTGTATGGAAAATCTGCTTCTGCGGGTAATAAATTTTTCAATGATCTTTCGGCAAGGTTACCGTGTCCGATCTCTCTTCTTCCGGGTCCCGGTCTGCCGCCTACTTCACCTGTGCTGAACGGAGGAAAATTGTAATGCAGAATAAATCTCTTTGTGGTTAATTCTTTAAGACCTTCTATTGTCTGTTCATCACGTTTTGTTCCGAGAGTTACAGTGGTAAGACTTTGTGTCTGACCTCTTGTGAACAATGCTGAGCCGTGAGTTCTTGGAAGCAAGCCGACTTCACTTGTTATAGCGCGTACATCCTTCATTCCTCTTCCGTCAAGTCTCTTGCCTTCATTTAATATCATGTCACGCATGACGACATACTGGATGTCATGAATGATCTTCTCAATAAGCTTTTCCTGTTCAGGATATTTTTCCGACAATGCAGTAATTACCTTGCTCTTAATTTCTCTGTTTTTAATCTGACGATCCTCTTTTGAAAGCACCGTTGCGGTAATTGTTTTAAGATCCTGCTCGCAGATATTTTTTACATCTGCAATGATTTCAGCATGGTCATCAGCAATATGGTAATCACGTTTTTTCTTTGCGACTTCCTTAGCAAACTCCTTTTGAAAAGTACAGATCTCAGCAACATGCTTGTGAGCAAATTTAATTGCTTCAAGAAATTCTTCTTCGGAGATCTCTCTTGCTTCACCTTCTACCATCATTATTGAATCAACAGTTCCGGCGATCGTAATATCAAATCCGCCTTTTTCGATCTGCTCATAAGTCGGGTTCACGATCAGTTCGCCGTCAACCTTTGTAACTCTGACTTCAGAGATCGGTTCTTCAAAAGGAATGTCAGAGATAAGCAGTGCCGCAGAAGCTCCTATTGCCGCAACTGTATCAGAATCATTCTCTCTGTCAGAAGAATAGACCGAACATAAAACCTGTGTCTCATTAAAAAATCCTTCAGGGAACAATGGACGGATTGGTCTGTCAATAAGTCTTGAAGAAAGTATTTCCTTTTCCGTGGGTCTTGCCTCACGCTTAAAAAACCCACCCGGAATCTTTCCAACAGATGCTGTCTTCTCACGATAGTCTACTGTAAGTGGAAAAAAATCCTGTCCCGGTTTTGCTTCTTCCGAAGCTGTGACGGTACACAAAACAAAATTATCATTAAGAGATATCAGTACAGCTCCGTTTGCCTGTTTGGCAAGACGACCAGTCTCAAGCGTAATTTTCTTTCCGCCTATTTCTATACTTTTAGTATGCAAAGTTCTTTTTTTAAATTATTTTCTGATCTCTAATTCTTTGATGATGGTTCTGTATCTGGCAACATTGGTCTTCTCAAGATATCTGAGCAGCTTTCTTCTCTTTCCTACCATCTGAAGCAATCCTCTTCTTGAGTGATTGTCCTTTTTGTATTTATTGAAATGATGTGCTGAAAGATCATTGATTCTTTTTGTCAGTATTGCAACCTGAACTTCAGGTTTACCGGAGTCGGTAGGCGTGCTTCCGAATTTGGTTACGATCTCTTGTTTTTCTTCTTTTGTTAATGGCATGTTTCTTTTGTTAAATGTTTATTTTTATTTTACTGATTCGTTAATTATTCTTAAACTGTTCTCTTTGTCAAGCGACATTTGGTTTTTTAATTCGTCCAGAGTTTCAAATTTTTCCTCGTCCCTCAGATAGCTGATGAAATTAATTTTGATCTTCTCACCATATATCTTTTCATTGAAATCAAAAATATTCACTTCAAGTTTTAAAGTGTCATCACTCGATACAGTAGGATTTTTTCCGATGCTCATCATCCCATAGTTCTTAATTCCTTCGCGATCGGTCTCAACTGCATAAATACCTGTCTTTGGGATCAATTTATATTCAGAGGATATCTCAATGTTCGCAGTAGGATATCCAAGCTCAGCTCCCAATTTTTTTCCTTCAATTACTTTTCCTTCAATGCTGTAATTCCTTCCAAGCAGTTCACTAACCTTTTCCATCTTTCCGCTTTCGATAAGCCCGCGAATTACCGTACTGCTGATATGCTCACCTTCAATCCTGAACTCATCCACTTTGTCAACTGTAAAATCATACTTCTCAGAAATGGTGATCAGTGAATCAAAATTACCTTCGCGGTTCTTTCCGAACATGTGATCATATCCCAGAACAAGATCAGTCATGCCTATCTTATCCACAAGATAGTTTTTGTAAAAATCCTCAGCATTAGTTTCGGAAAATTCCTTTGTGAAATTGATCACATATACCAGATCAATTCCTTTGTCTTTCAGAATTTCAATTTTCTCATCCAATGTGGTAAGGATCCTGATGTCTTTTGTTCTGTTCCTGAGAAGGATCTGCGGATGAGGTTCAAATGTTACCACCACGCTCCGGAGACCTTTTGAATCCTTAATTGAATTTAGCTTCTCAATAATTCTGGAATGTCCTTGATGGACACCGTCAAATGTTCCAACTGTAACCACACTTTTCCTGTCATATATAAAATCATCAATTTCCCTTATTACCTGCATATAATTTCTGTTTACCACAATGAATTCAAAACTTCAGGCATAGTCAGTGTATAATCAAAAAACAAACTAACTCAGTTTTTTGACAGCTTCCTGTATTCCGTCCAAATTGATTTGCACACCCGGGTTCTCCGTTACTTCAACATACTTGATATTACCGTCTTTGCCTATTAAATAGACTGATCGCTGGGCGACGTTCTTCATTCCGTGTGCAAACATTTCCTGAACTACATCATACTTTTTTATGACTTCTTTATTGAAATCACTAAGAAGCGGGATCGTAATTTTATTCTCTTTTGCAAATGCTTTCTGTACAAATGTTCCATCCACACTTATTCCCAGAACTTCAGTACCATCCCCTGCTTCAAGGTTCATATTATCTCTGACCAGACACATTTCGTCAGTGCATACACCCGTAAATGCCTGCGGAAAAAACAACAGTACAACATTCTTTTTGCCGTTATAGGTGATTAAGCTGTAATCAACCGGTTCATCCGAGTTATTAAATGAAGGCAAGGTAAAATCAGGAGCTTTATCTCCAACTTTTAATGACATTTTAATATTAATTTAAATTCTTCTTGTAAGTGAACGTAAAATATAATCAATTGAGATTTTATTAACAATCCGATATACTCTATATAGCGTACTAATTTTCAGTGCTGTCCAAAATGTTTTTGAAAAATTTAAATAATTTTAAATTCTATCTGTTTTGGTAATATTTTTGCACCAATATCGAATCTTTAAAATCAACCTTTAAAAAACCTTGGAGATATAAATATGTGCTGTCCAAATAAATTTATGTTAATACTGTTTTTAAAATCAGGGATAATATTTTTAATTCGTGATCATTCGTGGCAAGTTTTTGCTTTTTTTGGACGGATGTGACTAATTTTTAAAATTAAAACAAGTTTGTCAATGCAGGAAGTTGTAAAAGCAGTAGTCTGAATTTACAGGCTGAGTTTAAAGCAACCTTTAAAAAGAATCAAGTTCTTTTTAAGGGCAGACCGATTTCAAAAACTTTATATCAATAATTTATACAAATGCTTATATTTAAATAAAACGAAAGGGAAAAATCGTGAAACTCACCTACTGCCTTACAGCATTTTTAATAATTTTTTTATATCAGAATTCTTTTTCTCAGTTGTATCAGGGACCGGCGCAGGGAAGCGTGGCATCGGGAGTAATGGTATCAACAGATAATTTCGGGGATTCCTTCGAAGGAGATCCACTGCCTGATTATCTGATACCAGTGGATAATACTAATACCTACGTTCCGCAGGAGCTGCCGGATAGTTTTAATAAAATAAAACCTACTGCTCCGGAGGGAAGTAATTTTGTCTTTGATAAATCTACTATAAATGGTGAATCGGATTCTCCGTCACTTATCCTTAAAAATTTTCCCGGAGTTCCGAGAACGAACTTTATACCACCTGATGCTTCCATAGCAGCGGGACCTACACATCTTCTGGGAGCAGTGAATTCATCTTTCAGGATCTGGGATAAACAGGGTAACGTTATTAAGTCTATCGCAGGGGCAACATTTTATGCAAGTCTCGGACTTGGCATTGGCGGGAATCTGTCCGATCCGAAAATTTCCTATGATCATTATGCAAAACGATGGATAATCGCCTGGATCACTCCGCCTATTGGTCCTCTTGCTTATGATGTGATATCTGTTTCTGACGATTCTATTCCTCTCGGTACATGGTATAATTATGCGATGAGATCCGATCTCAATGGCTCCACATCTTCAGGTGTCTGGCGGGATTACGAAGGCATTGGTTATGATGCAAACGCGATTTATATTACGGGTAACGGTTTCACTATAAGCAGCAGCAATTTTGTCTATTCAAAGATCAGAATTATAAACAAAGCACAGCTTTATGCCAATACCGGCGGAGCAGTGACGTGGTTTGATCTTTGGGACATAAGAGATCCTGAAAACTCTTCGGTTAATTTCGGCATTCGTCCTTCCATAATTTATGGCAACTCTAATGAATATTATTTTTTATGTAATGCAAATTCAAGCGGCTCATATATTTCACTTTACAAGCTTACAAATCCTCTTACCAATCCTTCAATGACAGGTGTTAGCATTCCTGTTGTTCAGTATTTCAATCCGGCTCCGTCAAGACAGCTTGGCTCAAATACAACCATCACTGCCGGAGGTACTTCAGGATTTCGCTGTGAACCGGTATTTAAGAATGGATTCCTTCATGCAGTTCACGCTGTCCGCTACAATAGTCAATACTCAGCATTCAAATATTACAAAATTAATGTGGGCTCCAACTTCGCCGATAAAGATATAACATTCGGGGCTGATGAATTTTATTATTCCTACCCCGCGATAAGTGTCGATAAGGACCAGAATGTACTTGTTTCTTACTCCAGGTCGGGACTCTCGCAATACATAGGAGCATACTTCACAACCCGAATTGACAGTGATCCTTCAACATTTTTTAATCCCAGCAGCGTTCTTCAGCCGGGTAAAAATACTTACATTAATACAGGACAGTCTGACAGATGGGGAGATTACATGGGAACATGGCTTGATCCTTCCAATGAACAGGATTTCTGGATCATGACTGAGTACGCGGAACTACAAAATTTCTGGGGAGTATGGGTCGGTCAGATAAGGGTAAGTCCATATCCGACAGCAAGGGTCTTCCTTAACAAAGATACTCTGGGATTTGGCAACATCGAAGTCAACCGCAGCAGTGATACCCAGTCAGTAAAAATTGTAAATTACGGAAATACAACTTTAACTATTTCCGGCATTCAGCATTTTAACAGTAATTTTAATATTCTTAACACACCCGTTCTTCCTGTAAATCTTAATTTCAATGATTCACTTGTATTGAGAATTGTTTTCCAGCCGACTTCAGCCGGATTTAAAAATGATTCACTGCAAGTTACAAGCAATGATGCATCTAATCCGGTTAAGTATGCTTCAATCAAAGGTAAAGGTTTTGTGATCACTCCGGTGCAGCCAAACACCGTTTACGGAGTGACCGGAACACAGTCGAACGGAATCCTTATGACGATCGATCCTGTCACAGGGACCGGGACGTCAATTGGACCTTCGGGTTTTAGCCAGCTAAACGGACTCAGTATCAGACCTTCAAACAATCAGCTCTATGCGGTAATAAGTTCTTCCCCTACTACCCAGCTTGTAAGGGTCAACGCGGCTCAGGGCGATGCGTATATCTTAGCTCCGCTTCCTATCGCAAACATACGTTCAATTGCGTTCGATATTAATGATGAGCTTTACTGCTCTACTACAGACGGCAAGATCTACAGATATAACTTTACCACCAATGATACTTTCTTTATCGGCAATACAGGTATTACCAGCTTATTCGGAATGAAAATCAATCCGGTAAACCGTTCATTGTGGGGAATGTCTGCCATAGGATCACTTTACAAGATCAATAAATCAAATGCATCTGTCCAGTTGATCGGCAGCACAGGACTTTCACCCAATACAGATATTTCATTTTCAAAAACAGGAAAGCTTTATGGAATATCAGGTATCGGCGCAACAGTGAACAAGCTTATTTCAATTGATACAGTCTCCGGTGTTGGAACACTTATAGGAACGAACGCAGGATTCTCAGGCATTAACGGCGTTGCAATTTCTCCGGAGATAGTCGGCGTACAAAATATTTCCAATATCATCCCGGAAAAGTTTGAGCTTCAGCAAAATTATCCGAATCCATTTAATCCTGTTACGAATTTGAAATTTGGGATCACGAATCCTGAATTTGTAACATTGAAAGTATATAATACTTTGGGAATGGAAGTCGAAGTCTTAGTTAATGAAAATTTAACTCCCGGAAAATATGAGGTTAGATTTGACGGAAGTAATTTTGCGAGCGGAATTTATTTTTACAGGATCAAAGCAGGTGAGTTTGTTGATACCAAGAGAATGATGCTTATCAAATAACGATTCAACAGAGCCATTAACAAATTATAAGAAGTGAAACTCCCGACTGTGCACGATAAGAGTTTCACTTCTATATTTAATAAGACTTTTCTTTTAATTCTCAGCGGCTAAAGAGAGTGCCTGAATTTTCAGGAACGATTTTTGCTCAGATGAGTTAATTAAGTTGAATGTAATGTAAGCCCGGTATAATTAAAAAAAATTAATGAAGCACGTTTTAAGAGTTTTTCTTCCTTTGGCAGCGATTATTGTTTTTGTAAATTTATATTTTGCGCATCCCGACGGAATTCAGCCAATTGACAATTACCCGATATGGATGAAAGATTCTGCCGGAATGCAGACAAGTCAGACATCCGGATTAAGCTATGTCGGTATGAAGGACGGGAAAAAAATTTTTATTTCCTGTGATGATCTCGGAAAGATAAACCGTCTTGATGTTGATGAAAGCAGAATTCCTCCTTCGATCACCATTACAGAGATCTCCTTTTCTGAAAAAGTGAGAGAGCTTTTTGCAAAATTCAAGAAAACAGATATGGAAGAGATATTGTATGACAGACCGAACAATAAAATTCTTCTTTCGATTGAAGGTCACGAATACAGTTCAAACGATCCTCAGATCTACAGAAAGAAAGAAGGTATATACGAGATCACATTTAACAAAGACATCCTGACATTCGATTCCATAAATACCATCAGGCGATTGGACTTTCCTAAAGAACTCTACACTTACACTTTTGACAATATCGGCTTTGAAGGATTTGCTGCCACCGAAAATTATTTTTTCATCGGTCTTGAAAATTATCAGGCGAAAGTGCCAAACACCGACCGTACCGAATTTACCGACAGTACAGTACTTTATATTTACAACCGAAAGACAAATGAAATTAAATCGATGGGTACAGGCGAACTTAAGATCACTTCGATTTGCGGTCTGTATGCCTCTGATGATCATAATTTATACGGCATAGACCGTAACAGGAGAAGCATGTTTTACATAAAGTTCAAAGACGATTTCACCGTTGATAAAGTAGAATCGGAGGAAATGGATCTTAGCATTCCGGGTCATAAAGAAATTAATAAAATAATCGGAATGGCTCCGGAGTCAATTACCTTTGATGACGCGATGAACATTTATGTTACTATTGACCCATGGCAGGATTTTTATAAACCGGATATTGCTGAAAAGAAAAAATTATCTAACGAAGAGCTGAAAAACTTCTACGAGGGTGTACCTGTAATGTATAAATTCGCGAATGTATTTGACATAGGACCGGAGAATCATTCTAAGAATTTTTCTAAATAAAATTTTATGAAATCATTCAGAAAAGAACTTTGGTTTGAAACGGCTAAAAGGAGAGAGCTGATCAACATAACTCCCGAAGTTGAAGATTGTCTTTCGGAAAGCGGAATAAAGGAAGGGCTGCTTCTTTGTAATGCCATGCACATAACCTCGAGTGTTTTCATTAATGATGACGAGAGCGGACTGCACAATGATCTCGAGATATGGCTTGAAGGATTAGCACCTGAGAAACCCTATTCAAGGTACCGGCATAATTCAGGGGAAGATAATGCGGACGCTCATCTGAAGCGAACAATAATGGGACGTGAAGTTATTGTTGCTGTTACAAAAGGTCAACTGGATTTTGGTCCATGGGAACAGATCTTTTACGGTGAGTTTGATGGCAAAAGGAGAAAAAGAGTTCTTGTTAAAATTATCGGCGAATGATCTTACTGATTCGCCTTGTTCAGCAATGAGTCAACTGCTTTCCTGTCTATGTCTCCGGTATTGACACTTTTGAAAGTAACATCTTTAGGCAATTCAAATTCATTCGATGCGAATGAAGGATTGAGATTAATGTTATTTGCCGTAGCAATAAACTCCGGTGATTTTATTTTCAGCACAAACTTTTTATTGTTTACGGATAAAGACACTCCGTCACCGAAATCATAGATATCGCAGTTGTAGCCAATAATGTTCTCCGATCCGGTAATTTTTTTTGTATTAAGAAATTTTTCAAACTCTTTAAAATCAATAATAGTCTCGCCGGTCTTCTTGAGCTTATTAAAATCATTAAGACTTGTCTTCACACCTAATGTTTTTCCTCCGATCTCAGTCACACTGTAAACATTATTATCAAGAATGAATATCTGATTATCGTTTTTCATTCCCATAATTTCTGAGGAAATGTTTTGCCTGAATTTATTTCCGCTTCTGAGTATCTGCATGACTCCGTTCATCTTACCTGCCACTGTGTAGCTGATAATAAAATTTTCATTACCGGCAATATTATTGTTTGTACTGTTAGATATGGTGCTGTCGGAAGTATTTGGAGGTGACTGCTCTGTTGTAGTTTTATTGTTTTGAATTTCAGATTTGTCTTTACCGCAGGAGTGAAATGCAATTAAAGATGCAGCAAACAGAATTACCGTGAGTATATTGATTTTTATTTTCAATTCTTATTCATTTTCATTTAATAAATAATGGGATCCTACTTTGCAGTAAAATCCCATTTGGAAAAAATTTAATTCGAAATTAAACGGCTTCTTTTACATGCTCATTGAGCTTTGCAGTGATCGCGGATTTAGGAACAGCCCCAACGATCTGATCTGCTATTTTGCCATCCTTAAAAATAAGAAGTGTCGGGATGCTTCTGATGCCGTATTTCATTGATACCTGTTGATTATTGTCGATGTCGAGTTTTCCGACTTTGACTTTTCCAACATACTCTTTTGCAAGTTCGCTAATGATCGGAGCGATCATTTTACAAGGTCCGCACCATACTGCCCAAAAGTCTATTAGGACGGGTATATCGGATTTTAATACTTCCTGATCGAAGTTAGCGTCTGTGATTTCAATTGGATTCATTTTACAATTCCTTTCTGTGGATTTATATTATTAAAAATTTTTTTAAAATTATCTTAGTTTAGTTTCAAGTTATTTTCTCCAACTATATTTTTCAAGTTGGAAATTAATTCCTTTGTTGCTTTAATCCTGAATTCACGTGAAATAAAGGCTCTCGAATGTGTGGAGTTCATAACGCTGAAAAATAAATTTGAAGTTCCCTGATGTTTTTCCACTGCATTTTTTATCGATACGATTTTATTCATATCCGTTGTGGTTTCATTTAGATAAAGAGTAAGGTTCTTAGTATAAATTTCGAGGAAGGTATCTATACTGTAGATCTCCTCAACGGTCAGCTTGATCTTATCACCGTTCTCTTCAGGAGTGCCCCTAACAACTACAAGGCAATCATTCTCAAACAGATTTTTCTTTGCTTCATACAATCTCGAAAAAGCAATGCATTCACCCGATCCGTAAAAATCAACAAGATTGAACACTACAAATTTATTTCCTTTCTTTGAGATCTTGATCTGAACATCATTGATGACACCGCACATGGTCGCGGTCTTAATCCTTCTGAAGTCAACTTCCGACGGCTCTTCACCGAATGTAAGATCAATGAAACCCGAAATATCCTTTTCATATTTGGCGAGCGGATGCCCTGTAATATAAAACCCGATCGCTGCTTTTTCGCGGTTATATTTCTCGGTCTCGGATGATTCCTCGTAAGGTTGTATGATGTAATCGGAGTTTACAACTTTTGAATTTTCATCTGACCCGAACAGACCTTCCTGTCCGTTAGCTTCAACACTGGTTTTGAACCGTTGAGAATACCCGGTAGCTCTTTCCATATTAAGGAAAAGCTTGTTCCTGTTCAGTTCAACGGAATCAAATGCTCCGGAGAAGATCAGATTCTCGACGGCTTTTTTATTTACAAGACGCAGGTCAACTCTCTTGAGAAAATCTATAAGCCCTGTATATCTTCCGCCTTTATTTCTTTCGTCAATAATATTCTGCGCGGCTTTTTCGCCTACATTTTTTATTGCACTGAGCCCGTAGAGAATTTCCCCGACAATTTCTCCCGTGTCAAAATATCTTGTTGCAAAATCAGTTTCACTTTCATTGACATCAGGCGCACGAAGCTTGATCTTCATTTTCTTACATTCGTTTGCAAGCTGTTGCAGCTCGGTCTCATCATCTTTTCTGCAAGCCATTGAAATTGTAAGAAACTCCAGCGGGTAATGTGTCTTAAGATAAGATGTGTAGAAAGCAAGTATTGAATAAGCCACACCGTGAGATTTATTGAAACCGTAATCGGCAAAGTCCAGCATCAGATCGAATATCTCAACAGCAACTTTTTTTGCAACATTATTCCTGACTGCGCCGCTGATGAATTTCTCCTTTATCTCGATCATCTTCGACTTGATCTTCTTACCCATCGCCTTTCTCATGTTATCTGCTTCGGCAAGCGAAAAGCCCGCGACGTCCCGAGCGATCTGCATTACCTGCTCCTGATACACGATGATACCGTATGTTTCCTTCAATGTATTTTCCATACTCGGATGCAGATATGTTATCGGCTTCCTTCCGAAACGCTTGTCAATGAAATCGGGAATCAGCTTCATCGGTCCTGGTCTGTACAACGCGTTCATCGCGGCAAGATCATTGATGTTCTTCGGTTTCAGCTTGGCAAGATACTCGCGCATTTTACTTTTTGAAAACTGAAAGATCCCTACGGTCGAACCTGCTGAGAATAATTCATAAGTCTTCTCATCGTCAAGAGGGATGTCGTCAATGGTCAGATTTTTATCGTACCTTTTATTGATCAGTGCGAGGGCTCTACCTAAAACCTTAAGCTCTTTCAGACCGAGGAAGTCAATTTTAATAAGTCCCGCATCTTCAAGCTGATTCATGTCATACTGTGTGCAGAAAACATTGTCTTCACCTGTGACTTTTGACAAAGGTACATAATCAGTCACGTTTCCGGGGGCGATCACGACTCCTGATGCATGTATGGAAGAATTCTTATTAAGATTCTCAAGAACGAGACAGTAGTTATACAACTTTTGTTTTTCCTCTTTCTGAAAATTATCACCTGTATCAAAATATTTTTTAAAGTCCGGTTCTTCCTTCATGCACTCGCTGAGCTTCTTTACCTTTCCGAAAATGATCGGGATCGTTTTTGTGAGATCATTTATTTCCTGAAATGGAAAATTCAAAACTCTGCCCACGTCTTTCAAAACCCCGCGCGGTGCAAGCTTATTGAATGTGACTATCTGCGCAACCGAATTTTCTCCGTACTTATCCTTTGCATATTGTATAACTTCCTCTCTGCGGTCATCCTGAAAATCAATGTCAATATCGGGCATTGATACTCTTTCCGGATTCAGAAATCTTTCGAAGAGCAGATCATATTTCAATGGATCGACGTTGGTTATCCCAATGCAGAAGCAAACAAGACTTCCCGCCGCACTTCCTCTTCCAGGACCAACAATGATACCGATGCTTTTTGCATAATCAATAAAATCCTTTACTATCAGAAAGTACCCTGAAAAATTCATCTTCTTTATTACTTCAAGCTCGAAATCCAATCTTTCCTGAATTTCGGTCGTCACATTTTCAAATTTGCCTTTCATGCCCTCATTCGAAAGCTTCTTAAGATAGTCATCAAAAGTTTTGACAGATTTTTTTTCTTCTTCAGGTATCTTATAATTGGGCATGAAGTTCTTCGTCGTATCGAGATCGACATTACACTTTTCCGTTACTTCAAGAGTTGAACGCAGGGCTTCAGGAAAGTCTTTGAATAGCCGGCACATTTCCTGAGCTGATTTGAAGTAGATCTGATCAGTGCCGTAGCGCAGGTTTGTGAGAACCTCATTATTATCAGCATTGCGGTAGCTCTTTGCGGATTGTTTAGCGCTTAAGTTAAGGTAGATGTTATGAGCGATCGCATGTTCTTTTTTAATGTAATGAACATCATTTGTTACGATCAGTTTCAGCCCGAATTTTTTTGCAATTCCGGGCATAGATTCCATTACTTTCTTTTCGGCAGCGATACCGTGATCCTGGATCTCGAGATAAAAGTCATCTCCGAAAATATCTTTGTAAATCCCCGTCATCTTCTCGGCTGTCTTCAGATCATTCCGTGTAATGTAACATGATATTACTCCTCCGGCGCAGGCTGAAGTTGCAACAAGTCCTTCGCTGTATTTTGCAAGAACTTCAAGGTCGATACGCGGCTTGTAATAATATCCTTCGGTGTGTCCGATCGATGTAAGCCGTATGAGATTTTTGTAACCGGTTTCATTTTTTGCCAGAAGAATAAGATGGGCATAATTTATATTTGACGAAGTAAGACCGTCCGAGTTTTCAAGATTTTTTTCCTCAACTTCTTCAAGAGATTTAATATTTCTTTTCGCTTTGTCAAATCTTGTTCCCGACTGTGCTACATAAACTTCACAGCCTATGATCGGTTTTATATTTTTTGCTTTTGCTTTTTTGTAAAACTCCATTATCCCGTACATCACACCGTGATCGGTAAGTGCGACAGCAGGCATCTTGTGTTCAACAGCAGCGTCTACAAGCCCTTCTATCGTTGAGATGGCATCTAATAATGAATAATGGGAATGATTATGTAAATGAATATACTCTGACATATTAATACTAGCCGGTTTTTTGAAAAGGATTATTGTAAGTGAATAAATATATTTAAAAAGTTTTTGAAAAGTAATTTATAAATTGAAATTTTTAATGCAATTAGTCACATCCGTCCAAAACAATGTGATTTAGAAAATGAAAATTTTAGTTTCGATTAAGTACTCTTTCTTTTGAAAAACTCCCGCATAAAGCATTGCGGGACAGGCGCCAGAAAGCTTTGCAAAGAAAAGTTTCCCGCTGTGATAAATTGCCGGAAATTCAGATCAATGGCTGGTTCTTTTTAAAACAATAATGATTATCCTGTTTGCTGATTAATTTAAGACCTTTAAGTGTTGATAAAAATGTTTTGGACAGCACTGGCAATTAGTGTAGTAAAAAGTAATAAACGATTAAATACAGCAAAAGTAAAAATTCTTTAACTCAAAACAAATTATATTGGATCAAACCAAAGTTTCCGGGAAATCTTTTGGTAAGGTTAGTTTGGGTTTAAAAAGCTAATTTACAATAAATTATAAATATTCAACCCCTTGCGAAGGAAGAAGCAACATTTCTTATTCAATCCGGGCAAAAATTCCTGCTGTTTGGCAAACTATTCAAATCAGTATTTTGACATAACTATGCATAAGTGGTGAGATTCATTGTGATTAAAAAAATTCTCGGTCTATACAACTAAATTGATTGACTAAAAATTTTAAAATTAGTATTTTATATGTTTCCATAATAAATAGCCAAACTATAATTGCCTACAATAAATCAATTAATCCGAAAAGGTAGAAAGAAAATAATCTCAAAGAGCAAAGCTCCTGCGATGGATTCATGTCCACAAAAGAGAGGGGTTTGTACCAGAGTTTATACATCTACTCCAAAGAAACCGAATTCAGCGCTGCGAAAAGTTGCAAGAGTAAGGTTAACAAACGGTATAGAGGTAACAGCCTACATTCCGGGTGAAGGTCACAATTTACAGGAACACTCAATAGTATTGATAAGAGGCGGAAGAGTAAAAGATCTTCCGGGTGTAAGATATCATATTATCAGAGGAGCTTTGGATACTGCCGGAGTAGCTAACAGAAAAAAGGGCAGGTCGAAGTATGGAACAAAGAAAGCTAAGACAGCAGCAAGCTAATTTTACATAAACTAATTCATTTTAATATCTTTAATTTTCAATGAGAAGAAAACGAGCAGAAAAAAGAATCAGAAGACCTGATCCAAGATATAATGACATTTTGATAGGCAGATTCATTAACAGTTTGATGGAAGACGGTAAGAAGCAGGTAGCACAGGGAATAATGTATGATGCGTTTAAAATTATAGCTGACAAAACCAAAGACCAGCCGCTTGATATTTTTAAGAAAGCTGTAAACAATGTTCAGCCGTCACTTGAAGTAAGATCAAGAAGAGTCGGAGGATCGAATTACCAGGTTCCAACTGAAGTCAGACCGGACAGAAGAATAGCATTGGCGATTAAATGGTTACTTACATATTCAAGAGCAAGAAATGAAAAATCAATGTCATTAAGACTTGCAAATGAACTTATGGCTGCGGCAGTAGGTGAAGGAAGCTCAGTGAAAAAGAAAGAAGATGTTCACAAAATGGCTGAAGCAAATAAGGCTTTTGCACATTTTAAATGGTAACATTACCCAATTTTAAAAATAATAAAACGAGTTAAATAATAATATGCCAAGGCAAGTATCATTAGATAAGACAAGAAACATTGGTATTATGGCGCACATTGATGCCGGAAAAACCACTACGACGGAAAGAATTTTATATTATACCGGAAAATTGCACAGGATTGGTGAAGTACACGAAGGTGCGGCGACGATGGACTGGATGGAGCAGGAAAAAGAAAGAGGCATAACAATTACTTCTGCTGCTACAACATGCTCATGGAATAACCACAGGATCAATATAATTGATACACCCGGACACGTTGACTTTACTGCTGAAGTTGAAAGATCACTCAGAGTTCTTGACGGAGCCGTTGCTTTGTTTTGTTCAGTTGGTGGTGTTGAGCCACAGTCTGAAACGGTTTGGAGACAAGCTGATAAATACAAAGTACCGAGAATAGCCTTCGTTAATAAAATGGACAGAACCGGAGCTGACTTTTTTCATGCAATCGATATGATGAAAGACAGGCTGAAAGCAAACGCAGTTCCTATTCATTTGCCTATCGGGCAGGGTGATATGTTTAATGGAATTATTGATCTGATCACGATGAGAGCCAGAATGTTCAATGAGGAAACTCTCGGAGCAACATTCGAAGATGTTGAAATTCCGGATTCATTAAAAGAGCAGGCAAGAGAATACAGACATAAACTGCTTGAAGCAGTTGCTGATGTAGATGATACTTTGTTAGAGAAATTTCTTGATGGAAAAGATATAAGTGAAAAAGAGATATTAGCAGCTTTAAGGCAAGCTACAATTGATGTAAAGATTATTCCTGTTTTGCTTGGATCCTCTTTTAAAAACAAAGGTGTACAGAATTTACTTGATAAAGTTGTAGATCTTCTTCCTTCTCCTTTGGATGTTGGTGATGTTGAAGGGCACCATTTACACACGGATGACCATATTGTAAGAAAAGTTAATGATGAAGAGAAGTTCACAGCTCTTGCATTTAAAATAATGACCGATCCGTTTGTAGGTAAACTGACATTCTTCAGAGTTTACGCAGGTAAAGCAAGTGCGGGAAGTTATATTTATAATTCAATTGCAGGTAAGAAGGAAAGATTCAGCAGACTTCTTCAGATGCATGCAAACAGCCGTGAAGATCTAAAGGAAGTTTACTGCGGTGATATAGCAGCGGCAGTCGGATTAAAATTTACGAAGACAGGTGATACTCTTTGCGATGAAAGCGATCCTATCGTGCTGGAAAAAATCATATTTCCTGAACCGGTTATTTCAATTGCGATTGAGCCTAAAACAAAAGCTGATCATGATAAACTTGGTGAATCACTTTCAAAGCTATCTGACGAGGATCCGACATTCAGAGTTAAGACTGATGAAGAAACAGGTCAGACACTGATCTCAGGAATGGGTGAGCTTCATTTGGATATTATTGTAGACAGATTGAAAAGAGAGTTCAAGGTTGAAGCAAATGTTGGTAATCCACAGGTTGCATATAAAGAGACTATTAAAAAGAAAGTTATACAGGAAGGAAAATTTGTCAGGCAGTCAGGTGGTAGAGGTCAATTTGGTCACGTTTGGATTGAGATTGAACCGGGTGAAAAAGGCAAAGGATTTGTTTTTGAAAATGGAATCGTTGGCGGTTCTATTCCAAAAGAATACATCAATCCCGTTGCAGACGGTATTGAAGAGGCAATGAAAAATGGTGTATTAGCCGGATATCCTGTTGAAGACATAAAGGTAAAATTATTTGATGGTTCATTCCATGATGTTGACTCATCAGAGATGGCATTTAAGATCGCAGGTTCGATGGCTTTTAAAGAGGGTGCAAGAAAAGCAAACCCAGTAATACTTGAACCGATAATGGAAGTTGAAGTAGTAACTCCTGAAGATTATATGGGTGATGTTATGGGAGATCTTAGCTCAAGAAGAGGAAGGATAGAAGGAATGTCACAAAGAAGTGATGCACAGGTAATCAAGGCTTTGGTTCCGCTTTCGGAAATGTTTGGTTATGCTACAACAATGAGATCAATGACACAGGGAAGAGCGATATACAGTATGCAGTTCTCGCATTATGATGAAGCTCCTAGGAGTATTTCAGATCAGATCATTGAAAAAGTAAAAGGAAAAGAAAAAGTTTCATAATAGTAAGTTTAATAAAATCGTTCTTTAAAATATTTTATAAGGGTCAGTTCCGGTAAATTACCGGAGTATAACTCGTCAATCAGACACTTAAGCCGCACTATAAAAA
>JAWXBH010000155.1:0-6293 GCA_034439935.1 bacterium
AATTACGAATTACGAATTACGAATTACGAATTACAAGTTACGAATTACATTTGCAAGTTTGTAAAGTTGAAGGTGTGCTACTCATGATACTTTTTATCTTTACTTTATGTACTTGAAACTCCTAATTCCTAATTCCTAATTCCTAATTGTTATTTCACTTCCTTTAGAAGAATCTCATTATTCGGATCAAATGAAACTTTGACAGGTTCATCTTTGAACTCGAGATTGAATGTCTGCAGATTGTAATTATTATTTACAGTGATCAGTGAATCTTTTCCGTTATCAAAAGTTACTTTAAGCTGAACCGGCATTTTAAAAAAACCTGAATTCTTCTGGATCTGATTAATGGTGTAGTCCACTTTCCATTTTTTGCCTGACTCTTCAATGTTATAATTGTTTTGATAGACAGGATGATTTGGCTGTGACAGCCATTCACTGAAAAACCAATTAAGATCCTGACCTGATACACTGTTGATGAATCTTACAAATTCTCCCGTAGAAATATTCCCGTATTTGTACATCGGATTTTCTGCATAAGCGGTCATACATTGAAAAAAAATCGAGTCAGTCAGAACGTATCTTAGCTGATGAAGCATAGCGGCAGATTTTAAATAGCAGATTTCAAAATTAAATAAGGTATCATCCGAAGGAACATTCACAGACCACGAGGTTTGATATATTGCCCAGCCCGGATTTTTTCTAAGATATCCCCGCGCCATATTACTGACACTTTTTTTATACTCCTTATAACCACTTGTATATTCAATCCAGATTGATTCATTATATGTCGCGAATCCTTCATTGAGCCAGATGTCTGACCAGGTTTTCGGAGTTATGAGATCACCAAACCACTGGTGCGCAAGCTCGTGTATGGCAAGATCCTCAGTCCAGCAGTCAGGACAAAGAGTTACTATGGTCTGATTCTCCATTCCACCCCAGGGAAAGTCCCGGTTTGTAGTTGCAAATGCAATCTTCTCAAAAGGATAATCCCCGTAAAGATTAGAAAGCATTGTCAGCATGCCGATGATCTTTTTCTTGATATTGTCAATGTTGAACTTTGTTTCTCCCGGCTGCCAGTAAAATCTTACTTCAATGCTGTCATTCGGATTGGAAGTTTTCTTCCAGTAAATTACATCAAGATTAAAGTTTGTCTTTGCGACAACAGCAACAAGGTATGTAGCCACGGGATAGATGCTGACCCATTTATAAGTGACAGTGTCTGCATTGACAAGTGAATCGGCAAGATAGCCGTTTGCAACAAGTAAAACCCCTGCAGGCACTTCGGCATTAAGGGTGATAAGGGCTTTATCATCGGGACGGTCATTACAGGGAAACCATTTACGGGCGCCGATCGGTTCACAGTCTGTATAAAAAATTCCGGCACCGGTATAAACTGCCGAATCCTTTATATTGTTATGCTTATAAAATATGTTGAGATCAAAAGCTTCAGTAGAATCATAAAGCCTGTCAAGATTAATTGTAAGGATATTATTTTCATGAAGGAAAGAAATTCCGTTCCCATTGATCGAATCTATCACCAGAGATCTGTTGTCAGCGTTAAGGATTACCTGCCCGATGGTTGCGTCTGCCTGAGCGGAAATTCTGACAAGTGAGTTAAAGGATCCCGGATAAGGAGCTTTAAAATTTTCATACAGGTCAAGGTTGATCTCATAGCTGACAACATTATAATCAAAATTATCCTGTGAAAATAAATTGTTTGTGAAAAAGATGAGAAAAAAAATCGTAAGTAAGTGCAGCTTCATATCAGATGGCAGGTCAAAGATAAATAGTTTTAAAATTTTAGCATTAAATTAATTAACCTGAAAATTAAATACAATGTTAGAGCCGGATTCATAATGTCTGAGAACTCTGAAGAATAGGAGCATTGCCGTCCAAAATGTTTTTGAAAATTTAAATAATTTTAAATTCAATCTGTTTTAGTAATATTTTTGCACTAATATCGAATCTTTAAATTCAATCTTTAAATAACCTTAACGGCATACTAATGCTTTCCAAATAAATTTATGTTAATTCTGTTTTTAAAATTAGAGATAATATTTTTAATTCGTGATCATTCGTGAAATTCGTGGCAAGTTTTTTCTTTATTTTGGACGGATGTGAAACAGGAATGATGCTTAGTAATATTTTTACGTTTGTTTTTATAATATAATTCCAAATATTATGAACTCAAAAAAACAAATCAGGTTTGCAGATAATTACAGGTTTAAAGGATAATCATTCCCACACGTTGAATGAGGCGGGCTCATACGAAAAATGGTATTTTGACGGCATTGACGAAGAGAATGAATATTCTTTTGTAATAATTTTTTATAAAGGAAATCCTCATTCGGCTGAATATAATGCGCGTGTCAATGATCATCTTGCAAATCCGGATTCCAAAAAACCCGACCCGTTAAACTTTTGCGCATTGTCCTTTGATATTTATTTAAAAAGCCGGATAATTTACCGTGTATTTTTTGAATATGCCAAGAATAAATTTTCCGCTGTTCCACATGATGGTGGTCAGAGGATCTATCTTGATAAGAGCAATTTCTACTTGGATAAATCCGAGAATAAATATTACATAAACATTAACTTTTCCACTTCAGACCTTGAAAATAAATTTAAAGCTGAATTTATTTTTTCTATGAAATCCGATGGAACTGAAGTCAGCAATAACAACAACAATTCCGGCACAAAACATTATTGGGCGCCATCAGCTCCAATTTGTGATTTCATTGGTAAATTCAAGCTCTATAAAAACTTCAAAAGACGGAAAACCGATTTTGAGGGTTTTGGATATCTCGACACTGCCTGGGGCGATGAACCGATGTTCAATGACATTGAGCAGCGTTATTGGGGTCGTGTAATTTCAAATGAGTACTCTGTCGTTTATACTTACATCAATTATAAAGATAAATCAAAAGCTGATTTCAAAAAGATACTGATCTATCAGCATGGGAATCTGATTTTGGATAAGGATGATTTTGAAATTAAGATTAAAAATTCCAAAAATATCTGGTTTTTAAATTATGGGAAGGATTTAACAATTACAGCAGGTGATTTTAAATTCAATACTAAAAACGAAGTAAAGGTTGACAGCGGTCCTGCTTATATGAGATTTCACTCATGCAACAATTTATTTTTAAAAAATAAATCAGTGATGACAAATGTGACAGGAATTTCAGATTATTTTAATCCCGAAAAAATACTTTCAGGATTTATGAGTTCGTATGCAAGTAAACGAATTGTAAGAATAGATTGAACACATCTTTCTATTAAAAACCTAAAGCTTTACCATATCCCCGCTTATCGGAATATCCTTTCATGCTGCCGTCATCAGAAAAAATTATCCCATCCACTCTGCCAAAGTCCGGGATTTCTCTTAAAGCGTAACCCATTTCAATCAATCTTTTCCGTGAAACTTCATCACCCATATTTTTTTCAAACTGAATCTCATCAGGATACCACTGATGATGAAAACGGGGAATGTCTATAGCATTTTCAAGTGACATTTCATGATCAATGATGTTTACAATAGTCTGAAGCACAGTTGTAATGATCCTTCCGCCGCCGGGTGAACCGACGACAAGGAACGGCTTATTGTCTTTTAGGACAATCGTCGGTGTCATAGAGCTAAGCATTCTCTTTCCGGGTGAGATCGCGTTTGCATCATTCCCAATTAGACCATACAAATTCGGGGCACCGGGCTTTGAAGCAAAGTCATCCATTTCATTATTCAGAAAAAACCCCGCGCCGTCAACAACAACTTTGTTTCCGAATACATCATTCAGCGTGGTAGTAACTGAAACAAGATTACCGTTACCATCGGCAACGCTGTAGTGAGTTGTCTGATCACTTTCCTTATAGTATGCATCGCCGTGCTCCACATTTTTACTTTGTGAAGCTGAGTCCTCGGAATAATCACTCATCCGTCTTTCCCCATAAACTTTTGAAGTAAGTATGTCCCACGGCACAGAAACAAAATCCGCGTCACCCATAAACTCACTTCTGTCTGCATAAACACGACGCATTGCTTCAGTCATAAGCTGAATATTTTTGTAATGTCCGTATCCGTATTTTTTCAGATCATAATTTTCCAGGATATTCAGAAGATAAATAAGACTGATACCTCCGCTGCTGGGAGGTCCCATTGAAATAACTTCATAACCCCGGTAACTTCCTTTCATCACATCCCTCTGCTTTGGTTCGTACTGAATAAGATCTTCAAAGGAAATGATCCCATTTGTCTTTTTCATTTCATCAACGATCAATGATGCAACATCTCCTTCATAAAAACCTTTACTTCCCTCTTCACTGATCTTTCTTAAAGTATTTGCAAGATCTTTCTGTATGAATCTTTCACCGGCTTTATAACTACCGCCGAAAATTTTCATAGTTTCAGGAAAATGAACAAAGTCTTTTTGGTATGCATTAAGTGAATTTGCAAATCCTCCATTAATGAAAAAACCGGTATCTGCAATGTTGATCGCATATTCAAGTATGTCCTTTCTTTTCATTGTTCCGTATTTATCCAAAGCATACAGCATTCCCGCTACTGAACCCGGAACACCTGCCGCAAGATTTCCTAAAGTACTCAGATCTTTAATGACTTCACCGTTGGCGTCCAGATACATATTTCTTGATGCAGCCAATGGAGCTTTTTCCCTGTAGTCAATGGAGGTGTTGCTTCCGTCTTTAAAATGTATTAGCATAAAACCGCCTCCTCCAATATTGCCTGCCTGTGGATAAACTACTGACAGGGCAAATCCAACTCCAACTGCCGCATCTATGGCATTACCTCCGCGTCTGATGATGTCAATGCCAACTTCTGAAGCAAGTTCCTGAGATGAACTTACAACACCATTTCTGACAGATTCAGTCTGACTAAAGCATGCAGTGAAATTAAGCGATATTAAAAAGATTAATGTTATTCTAAATATCATTTTATGTATTCCAGTCTCTGTTATATCTGAAATCAACATTTACTGTTCTGTTTGAAATTTTTGCTATTAACGGAGGAAGTCTTTTAAACTGGCTTCTTATTATAAGGCTGTTAACCCTTTGCATAAATTTTTCATCATATCCGAGAATCTTAAGTTCATCATTAGGAAATCTCTCATCAACTTTCTTATACAGGTATTCATCCACCTTCTCATATGTAAATCCTAATTCTTCTTCATCTGTTTGCCCTTTCCACAGATCGGCTGAAGGTTTTTTTGCAATTATCTGACCCGGAACTTCCAGATATTCGGCAAGGCTTCTCAATTGAGTTTTATAAAGATCGCCGACAGGATTAATGGCGCATGCCGAATCACCAAAAACAGTTGTATAGCCGAGAAGTATTTCTGTTTTATTACCGGTGCCTATGACGAGAGCATTCTCACTTGCAGATTCATCATAAAGCAATATCATTCTTACTCTTGCCATTATATTACCTTTGCGCACATTTGAAATTTTCTTATCATTTATTTTATCAAGAAATGAATCGACAATTTCAGTGATCTCAATTTTTTTATAAGGCACTTTCAGATCATCCACGACTCTCATTGCATCAATGACACTTTCCTCACTGCTTGTTTTGTAAGGCATCAGAAGGCAGGTTACATTTTCTTTTCCTAATGCGTTGACTGCAAGATAAGTTGATACCGCAGAATCAATTCCACCCGATAATCCGATAACGGCTTTGGAAATTCCTATCCTGGACATTTCATTCTTAATGAACTCGGTTAGAATCTTTTCCGTGAATTTATTTGATAATTTCATACAAGTGAAATAATTAACAAAAAAAAAGCCGACCGTTTAAACGGGCGGCTTATTTAAAATAAAGGTATACAAAATTATTTTGAAACTTGATAAACAATCTTTCTGATTGTGTCAAACTGCAGATAAGGAAATAATTCCTGAATTTTATCGATCGCTTCGCCAGCACTCATTTCTCTTCTCATTTCTTTATACATCTGTCTTATTTTGTAATCTCTTATTGCTTTTTCATCAAGGAGTTTATACTTCTTCAGAGTATTATAAACGTTATCATCTATAAGCTCACTTAAAGGGTTGTCACTTTTTGATTTTACGGCAGGTTTCAATTTAAAATTCTCCTTTTTTAATTAATTATTAAAAAGTTCTTTGAAAGTTATACTTCAAATGACTTTTTCCAAATTCCTTCGAATAAACCTTATACAAAAATACGTTATACAGCATAGAAAAGTCAAGAATTTTGTTTAAAAAAATGCTGAAACTTATATTTTTAGTAGTTTGTTCTTCATTTTTGTGGTATATTACCTTACTTA